>QKBZ01000271.1 GCA_003245895.1 Beggiatoa sp.
TGGCACCATCGAAGTGATGCTATTTCCTCTGTAGTGGTATTTGTTGGTATCGCGGGCAGCATGGCAGGTGCCTCATGGTTAGACTCCGTTGCCGCCCTAGTCGTCTCGGTAATGATTGCACACATTGGCTGGTCTTTAGGCTGGGATGGCTTACGGCAATTGGTTGATACTGGGCTAGATCGGGAACGTGTGGGAGAAATTAAAAAGATTATCAAAGGCGTAGACGGTGTACGCACTTTGCACGCACTGCGCACCCGTTACATGGGCGAGAATGCCTTGGTCGATGTGCATATTTTGGTTAATCCGCGCATTTCTGTGTCAGAAGGCCATCATATCGGCGACCGTGTACGCGCTAAACTGCTAGACGAAATTGATGAAATCGTCGATGTCACAGTGCACGTTGATCCCGAAGAAGACGAATGTCACCTTGCTAGTCTGGCACTGCCTTCGCGTCATGAATTAATCGGTGAATTGCAACAATGCTGGTCACAACTAGAACCGGCGTTGGCTATCGAACATATCAGCTTGCATTATTTAAATGGTAAACTGAATGTCGATATTTATTTGCCCTTATCTGTTGCAAGTGATATAGATCGTGCACATGAATTAAGTGCCGCGTTTAAGGGGACAACGCAACAATTAACCCCTGTAGGAGAAGTACGCGTATTTTTTTGCTAACGGCAACTAAACGCACTATTTCAAAGCAAACAAACGTATTTATGCTTTAAAAAAGTGCAAATAAGTTTTGCAACTAAGTACGTGTTTGCTTATCCAATTGATTTTTAATACTATGCTGACTGGTATACAATGTGCATTGATGCGAGTTTGCATAAAAAATGCCGTAAAAATGTGCAAATCGATCATGGTTGAACGGTTTGGCATTGTGTTAACGGCACAGACGACCAATATATTGGTCAGTCTACAACCCAACTTAAATGATAAATTCCTCACAGGAGTCAACACATGGCTGGTGAAAAAACATTAGGCTTGATTAAAGAGCACAGTGTCAAATTTGTCGATTTCCGTTTCACGGATACTAAAGGTAAAGAACAACACGTTACTGTTCCTGCACACGCAATCGAAGAAGATACCTTCGTAGACGGTAAAATGTTTGATGGTTCTTCTATCTCTGGTTGGAAAGGCATCAACGAATCTGACATGATTTTAATGCCAGAAGACGAGACTTCTGTACTTGACCCATTTGCAGACGAATTAACTTTAAACTTACGTTGCGACATCGTTGAACCTGCAACCATGCAAGGTTACGAACGTGACCCACGTTCTTTAGCTAAACGCGCTGAAGCTTACTTAGCTTCAACCGGTATTGCTGATAGCGCACGTTTCGGGCCTGAAAACGAATTCTTCATTTTTGACGACATCCGTTGGCACGCAGAAATGCGCGGCTGTGGCTACCAAATCGACTCTCAAGAAGCCGGTTGGAACTCTGAAAAAGCCTATGAAGACGGCAACTTCGGTCACCGTCCAGGCGTTAAAGGCGGTTACTTCCCAGTACCTCCAGTTGACTCATTGCACGACATGCGTTCTGCAATGTGCTTAACTTTAGAAGAAATGGGCTTAATTGCTGAAGTACATCACCACGAAGTAGCGACTGCGGGTCAGTGCGAAATCGGTGTTGGCAGCAACACTTTAGTGAAAAAAGCTGACGAAGTTCAAATCTTAAAATATGTGATTTGGAACGTTGCTCACGGCTACGGCAAAACTGCTACCTTCATGCCTAAACCATTAGTTGGCGACAACGGTAGTGGTATGCACGTTCACCAATCTTTATCTAAAGATGGTGTTAACATCTTCGCAGGCGACAAATACGCTGGCTTATCTGAAACTGCTTTATACTACATTGGCGGTATCATCAAGCACGCTCGCGCTATCAATGCCTTCACTAACCCAAGTACTAACAGCTACAAACGCTTAGTACCTGGTTTTGAAGCACCAGTATTATTAGCGTACTCAGCACGTAACCGTTCTGCATCTATCCGTATTCCTTACGTGTCTAATCCTAAAGGCCGTCGTATCGAAGTACGTTTCCCTGACTCAACTGCTAACCCATACTTAGCATTTGCTGCCATGATGATGGCGGGCTTAGACGGGATTCAAAACAAAATCGATCCAGGCTCTGCAATGGATAAAGATTTATACGACTTACCTGCTGAAGAAGAAGCCAGCATTCCTAAAGTGGCTTTCTCATTAGAGCAAGCGTTAGAAGCAGTAGACAAAGACCGCGAATTCTTATTAGCGGGTGGCGTATTCACTAACGACTTAATTGACGCTTACATCAATCTGAAGATGCAAGAAGTAACGCGCATCCGCATGACAACTCACCCTGTTGAGTTTGACTTGTACTACAGCTTATAATTCATAAGCAAGTACAGCGCGGTTAACGCGATTTAAGTTGTTTGGAAAACGCCCTTACTGTCTTGCAGTAAGGGCGTTTTTTTTGGATTGTAAATTGTAGGTCGCATAAGCGAAGCGTCATGCGACGTTGACGGCGGATGAGGGTTTTGCCTTATGCGCTATACAAGATAAGGACATCATTCATGACAGAAAAAACCAGAGGTCGTTTAACGACCCGCACCTTAGCCATGCCTGCTGACACTAACCCTGCTGGAGATATTTTCGGTGGCTGGGTACTTTCCCAAATGGATATTGCCGCCGGTATCTGCGCTGGACAACGTGCACAAGGCCGCGTAGTGACTGTTTCCGTAGACAGTATGAGCTTTATTCGCCCAGTGAAAGTAGGGGATGTGCTTGGCGTTTATACCGAAGTAGCAAAAGCAGGCCGCACCTCGATGCAAATTCACGTAGAAGCATGGGTGAGACGTGATCGCATTGGTCAGCGTGAAAAAGTGACAGAAGCGTTATTTAAATTTGTGTCTATTGATGAGAGTGGTAAACCTACCCCTATTCCAGAAGAAAAAGATTTACCGAGTTATGTAAAAGAAGGGATGGAAAGCGATTTTTAACAATTGTAGGATGGGCTGACGAAGGAAGCCCATCGTTTGTTTACCGCGACTGATGGGCTTCGTGCCTCAGCCCATCCTACAATAGGGTAGCAACTTACATTTCCTCCTACCCCACATAATGATCCAACAACAAAAACGCAAACATACTCATTAAATAATAAATCGAATATACAAAAGTCGGCATAGCAAACTGGCGATTATCCGCACTGCAATATAAACGCAGCGCAAAATACAAAAAACCACAACCTAAACTCAACGCGCCGCACAGATAAATAAAACCGCTCATTTGAATTAAAAACGGCAACACGCTCACCACTATCAGCAAAATCGTGTACAGCAATACTTGCAAGCGGGTGAAATCAATGCCATGCGTCACCGGCAACATGGGAATGCCTGCGTTGGCGTAATCCTGCTGGCGGTGAATTGCTAACGCCCAAAAGTGCGGCGGTGTCCATGTGTAAATAATCAGGCTTAATAACAATGGCTCAGCGGTCACACTGCCGGTCATTGCCACCCAGCCCAGCAACGGCGGTGCTGCCCCCGCTACACCACCGATGACGATATTTTGCGGAGTCAGGCGTTTTAACCACATGGTGTACACCACTGCATAGCCAATTAAAGAGGCAAAGGTGAGCCATGCGGTTAAAGCATTAACTTGGGTGAATAAAATCAGCATAGCGATGCCGCCCAAACTCAGGGCAAATTGCAAGGCGGCTTGTGGACGCAATTCACCTTGCGGTAACGGGCGGCGGGCAGTGCGTCTCATTAAAGCATCGGCTTTTTGATCCACAACGTGATTAATCGCAGCGGCTGAAGCGGCGGCTAAACCAATGCCTAACGTGGCACAAAAAACTGTCCACAGTGACGGCACATGCGGCACTGCCAGCAACATGCCTACCCAAGCAGTGAACACAATTAAGGCCACTACTTTTAATTTACACAGTGCTAAAAATGCACGCCAATGCCCTGCTTCATGCGGTAGTGTTAGCGTTGTCATCTGTCGGTGCCTCCTCCGGTAGGTTTAACACATGGTTTAAACTGATGAGACTTAACAACAATAAAGCCGCGCCGCTGTTATGTGCCACAGCAAGCGGTAACGGCAATAAAAACCAAACATTGGCAATGCCTAAGCTGACTTGTAACAGCAATAAGCCCAGCACTAAGGCCGCCAAATAACGCAGCGCGGGCGCAGTTGCTCGCAGAATTAGCCATAAGGCCAAACCTCCGACGACCAAGGTCGTCAACAATGCGCCTAAACGGTGTGACCAATGGATAGCTGTGCGAGCGGCTAAATCCAACACGCCGCCCTCGTAATTAATGTCCACGGTTTGCCACAAATCAAAAGCATGTTCAAATTGCATCGGCGGCAGCCATTCGCCTTGGCAAGTGGGGAAATGATTACCGCAGGCCAGCGCGGCATAATGGGTACTTGTCCAACCACCTAAAAAAATCTGTCCGCTTAATACCAGCAAGGCCAGCACACCCCACACGCGCACGGTTTGCGTCACGTTAGGTGCGGAAGGTCGCCACCACGCTGCGCTATAACGCAAACTTAACCACGCCAACAGCCCTAAAGTCGCTAAACCACCTAATAAATGCGCCGTCACCACTGCTGGTTTTAGCAATAGCGTGACCGTCCACATGCCTAATAAACCTTGAAACACCACTAAACCGACTAGCAATAGCGGCAAGATAACGGGTTGTTGTGTCACTTGTCGCCGCCGCCATGCCCACACGGCTAAAGCCAAAATTAGCAAACCCAAGGTGCTGGCTAAATAGCGATGAACCATCTCTTTCCATGCTTTTTCTACTGTCACTGGACGTTCTGGATACGCGGCCTCGGCTTTGGCAATCGCATGCTCAGACATTGGTACACCGACATGACCATAACAAAAAGGCCAATCGGGGCAACTTAACCCCGCATTAGACAAACGCACATAAGCCCCTAAGCTAACCACGGTAAACGCCAACACGGTGGCGATAATACTTAAACGTAAAAAATGAATAGAGGGTTTTGTTATCATTTTTTAACCAATGTGGGACAGTTTTAATAAGTGTTTTAAATCTTTTAATAAGCCTTCTGGATCAGCATCACTGGGATAATACATTAGATAATTTCCAAGCGGGTCAATTAAGTAAATGACATGATCAGTTGCCATACCAAACTGCGCAGCAAAATGTGGCAGTTGCTCGCCGCTTAAAATCCATGTTTCTGGGTAAGCAGCTTGTAATTGACTTAATTGTTGTAATGCGCTTGGGTTGGCTGCTAATAATACTTTTTGTAATCGCTGCTGATTTTTATTTAATAACACTTTCACTTGGCGCATTTTGTACAGATTTTCCCAACAGCGTTGTGTACATTCAGCAGAGGTAAAAGTGAGCAAAGTCCAGCGACCTTGTAATTGATTTAAAGGAAATGGCGTGGTTTCAGGAACGGTTTGCAAGCTAAATTGCTCAAAATGCAGTGGGCGGGCTGGGTTAATTAATACACCATGATGCGTGCGAGTGTTGGGTTGCCACGAGGTACTGAAATAAAGCAACCATGCAATGGCTAAGGGCAAAATAAACAGGCTGGCGAGTGCCACCAACATTAAACGACTACGCCCTAAAGGCGAAAGTGATAAGGTCGTCATAGGTGTTAAGTCTCGTGAACAGAGGTTGATGCAACACGCCGCATACTCAGCCCGATAAACAACACAACGGCAACGGCGGCAAAGGAAAACCATTGCAAGGCATAGCCATAATGTCGCTGTGCATTGCTGTCGGGTGGCTCTAAATAACTTGTTAATTCAGTTTGTTGTGGGGCAGCAAGTTGCAATACCCAAGGCAAGCTAGGCAGGGAAAACCATGTGTTTACTGTTTCAAACTCAAAAACTTGAATGCGCCATAGTGTTGGTTTTAACTGCTCGCGTTGTTCGGCGATAGTACCGAGGAATAAGGCAGGGCGAGCAGGCGCAGGGCGCAATGTGCCGGACAGTTGTTGCGGTTCATGCGCTAGCGTTAAGTCAGGCACTGCGTCGCGGTTTGTGTGAATCGGCAGCCAACCACGATTAATCCACAAAATCGCGCCACTATCAGCAAGCTGAAAAGGGCTTAAGACTACATAGCCCACTTTGTCATTAAGGCGTTGGTTATCAAGCAATAATTGTGGTTTGTTGAGGAATTGCCCCTGCACGGTGGCATGTCGCCAATATAAGCTTTGTGGGGATTGTTGCTGTTGTGTGGTGGTGAAAGCGAGAGGGGGAAGGGCTTGTTGTTGTTGAAATGTGTGTTGCCAGCTTTGCTTTAAATCCCCTCTAGCAATTTGCCAGAAACCCAAGCCGATAAAGCTCGGCACTGCAATTAGTAGTGCAAGACTGCCAATCAAGGAGGGTTTAAAGCAATATACGGACATGGTGGCGATTCCGTTCTGGTTAGCTATTTCTCCACAATGTTGTTGTTTAGCATAGATTCAATAGGACTTAGCACAGTTGTAGGTCGTATAAGCGTAGCGTCATACGACGTTGACAGCAGATGACAGTTTAAGGGCTTGCAGAAAGGTAACTTTACTCACATTTCTGACTATTCCCCCAAAGTGATGAGGTGTAGCCATGTTACTCAAAGTATTGATTGTCGTTTTATTGTTGGCGGTTGTAATCAGTTTAGGGCTGGCGTTAAAACAATTAATGCGACCTACAGATGATTTAACACATCAACGTAAATTAGCGAAAGCATTGACGTTTAGGATAGGTTTGTCTGTGGGGTTGTTTTTATTGTTGTTATTGGCGGCGGCGTTGGGGTGGATTCGTCCGCATGGGGTTTGATAGTGATGTAGGGTGTGCGAAACGCCGCCAAACATTTGAGTATGTTTCCGACCTTAATCGGCGTTTTGCCCACCATACGAGGCTATAACTTTGCTATTTCTTCCTCACTTAGCCCCGTTGTTTGCGCAATAACAGCAATAGGCACACCTGCTTGTTTTAAGTTTTTAGCCGTTTTTATAATTCCTATCATCTCTCCCTCTGCCAGACCTTTACTCAAGCCCTCGGCTAAACCTTCTTCTCGTCCCTCAACTTTCCCCTCAAAAAAAGCGGTATCAATCGAGTTTTTTAAATCACGATAAATTTTTAAACTTTGCTCGTATTCTTGATATTCTTCCTCGCTATAACTTGCAATTTCTGCTTGTTTAAATAACTTTTCAAACACTCTTTCTTGCAGCTTTGCAGGCCGTTTTGTCAAATCTTCTAAGTTTTTTAGAACATACAACCATTTATCAAAGTGTGTTTCTAACTCATCCTCAGTTTTCTTAAACTTTGGCATTTCAAGATAAATGTAAGTGAGTTTGTCATAAAACACTTTTTGTGTGTTTTTATCAAATAACTGCACCTCATGATGAAACACAGACTTATCATCTTTATCTTCAGCAAAAACAAAATCTAAAATGCCAATGGTGTAAACAGCATTTAGCTTAAAATCCCAGTCGCCTT
>QKBZ01000117.1 GCA_003245895.1 Beggiatoa sp.
GTTGCATATCATCACGCGCAGCGCATTAACAGTGGTGTTGTACATTTTATAATCGGTGCAAGTCTTGCATTGGCAACACTTTAGAAAATTAAATTACTGTGTAAAAACAAGCTATTCTTGTTTCCGGCATGTTGTAGGATGGGCTGACAAAGGAAGCCCATCAGTCGTGTCAACCGATTAAATTAATCAAGTGCGCGGTGAACGATGGGCTTCCTTCGTCAGCCCATCCTACAAGCAAACGGAAACGAACAACTATTACCCGCGTGGTATTTAACTACCATACTTCAGCTCAATGCTTGATTTAAAGGAAAAACAATGCAAAAGATTGCGATTTTAGGTGGAACTGGCTTTATAGGGAAACAATTAGCAAGTCGCTTAGCCAAAGCAGGCTGGTGGGTTCGGGTAGTGAGTCGCCGCCGTGAAGATCATCGAGAATTATTGGTGTTACCCACCGCAGAAGTGGTATCGGTAGATGTCCATAGCCAAGACGCTTTGACTAAAGCCTTTGCAGGTTACGATGTCGTGGTGAACTTGGTCGGCATTTTAAATGAATCCGGCAGTGATGGTGCAGGCTTCCGCGCTGCGCATGTTGAGCTTGCACAAAAAGTGGTTGCTGCTTGTAAAGCCAACTCAGTCAAACACTTACTACACATGAGTGCTTTAAATGCCGATGCGGAAAAAGGCGCAAGCTTTTACTTAAAAACCAAAGGTGAAGCGGAAGATTTAGTGCATCAATCCGGCTTAAATGTCACCAGTTTCCGCCCTTCTGTGATTTTCGGGCTACAAGATTCCTTTTTTAACCGTTTTGCCGGTTTACTGCGCTTAGCACCGATTTTCCCAGTAGCTTGCCCGAATAGCAAATTCGCCCCAGTTTGGGTGGATGATGTAGTGACCGCAATGGTGAACACCATTAACAATGCACAACATTTCGGCAAACGCTACAATTTATGCGGGCCAAAAGTCTATACTTTACAAGAAATTGTTGAATATACTGCTGCCTTGTTAGAACTGAAGCGTAAAATCATGCCGTTAAGTGATGAGACTTCAAAAAAACAAGCGCAATTTTTAGATCGTGTACCCGGCAAGCCTTTTTCAATGGATAACTATCATTCATTGCAAGTGGACAGCGTCTGTGAATGCAATGATTTAGAAACTTTAGGCGTGCAGCCGCATACTGTCGAAGGCATTATGCCGCGTTATTTTGCCGGACGTTCACCGCGTGCGGTTTATCACAAATACCGTTATTTAGCCCGCCGTTAACATGGTGGTCGGCGTGCTTGGTGGCTTTGTCCACTGAGTGCGTTTTGCTTATGTGATTTTTTTATGACTGTAGCCAGCTTACCGTTTGCTTTCGCCCGCCGTCACGGTGTGGTGTTAACCGCCAGCACCGAACAACATGCAACTCTCTCTTATCGCAGCGGTTTAACCCGCCAAACCCTTAGCGAATTGCGCCGATTTATCGACCAACCTTTGCAATTAGAAGCCGTCACCGATGCGCAATTTGAACGCTTACTCACCGCACAATATGAGCATCAAGCCAACCAATCCATGCAAATGATGGAAGGTTTAGGCGATGAATTGGATTTATTCCAAGTGGCGCAACAATTGTCCTCTGAACCGGAAGACTTGTTAGAAAGCGAT
Source organism: Beggiatoa sp. (assembly GCA_003245895.1). Taxonomy (GTDB): domain Bacteria; phylum Pseudomonadota; class Gammaproteobacteria; order Beggiatoales; family Beggiatoaceae; genus SZUA-411. Next base: position 1,642 of record QKBZ01000117.1, read on the forward strand.
GACGACGCGCCAATTATCCGTTTAATCAATGCTTTATTGTCAGAAGCGATTAAAGAAAATGCCTCAGATATTCACATCGAACCGTTTGAAAGCCGTTTAGTGGTGCGTTTCCGCATCGATGGCGTATTGCGTGAAGTGTTGCAACCGCGCCGTGTGCTTGCACCCTTGCTAAGTTCGCGGATTAAGGTGATGGCGAAATTGGATATTGCCGAAAAACGCTTGCCGCAAGATGGACGCATTTCGTTAAAAATCGCCGGACGGGCAGTCGATGTGCGGGTTTCCACCATTCCGTGTGGACATGGTGAACGGGTAGTATTGCGGATTTTGGATAAACAAGCAGGGCGCTTGGAGTTAACGCAAATCGGTATGCCAGACGACACGCGCATACCGCTACAAGATCAATTGCAAAAACCGCATGGTATTTTACTGGTTACGGGGCCAACAGGTTCAGGCAAAACCACCAGTTTATATGCCATGTTGAACGATTTAAACGACCGCCGTCGCAACATTATGACGGTGGAAGACCCTATAGAATATTACTTAGACGGCGTGGGACAAACGCAGGTGAATGGCAAAGTCGGGATGAGTTTTGCCAAGGGATTGCGTGCGATTTTGCGGCAAGACCCTGATGTGGTAATGGTGGGGGAAATTCGAGATGTGGAAACCGCACAAATTGCGGTGCAAGCCAGTTTAACTGGTCACTTAGTGTTGTCCACTTTGCACACTAATACCGCTATTGGTGCGGTGGTGCGCTTGCGCGATATGGGCATAGAACCGTTTTTATTATCGTCGAGTTTGATCGGCGTGATGTCACAACGCCTTGTCCGCTTGTTATGTCCGCATTGCAAAACCCCTTACACCGCGCCAGAAAGCGAGCAACACACCTTGCAAATTAACGAGCCAGTGACCTTGTATCATGCGCAAGGCTGCGAGCAGTGCAATTTTATGGGTTATCGCAGCCGGACGGGTATTTATGAATTAGTGAATTTAGACAGTCAGTTACGCGAGTTAATCCACGAAGGCGCGAGCCAACAAGAGTTGGAACGCTATGCACATGCGCGACATCACAGTATTCAAAGCAGTGGCTGGCAAAAAGTGTTGGCGGGAGAGACGAGTTTAGAGGAAGTGTTGCGGGTGACGCGGGAGCATTAGTAGTTTCAGCTAAAGCATGCACAGTCGTAGGGTGTGCGAAACGCCGCCGACCTGAGTTCGACGAAAATTGTCATTAAAAACAAAGTTATGCTTCTCGTTCCCAAATGCCATTTGGGAATGCAGTCGTGACGTGCCACGTCACGAGTGAACTAAACGACGGATTTAGCTCGATCTTGGAACAACCCCGCGACGCAGCGCGTCGTGACTGCATTCCCACGCAAAGCGCGTGGGAACGAGAAACCAATTGTTTTTACAACAAATATTTCGTCGAACTCAGGTCTGCCGAGTATTTGCATTTGTTTCTGAGCTTAATCGGCGTTTTGCCCACCGTAACATAGATCAGACTTTTCCGCGTTCGCACCGCAAAAAGACGCGGCGTAAACCCTACAATATACAGTTCACTTAGACGAGTTAGCCATTGTTTTAACATGAAACTCTCCAAAACTTCGCTCACGCTCTGGCTAAAACGCACCTGTTACCTAAGCAGCATTCTCACCCTGATCAGCTCGCTACTCGGTTTTATAGACAGCAACCTGATGTTAATGAGTTTGCTATCTCATTTCCGTCTGCAATATTGCGTTGCATTCATTGGCCTTAGCCTATGCTTTTTATATTGGCGGCAATGGTATTGGCTGAGTCTCAATATCGTGGCATTGGCGATCAATTTAGCATTAATTATTCCCATTTATTTACCAGCTAATATTTACCAGCTAAAGCCATTGCCAATTCGTCACCTATTTTGACCTTATTACAAGCCAATGTGCAAAATGACAATACTCGCTACGATGATTTTTTAGCACTGGTCAAATCCGAGCAACCGGACTTAATCATTTTGCAAGAAGTGAATTGGCATTGGCTGCGCCGATTAAATGCCTTAAATAACGATTGGCCTTATCACATTATTCCCGATAGCAGCCAATATTTTGGCAGTGCAATATGGAGTCGTTTTCCATTAGAAACCTTGGCAATACAAGATTTTGCACAAAATGGACGTGACAGTATTGCCTTTGCTATGCAAGTTGCACCGGATAAAACGCTATACGCCATCACCACACATCCCGTACCGCCGCTAGGTTTTAAAAACTTTCCCAAATGGCAACAACAGCTTACTGCTGTCAGCCAATGGCCTCGCCAATTAGGTATCCAAGTTCATCTACTCGTCGGTGATTTAAACAGCACACCGTGGTCTAAGCAATATCAACAATTGTTAGAAAACAACGGTTTGCATACAGCCCGTCAAGGTTTTGGCGTGTTAGTGACATGGCCTTGGCCACTGTTGCCATTACTGCTGCCTTTGGATCATTGCTTAGTGAATGATGATGTATTTGTTTACAGTATTCGACAAGGCCGACCGTTTGGTTCAGATCATCTACCGCTTATCACAAAATTTAGCTTTTAAAAAATAATAAAAATCATTTACTTATCTTTGAAGCGCAGATTGCCATTGTCTGACAATTCCTAGGGTAGATATTGCAATGCAATAAAAACTGGATTATTGTTCGCTCCGGTCTTTAACAGCATAGAGAATATTTATGACTAGTATTAAGTTGATCAATATTTATCTTGAAGGCTTCCGCGCTTGCCATTATTTCGGCCAAGATCGCTCAAGCTGCCCTTATCCTGCGGGCAGCGAGGCAGCAGAAAATTGGTTTCGCGGTTTTGAATACGGCGGTAAACTTAATGACGTGTTAACGGTAAACACGCAAAATTTATCTAATGCCGTTTAAGCCCCCACGCTTATAACGCTCAGCATTTTCGTAAAGCAGTGTCATGCAATGTGACACTGCTTTACCCCTCACCTCAACTACACAACTCACTTAAGTTTTAGAAAAAATAAAGCATGACACATATTGGCAATGTTTCAGTGCTAGCATGATTTTTAGCGTGCGTTGAGATTCAAGCACGTGACATCACACATGCGGGAAAGTCGCCTGAGTGGGTAGTATTCGTCTGAACGATAAATTTAAATTATCTTAGCTATAACAGCGTGTTAGTTATGCCTGTGACGTTTTGTCCACTGGTTGGATTGTCACATGTTTGTCATAAAACTGAAATAAAATGCGAGAATGAACACATCCTCCTCTAATACATCCTCCTCCATTATTGCATCCGCACTCAATGACCCCGCTAACATTCGCCGTCGTGCATGGCGCATGTTGAAGGACAAGCTCGTTCGACATGGCATGACCATAGGCGGTCTTAGTGTCATTGCTGCGATTTTGCTCATTTTTTTCTACTTGCTTTACGTGGTAATGCCACTGTTAAGTTCGGCTGATATGGAACTGGCACAACAGTTTGAACAGCCTAACACCAGTGCTGGCAAGACCTTACACACGGCGATAGAAGAAAAAAATGAGCTTGGTGTCCGCTTTACCGAACAAGCTCAAGCGATATTTTTCGCCTTAGAAACGGGCAAAGTGGTTGCTGAATTTACGGCACCTAAACCTGAAGATGCTGAAATTACCACTTTAGCGGTTTCTGATCCCGCAAGACAGGTAGTTGGCTACGGCTTAAGCAACGGGCGTGCGATTGTCATGAAACACAAATATGACATCACCTTTTCTGAAGACAGTGAAGGTAATCGTGTTCGTACCATCACGCCTAATATTGCTTATCCATTGGGGCAAGCTGCATTTGAGGTTGATGCACAAGCGCAAGCACTCACACACTTAGCCGTACAAATTAGCAACGATTCCAATATGGTAGCGGCTATCACAGCGGATCAACGCTTAGTGATTGCTAGCATTACCAAAGAAGTTAATTTTTTAACCGAAGAAGAAACTTTAGAGACATCGCGTAGCGAATTATCTTTATTCCAAGATGCTGAAATTACGCATTTACTGCTGGATAAAGAACAGGTTTACCTGTACATCGCCAACAGTAAAGGCATGATAACTCGCTTTAACGTGCGTGATCCTGCTCATCCTGTGAAGGAAGAGGAAACGCAAATCGTTAAAGGTGATATCAAACTGACTAGCTTAAATTTCTTGACCGGCGACCTTTCCTTACTCGTCGGCGATTCAACAGGCAAAGTCACACAGTGGTTTTTAGTACGTGATGAATATAACGAACAACACTTAACCCGCATTCGAGAATTTAATGACTTGAGTGCAGCGGTTGTTGCCATTGCCCCTGAAGAACGTCGCAAAGGCTTTGCGGCAGCAGATGAAAAAGGCAATGTAGCGATTTATCACACCACTGCGCAACGTACTTTACTCACTGCACATTATGATCAAGCTCTTGAAAACTTGACCTTATCACCTCGCGCCGATGTGTTAATGGGACAAGATAAACAAGGCAAAACCTATGTTTGGGATGTACACAACGAACATCCTGAAGTATCTATGCACGCATTATGGGGACGGGTTTGGTACGAAAATTACCCAGAACCTTCCTATATTTGGCAGTCTTCCTCGGCTTCTGCGGACTTCGAGCCAAAATTCAGCTTAATGCCACTGGCCTTCGGGACATTAAAAGCCGCATTTTACGCAATGTTAGTGGCCATTCCGTTGGCAATTTTAGGTGCGGTTTACGCAGCCTACTTCATGTCGCCAAAAATGCGCGGTGTGGTTAAGCCAACTATCGAAATCATGGAAGCCTTACCAACCGTTATTTTAGGTTTCTTAGCGGGTCTTTGGTTAGCACCGACTATTGAAGCAAACTTACCGGGTATGTTCAGCTTATTTTTGCTGATGCCGCTCGTGATTTTATTGTGTGCCTATGGCTGGCGTTTAGTGCCTAAATCGATCAAATACGGTATTGGTGAAGGTTGGGAAGCCGCATTATTGCTGATTCCAATCTTGTTAACCTGCTTTATTGCCTTCTCACTCAGCCATACGCTGGAAGGCTTATTTTTCGGCGGCAACATGCGCCAATGGTTAACCGATCACGGTATCACTTTTGACCAACGTAATGCCTTAATCGTGGGTATTGCAATGGGTTTAGCGGTTATTCCAAGTATCTTCTCTATCACTGAAGATGCCATCTTTAACGTGCCTAAACACTTAACCTCCGGTTCTTTGGCCTTAGGTGCAACCCGTTGGCAAACCATGACCCGTGTGGTGTTACTCACTGCAAGCCCTGGTATTTTCTCGGCGGTGATGATCGGTTTAGGCCGCGCCGTTGGGGAAACCATGATTGTATTAATGGCAACCGGTAACACCGCCATCATGGATTTCAACATCTTTGAAGGCTTGCGTACCTTGTCCGCCAACATTGCGGTGGAAATGCCAGAATCAGAAGTCGGCAGTACACACTTCCGTATTCTGTTCTTATCCGGTTTGGTGTTGTTTGTCCTCACCTTTGTATTTAACACCTTGGCTGAAATTATCCGCCATCGCCTCAGACGGAAATACAGTTCATTATGAAAGATATGCAGCAAAAACAAGGCTGGTGGGCAAGCGGTGATCCGTGGATTTGGTTAACCTCTTCCGCTGTCAGTCTTAGCGTTATTGTCGTAACCGGCTTATTAATCTTAATTGCCGTGCGCGGTTTAGGTCACTTTTGGCCTGCCGATGTCATGCAAGCCCAATACACTGAACAAGACGGTAGTCGTTATCGTTTAATTGGTGAAATTCATTCTAAAGAAAGCGTGCCGCGTGCTCAATTAGGCCCTGACTACGCAGATTTAGATAATGAATGGGTAGATC
>QKBZ01000254.1 GCA_003245895.1 Beggiatoa sp.
TCCATGATTGTGTTCAACGCTATATCTGGTTTTACAACTACCGCAGATTACACTCTGCTATTGACTACATGACTCCACATCAGAAAAACTTATCTTTTCTAAATGTGGCTTAGATTTTCTACAAAAAAACTTGACCATTACACCGTGATTATCGCTGGGCTAATGAACTGGTGATTAAAAGCGCGTTTTTAACGATTTTGTTTGATGATATTTTTTATATCATGGATTCAGAACAAGAGCTAAATAAAGGCTATGCCGATTTGAGTTTAATCCTGCGTCCTGACATGCCTAAATATCAATTGCTGGATCATGTTTTAGAGTTTAAATATTTGAAATTAGACGCGGTGAAAATGACCGGCAAACAAGCACGCGCAACCAGTCGTGCCGAGTTATTAAAACTTGCGCCCGTGCAAAACGCGGTGGCAGAAGCGGAAAAGCAATTACGGGCTTATCGCCAAGCACTGACAGCGCGTTACACGGTTGAATTGCGGTTGCATACTTATGCGGTGGTGGCGTTGGGCTTTGAGCGCTTGGTGTTTGTGGAGGTTGATGGGTAAAGCGCAAACGATGAAACCAAAAACTCACCGCCGCCGCTGAAACCCCAAATAATTCTGCTCAATCATCACCTGCGTTAACACCCCATACACCTGCTGAGGCTGCGCCGGATTATCCGTCACAAACAAGGCATCCCCACCTTGCTGCTGCAACAAGGCCAAACCCTGCTGCAAAGTCGCTCGCCTATCAATCGGCAATAACTGCGAACGCTGCGCTGGAATTCCCAACAAATCCACAACATCATCCTCCGTCGCATCCTCTGCCGATGCGTCTAAACCTCGCGCCAAATCCGCCGCCTGCAATAACACCCGCGAACCTTCCTCCGCCTCCACCACAATCCAAACCGGACGACGTGCCAACATCAAAGCCGCTGCATGTCGTGTCACCTGCGCCGCTAACACGCCAAACTGTTTATCCATCGCATGCACCACGCCAATCCGTCGCAATGACTGCGCAACTGGATGATGCACATGATCCAAGCCACGCGCCTGCAACTGCTCTAAAAAAATCGATTGTTTACGAAATGGAGGTGCATGCGCCACCAAATTCGCCACCACAATCACCAACATTGCAGGCACAATCACATGCAAATTACCCGTTAACTCCAACAAGGCCGTTAAGCCTGCCAATGGTGCTTGCAACACCGCACTCATCATCGCCCCTATGCCCAACATGCTATAAAAGCCTATCGGCGAAGCCTGTCCAACTGGCAACCACTGTGTTGCTACCAAGCCCATAAAATGCCCCGTAGACGCGCCCATAACAAAGGTCGGGCCAATCAAACCTGCGGGCAAACCTAGCCCCAAAGCAACCGCCGTCGCCAACAACTTGCCCACAATCAAACCCACTGCCAACGCCCACGTTAATTCACCTAATAACGCCGAGTTCACCGTGTCATAACCAATCCCCAACACGGGCGGCAATAACACGCCCATCAACCCTGTTGCACAGCCCGCCAACACAAAACGCACTGACACCGGCCACGGCTGACTAAAGCGCGATACTGATTGCAATAACTGAATAAACACCGCCGCCAATACCCCAATTACCGCGCCCATAAACGGCCACCACAAAAACAATTCCACTAGATTATGTGACAAGGTAAACGAGGGCACGGCAAACGCAGGCGCATTGCCATACCACAAGCGCGTCATCACCGCGCCAATACCTGCCGATAAAATCACGGGGGTAAAACTCATCACGGAATATTCTAATAACACCACCTCCATAGCGAAGATCACCCCCGCTAATGGCGTGTTAAATGAGGCTGCAATGGCTGCTGCTGTGCCACAAGCAATCAAAGTATGCACGCTGTTATTGGGCAACTTTAACCACTGCGCCAATAAACTGCCGCTCGCCGCGCCTAAATGCACACTAGGCCCTTCACGTCCCAAGGGCTGACCGCTGATTAAACAAATCGAGGCACCGATAAACTGCATTAAGGCATTGCGCCATGCCAAATAGCCTTGGTAATAACTTAAACGCTCAATGACATAGACAATGCCAGTCTGACGATGCGCCGAGGGCAAATGATGCCAAATCAAAGCCAATAACAGCCCGCCCGCGCAGGGCAATAAAAATTGACCTAGCGGGGGCAGCAGTTCAAAGGCTTCGACTTGTCCATGAGGTAACAGCCAGTGCTGGCCTTGTTCCACCACTTCGCGCAGGGCAATTGCCACTACGCTGGCGAACAGGCCAACAAAGACTGCTAATAGAGATAAATGAGGTAAGGCATCTAAGGCCGCGAGACGGGTACGGAAACGATTCAGCATGACAAGGGCTTACGCGCCGACATGCACCACCACAGAACGTGATTGACCATAATGCCGATGTTCCCACAGATAAATGCCTTGCCAAGTGCCTAGAGCAAGACGACCGTTCATGATGGGAATGCTGATGCTGGTTGCAGTTAAGGTCGCACGAATATGGGCGGGCATGTCGTCTGCGCCTTCGGTAGTGTGCGTGTAACGGGGATCGCCTTCCGGCACTAGGCTACTGATCCAGTTTTCTAAATCGTGCCGCACTGCCGGATCAGCGTTTTCTTGAATTAATAAGCTGGCTGAGGTGTGTTGCACAAAGACGGTACATAAACCTTCGGAAAGATTTGCCTCGCGCACAATTTGTTTAACTTGCTCAGTGATGTTGTAAAAGCCCTTGCGAGGGGCAGAGATATGCAACTGTTGTACGGGCATTGTGATGGCTCTCTTGTTTTTAGTTGTGGTTTGGGTGTGGTAGAACAGTTACAGACATGTAGGATGGAATAGGCGCAAGCCGTATTCCACTATGATGCTTGTGGTCTGAATCAGGATTTACAGAATTAAAGCATTTTCAGCATGAATGACTTGCTGATGTTCAAGCCTTTAGTTTAAAAATAAGCAATTCTGTTAATTTTTAAATTCTGAAAATCCTGATTCAGACCATGTGCAAAGCACTGGTGGAATACGCTGCGCTATTCCACCCTACAAACTGACTTAACAACCGTTTTACCAAATAGAGCATATGGGGATGAAGTGCGGCAATTTTAAGCAGGTGCTTTAGATAACCACTTGTCTAACGTGCTGGCTAAGGCATAACGGCTAATCGGTTTCGATAAGAAATCATCCATGCCCGCATCTAAGCATTTTTCAAAATCGCCTTTTAAAGCATTGGCAGTCATAGCAATGATAGGCAAATGCCCGCCTTGTACCGCTTCACGCTGGCGGATCACTTGCGTCGCAGCGTAACCGTCTAAAATCGGCATTTGCACATCCATTAACACCAAGTCATAACTGTTTTGCCCGATCATCTCGACCGCTTCTTGACCATGATTCGCCACGCTGATTTGACAGCCTAGCTTTTTCAACATGATTTTTGCCACCATTTGATTGGTCTTATTATCTTCCACTAACAATACATGCGAATGCGTTAACGCTTGCATCGATACAGTCGGTTGCTGCTTAGGCTCTGTGTTAGGAGCTTGTGCTAAAGGTAGGCTTAAGCTGAACCAGAAGGTGCTGCCTTGTCCGCTGAGGGTATCTACACCAATGCTGCCGCCCATTAATTCCACTAACTGCCGACAAATAAACAAACCTAAGCCAGTGCCGCCATACTCTCGACTGGTCGAGGCATCGGCTTGACTGAATTTGTGAAATAAGCGGTCAACTTTTTCCGCATTAATGCCGATGCCAGTATCAATCACTGCGCATTTAAACTGCGCTGTGTCTTGTTCTAAATTCAGTAGTTCAATTTTGACTGTGACTCCACCATGACGGGTGAACTTAATCGCGTTGCTGACCAGATTTAAAATCAATTGGCGCAAGCGGTTGTCATCACCTTTAATCCACGTTGGAAAACGATTATCAAGATCAATGCTTAAATACAAGCCTTTTTCTTGTGCACGTAATTGCGTTAAGTTGACAATATCTTGTAATAGCGAGGACATAGCAAAAGCACGGTGTTCTAATTCCATTTTACCGGCTTCTAATTTTGATACGTCTAATAATTCATTAATTAAAATTAATAAAGTCCGCCCAGAATCATAAATAATTTGAATTTGCTGCCGCAACTCAGGTTCTAAATCAGCATCTAACACCACTTCTGTCATGCCTAAAATGCCATTCATCGGCGTGCGTAATTCGTGGCTAATATTGGCGACAAACTCGCTTTTGGCTTGGTTTGCGGCTTCGGCACGTTCGCGGGCTTCGGTTAATTCGGTGTTTAATTGCTCTAAATTTAAGGTACGTTGTTTAACTTTTTGCTCTAAATCTGCATTTACATTGGCAACGGCTTGCCATGCAGAATTTAAACGGCTCACCATTTGATTAAAGGCATGATAGAGCAAGCCAATCTCATCTAAATCCCGCACCGGCAATTGAATGTTTAAACTGTCGTGGGCAGTGTTAACACTATGTTCTAAGACATTTTCTTGTGTTAAGGCAGGCGTGTCTTCAATCGCTTGCATGGCATTTTGCAAAGTAGCAACGGGTTGGATGACAAAACGCCGTAAGGTGAAATTCAGCAAGATGGAAACCACCAATAAAATGGTGATTAATAACGTGGCAAAAATGGTAATGCTGAGGCGGGTTTCTTGATTGACGGTATTTAAGGAGTAGTGCATTTTTAAATAACCAATGCGCTCTCCTATCACTTCAAATAAGGTGATATAGGTTAATACATCACCTTGTTGCCAGCGTTGCTCCTGATACATATCTTTTGCCGCATTGGTTTGCTCAATTTGCGCGGCTGTTAATGTAGTTTCTGACGCTTCGCCTACCACTTTAAATAAAGTGCCATCTGCTAAATACACGCTAATTTGCCGAATACCTTCCATTTCTAACATGCGTTCTAAGGTTTTATCCATAGAACGCTCGTAACGGGCGAATAATTCATTGGATAATTCATCACGCCGCTGATGCACGATAGAACTTAGCAATAACTTAACTTGATTTAACGAGGCTTTCCTGCGCTGCATTTCAAAGGGATATAACAGCGAAATATAAATAATGGAAATCAGCACTACGGTGAGCACTAAGATGACATTAAATTTAAAGCGAAGCGTTTTATTATTCATGTGTCTTGTGGGATAAAGTCGGGTCTGTAACCGCTTCCGTTTCCGTGGGTGCTGGGGTGGCTGAGGATTCAGAAGGGAACACGTAACGGAAAAAACGCTTTTGGCCGTTCGTGACTTCTAAAATAATCACAGGCTTATGTGGATCACCTTGTTCATTGAACTGGATGTCTCCGGTTACGCCTTGAAAATTTTGCGTATCGGCCAAGGCTTGACGAATGTCCGCCCGTTGCAAGCTGTGAGCGCGGGTAATTGCATCGGCAAATAAATGCACTGCATCGTAACTCAAGGCTAAAGCAGCATCAATTTCTTGATACTTCTCCTGTTCAGGCCAGTTTTGCTGTGCTTGCCATTGTTGGAAGCGTTGCACAAATTGACGGGAAGCCTCGTCGTCTAAGCCTTCTGACCAGTGGTCACTGAAGTAACCATGTAGATCAGGGGTAAAGCCTTTGGATGGCCAGCCATCACCACCTAACATAATCGGTCTAAACTGCAATTCGCTGGCATGTTTCCAAATCAGCAGCATTTCGTCATGTGTTGGCAAAAATAACATATCCGGCGTAAAGCTTGCGGCTTGCTGCAACAAAGGGCGAAAATCTTGCCGTTTTTTCTGATATTCAATTTCACTTAACACCGTGCCGCCTAATTGCTCAAACGCTTGGCGAAAGGCACTGGCTAAGCCCATGCTGTAATCACTGCGAATATCAACAAAACTCACTACCTTGCGCACAGCTAAATCGTTATAGGCAAACTGTGCCATGACTTGGCCTTGCGTGGTGTCAACAAAACACAGGCGGAAAATGTAATCACCGACAGCGGTTAAACTAGGCGTTGTTGAGACTGGAGATAACATCGGAATACCCGCTTGTTGCAACACTGGAGCCATTGCTAAGGAATGTGAACTCCACGCTGCACCAATCACGCCATGTACCTCACGCTGTACAGCAGCATCAGCAGCGACTTTGCCACCAATGGGGGAACTTAAGTTATCTAATTCAATTAACTCAATAGGATGACCTAAGACACCGCCTTGCTGATTTATCTCTTCCACGGCAAAGCGTATGCCGATTAAAGAATCTCGATTTGAGGAGGTCGCATCGCCTGTTTGCGCCACAATAGCGGCTAATTTGATATGTGAGGGTTGATCGTGTTCAGCGCTGGCAAAACGGGTGAGTATCAGTAAAACAACGCTAGCGAGGAGGGGTAGCAAACGTATCATAAAGAGTGACTCATTACGCAAGAGGTAAAACAGTAGCACAATACTAGATTCATGTGAGCATGAGTGTGAGACCATCATGGCTAGCATTGTAACGTAACTATCTGAGACTAGACACTGATTTGCATCTGTCTAATTCGGTTGTAGTCAAACCTGTATAATAAACAAGTTCCACTTGTAGTCTAAAACACTCAGCACTAAGTCACAAAACTTATTCTGTATTCTGACTGAGATGGTGTGTTGGTGGAGGCGGAATACTGCTATTAAGTTAAGTGATTTTGTAGGTCGGATAAGGCGTAGCCGTCATCCGACATAACACAGTTGACGCTTGAACCAAGCCGCTTGCGGCGGATGACGGCTCACGCCTTATCCGCCCTACAAGTGTAATCTACAGCGAAATTCATCGCTAAAACAATATTGCAACTGTGGGAAATAAACTTGCATAATAAACTGAAATTAACCTACTAAAAGTATTCAGTTATGAAATTAAATTACATGAAGATTATGCACATAACAACGCAGCTTGCGTTGCTGACCTTTATCTTTATTGCAGTCGGTCTCACATTGTGGATTGCCGATATGTTATTAGATTGGGATATTTTGCCGCAATGGATGCAAAATTATGCCGAGTTATTAATCACCTCCGTCTCGGTATTCAGTGTTTTATTAATTTTTAGCAGTTTATTAACCGCATTAGTGAATTTAGTTGAAGCAAAACAGATACAACACGCATCATCTGTTAAATCAGATGTATTGACCTTTAATAAAAAACAAAAAATCTGGATGGCGGGTGCGCTATTTATCATCGTTGTTATATTTTTAATATTTCAACAAATTGATCATTATCGTAAACAACAAGTGCTGGAACGTGATATAAAAGTCTTTACTGAACGCTTAGAACGAGAGTCAGTTGCATTAGAAAGTGCCTTAGCTGATATATTGCCGCGTATGCCGGAGTCTTTATTAACGATTATTGCAGAATTAAGCAAAACACCTACCTTAGAAGACAGTAAACACCCTGAGTTAGAAAGCTTTTTGGCTTCTTTAACACTCAGTATTCAAGACTCCCCTAAAGTCTCTCTGTTATTACCCGCAGAACTGCCTTAT
>QKBZ01000395.1 GCA_003245895.1 Beggiatoa sp.
GATTATGTTATTTTTTACCCTCATGACAAAAAATTATTTATTTTTCTTTGTGAATTGAAAAGCGGTAAACCGGATGGGGCTGTAAGCCAAGTTAAAGCAACAGAATTGCTTATCCGCTATATTATTCAGTTAGCATGTAGACAGTTAGGTTATATACAGCGTGATATTGAGTATCGAGCCTTAATTTTTTCTACAAGTCCCAACAATGAACGCTTCAGTACTAAAGTAAATACAAAAGTTAAGTGGCGAGAAGATGATAAGCTTAAATTTTGCCACCTTAAAGCCGGTGAAGTTTGTGACCTACGTCGCTATTGCTGTGAATAGTTATACATGCTTAAGTTAAAATATTAAATATTTTTAATAAAGAAAATTTATTTCTTAAACCTATGCGCTAACAATGTTTCATTTCGTTAAATTCCCACCAAACCATGAAAATACAACAACAAAATATGTAATAATAACTATACTTAAGTGCGTGCACCTGTTTCAGCAAAGCATTTGATTTAAAAGCGGTCGTATACAAGCGGTTGGCTGTTTATTGGAACGCTTGTTAGTGGCGTTTAGTATAGCGTTAACAATCTATCATTTTAATATGCCGTTCTATCACTAAGCACAAGTTCCTTGTCTTATCCCCACCTTAAAAATTGTTGAAGAGAGCCTAACAATGATAAAAATAAACGATGTTAGAGTGAGATACCGAATTTTATTTGGCTTCCTGCTCATGATGTTATTCATTCTGGGTATTGGTATTTTAGCGGTTGTGAGTAGCAATCAAATTGCTTCTTATACTGAACAGCTATACCGACATCCCTTGGTTGTGAGTAATACGGTGAGGGATATAAACTTGAACATCGTGCGTATGCATCGCTCGATGAAAGATGTTTTATTGTCAAAAGATGAAGCAGCATTGAACCGTGCTGCTCGTGAAACGAGTTTTTATGAAGAACAAGCATTATCTGCGTTTGACTTAATTTATGAACGCTTTTTAGGTGACAAAGCTGATGTTGATCAGTTGTTAAAGCTATTTAAAGATTGGGCACCAATTAGAGCGAAAGTCATCGACTTGCAAACTCGAGGTAAACACGAGGAAGCAGAGGAAGCACATTGGAAAGAAGCTGCACCACATTTGCAAGCCTTAGAAAAAAAGGTTAAAGATTTAACAGATTTTGCCAGTAATAAGGCTGATTCGTTTATGGAAGGCACACGCCTACATCAAAAGCGCACCATCTGGATTTTATATTTCGTATTAGCTTTAGCCTTAATATGTGGTTTATTTGTGGGACTATTTACTGCCAAAACTATCACTACACCTATTGATATTTTAAATGCCTTAGCAAAAAATATTGCGAAAGGTAACTTAAAAAATCAAATTGATTTGAACCGTAAGGATGAGTTAGGCGAATTAATGCTGGCTTTCCACGAGATGCAAACCCAGTTGGCACAGCGCATTGAAGAAGATAAACGGATTGCAAACGAAGCTTTGCGTATCAATGAAGCGTTAAATAATGTCATGACTGGCGTATTAATCGTCAATAATGAATACAACATTATTTATGCAAATAAATCAGTCAGAAGCTTTTTTAACCAGTTTGAGCGCAGTATTCAATCTGAAGTCCCTAACTTTAATGCAAGTAAAATTGTCGGTACTTCTATCGATGTGTTCCATGCTAATCCACAACATCAACGCGATATTTTAGACAACTTACGTCACGCGCATTTTATTACAGCAGTCATCGGTCAACGTACCGTGAGCTTAAATATTAATCCTGTGATTAATAGTGCTAATGAGCGTTTAGGTTGGATTATTGAATGGCGTGATCGCACAGAAGAAATCAAGGTTGAAGAAGAAATTAATAGCGTTGTTTCTGCTGCATCACAAGGTGAGTTTGATAAGCGTTTAACCTTAGAGCAAAAGACAGGGTTCTTTAAAAACTTAACTGAAAGCTTGAATTTGGTGTTGGATTATAACCAACGCATGATTGATGATTTAATGACCTTGTTCTCATCAGTAGCAAAAGGGGATTTAACGCAAAAAATCACGCGCAATTATTCAGGTTCATTGCAACAACTTAAAGAAGATGTGAACTTGACCATTGCACAGTTAACGCAAACCTTAGGGGAAATTAAGCTTTCTGTGGGCACGATTAAACAAGCTACAGATGAAATTTCTCGTGGCAATATTGATTTAAGTCAGCGTACAGAAGAACATGCTGCGTCATTAGAAGAAACCTCTGCCAGTATGGAGGAAATGACCAGCACCGTGCAGCAAAATGCCAGCAATGCGCAAAAAGCCAAACAGCTTGCCGGTGGTGCACGCGATGCAGCGCAGAAAGGCGGCGAGGTGGTCACTTCTGCTATTAGTGCAATGTCCATGATCAGCGACAGTAGTAAAAAGATCACTGACATTATTGGTGTGATTGATGAAATTGCCTTTCAAACCAACTTGTTAGCCTTGAATGCCGCAGTAGAAGCGGCGCGTGCAGGTGAGCAAGGACGCGGCTTTGCTGTAGTGGCAACTGAAGTGCGTAGCTTAGCGCAGCGTAGTGCTGAGGCAGCGAAGGAAATTGGTGCTTTGATCAAAGACAGCGTCAATAAAGTGCAGGAAGGCACACGCTTGGTTAATCAATCTGGGCAAACCTTAGACGAAATTAATATTTCTGTACGACAAGTGAGTGATATTATTGCAGAAATTTCTATTTCTAGTCAGGAACAAGCGGCAGGGATTAACCAAGTGAATAAAGCCATTACGCAAATGGATGAAATGACACAACAAAATGCCGCCTTAGTAGAAGAATCCTCAGTAGCCAGTGAGGCCATGCGCGAGCAAACCTTGAAATTGCTGGAGCAAGTTGGTTTCTTTAAGACTGATGAGATGCACTAAGGTGTATTCAGGCTGGGCGAATGCGCCCAGTCTGTATTCAATGAATGCGCCCAGTCATAATAACTTGCTGTCGTCCGCCAACATCAACAACACCTTTTTCCCCTTGACGGCTTAAGGCTTGCGCGGAAATTAGGCCGCGAAATTCGGTTTTTTGATTTGCCCACACAAAGACTTGTCCCGCACGTCCACGTTTAAATACATCGGCGCGAATTTGCACATTAGGCCCTGCAAAAGTGGTATCCGCCGTAGGTATATTGCCTTGGCCTTGATAATCGCCACCTACGCGCACTAGGCCGCCCGCATGCTGCCCGCTGACGTTGATGACCGCATTACCTAATAAATAAATGGCTTTGCCTAATATTTGTATCGTGCCGCCTTGTGTGCCTGAGGCTTGTAGGTTGTGCATAATGCGCGTCACCCGTCGGGCATATAAGGTCATATTGGGGCTGGCTAATGGTGCATTAATATTTAATGTGTTATCAGCAAATAATTGTAATGTGCCTTGGGTATTAATCGTGTAATTAATATTAATCGTGTCAGACTTTATGATAATAGTTTGATTACTTAATAAAGGGGTTTCTAAGGTCACATTATAGCGTGGCAAATCAAGTTGCACAGCTTGTTCTAAAGTAAAGTGTGTGATTAATTTACCTGTTTCATCTGTGACCATTAAACGATTATCTTGTACGTGCAAAGTCGCTTGTGGAACAGCCGCAGTCGTTGCAGAAGCAGAAAACCATAAGCAGCAACATAGAATATAAGCCCAAGATTTGCTATCAACAACCACGCTGCATAATTTAGGATAAGTGTGTAAGTTAAAAGACGATAACATAATAAATCCTCATAGCCACAGAGTAAAAACACAATAATTCAACGATATTGAGATGCGCAATGAGGGCGGTAGCGAGAAATAAGCAGAAATGCGGACAGTTGCAGTGTGATGAGACAACTGTTTAAAAAATGACAGTGTGCCTAGAGATGTTGTTATTTTGTTCATAAGATACCACGGGTGCTAGAGAGGATTAAATCTAAAATCGTGTTTTATCAGCACATTGAATAATGGCGTTATGTATTAAGTTTGCGATCTGCGCTTATTGATAAGCATCATTAAGCATACTTAAACAGTTATTATTATCTGCCATTAAGCTGACAAACACGGTCTATTCAATCACTAAGCGTATGTTCCATCGTATTAATGCGATGCGAGCATAGTGCCAAGTGTTGTATTAAAATAACTTATTTTTTATTTGAAATGACTTACATTAGCACCCACTTATTGATATGAAATAGCTATACCTTAGACAAAGATACGGTGTGCTTTTGTAAACTAAAATAGTTTATTTAAAAATATCATTAAGTATAGGATTAGATATTTTTACAAGCTGTTATGTGACACACTTTGGTTAAAATACAGCTTGTTAGCAAAGCGTTTTCTATGCAAGTGTTAGCGCATTTAGCTGTCGCAGTCGGTGGTTAAACGGTGTATAAGGTGATGGAATCGCTAAGCGACAGGCTTTTAGCCATCACAAAAAGTTTGTTTGTTAAACAAAACGTTTGAGTAAAGCTATTTAAACAGTCAAGCGCAGATAATGCAACGCGGTGGCACTTTGGTTAAACGCGATGTAACACAATGAAAACAGCTTGTTTATTGAGTTTCTTTCAGCCAGAAAATCAAATGACCAGCGGTAAAAAGCGCGTGACTTAACATAAACTCACGTTAATATAGGCAGCTTGCAATATTTACTTTAAACAGTAGCATTGAGAGTAGCTTTTTTATTTCTGTAAGGTAGGACGAGAATTCGGTCTCATGGGACTGCTTCTGCACTGCAATCGCCACACCGTGCTGTCCGTTCCCACGCTTGCAGGCATCATGTTGGGTTATAAAGATGGATGCAACGCTATGACTATGAAACTGAAAGTCCTGATCAGTTATGCGCATCAAGATCGCACATTTGCCGAGACCTTAATCAACCATTTATCGGCCTTGGAACAACAGGAATTATTAACCATTTGGGAAGACACCCGCTTAGAAACCTTAGCCGAGCCTGTTACCCAATTAACTCAACAAGTCGCGCAGTGTCACACTGCGATTTTATTAGTGAGCCGTTATTTCCTTGGCTCACGCTTTATTTCAGACCCACAATTATTAGAATTATGGCGTATTGCACGTAACCAACAGTGTCGTGTGGTGCCGGTGATTTTGAGCACTTGCAACTGGAGTGTGTTAGATTTTTGTAAAGACCAAGCATTGCCTAAAGGCTTTGTGCCGTTAGAGCGGGCGTTATACCCCAGCCGTTCTTGGTCTGTGGTGGCACGAAAAATTGAAGACTGGTGCAATTTAGCCAATACCGATACGCCCTTAGAAACCGAGCGTTTACAAATGCGTTTATCAGCTCTCCCTGCTTCCTTAACCCCCTTAGTGGGACGACAACATTATTTAAGCGCGCTAGATAAAGCCTTTAATGGCTCTGATACCGATGTGTTCGCTATTTATGCTGGTGGCGGCGTAGGTAAAACCGCGTTGATCAACGCATGGTTAAAGCGCATGGCACCGTATTATGGTGGCGCACAGCGCGTGTTTGGTTGGTCGTTTTATAATCAAGATGGTGGTTGTCGGCAAAGCTCCTCAGCAGTGTTTTTTGAACAAGCTTTGCAGTTTTTTGGGCATCAAGGCCCCTTGCCTAGGACAGAAGAAGGGCGAGCGCGGCGGCTTGCTGAGTTAATGCAAGACCGTCCCTGCATTTTAGTGCTAGATGGTTTAGAGCCTTTGCAGCGTCGTCCTTATGCGCGCTATGGTCAATTGCTAGATACTGGTTTAAAAACCTTATTACAAGAAATCCAAAAACGTCGTTTAGGCAAACAGCGCTTATTAGTCTTATCCTCACGTAAAGCGATTCCTGAACTCAATGGCAGTAAAAACTATCGCCATATCGATTTAGAAAACTTAAGCACTGGAGAAAGTGCCAGTTTATTAAAGATTTTGGGGGTAAAAGGTACACCTTGGCAGTTAATTCCCATTGCACGCGCGTATAGCGGTCATGCCTTAGCTTTGTTATTGCTGGGCAATTTATTTGTCGATGCCTATGCCGGTGAAACCTCAACACAAATTGATTTGCCTGCGTTAGCGGCGGAAGAAACAGACGGTGGTCACGCCTTGCGCATTGTGCAGTTTTATGACCAAGTCAGTTGGGCGGAATACGCACCGGAGCGTGTCTTTTTACAATTATTAAGTTTGCTAGATCGCCCAATGACAGGGGCGGAAAAGAATGTATTGTTGGCAGAAGCGGAATTAGCGTGGCCGTTGCGTGGTTTAAGCGAATTAGATTGGTATCAAGTGCATAACCATATGAGTAAGCTAGGCTTATTGGTGGAACGCAAAGCCGGTAGCCAAGTGCAATATGATACTCATCCTTTAGTGCGCCAATACTTTAATAACCAACTGCGCAATCAACAGAACACCTTGTGGCAGCAAGCCCATTTTGTTCTGTTTGAGTATTTCCAACGCTTACCCGCACAGCAATTGCCCAACACTTTGCACAGCTTAGAGCCGCTTTATCGTGCAGTACATCATGGTTGTTTAGCTGGTGAATATCGCCAAGCCTTGTCTCTGTATCGGGAACGCATTTTACGCGGTGATGACTATTACAGTACCCGTCAATTAGGCAGTTACTCGTTAGATTTGGCCTTAGTGGCTGATTTTTTTGAAGACAATTGGCAAGCACCGGTACAATCTGATTTAGATATTGAAGATCAAAGTTGGTTGTTGGCACAAGCGTCATTCTATTTGCTGTCGTTAGGCCGTTTAGAAGAAACCTTAGTGCCACAGCAAATGGCGTTGCATATCCGCGAGGATATGGCAGATTGGAAGAACGCAACCAATTTAACCTTGAATCATATCGATTTATTGCTGGCTTTGGGGCGTTTGCAAGAAGCTGAGCAGCTCGCAGAACAAGCCTTATCGTGGGCAACACGTAGCGATAGCGTGTTTGTACAGATGCAAAGTCAAGCCAAATATGCCCGCGCCTTATTTTTGTTAGGCCAGTTAGAAGCAGCGCGTGTTGCCTTTGATGCCGCAGAAAAATTGCAAGCGCAAGATCAGCCAGAGCATCCGCTGCTGTACTCACTGAATGGGGCGGAGCACAACGCATTGTTGTTAGAGTTAGCTAACGATGAAAATCAGTTAAAACATATTTTGGCGCGTATTGATTATGCGTTAGATATTTCTGAAGCGGAGTTAGGTTTGCTCAGCGTGGCCTTTGATCACTTAATGCGTGGTCAAGCTTATGCCCGTTTAAGTCATTGGCAAGACAGTCAACGTGAGTTAGATGCTGCGATTGCAGGTATTCGCAAGGCAAACGTGGTGGTATTTATACCGGAATTCTTGCTGGCACGCGCTGAGCTATGCCGTCAACAAGGCAATTTAGAGCAAGCGCGACAAGACTTAGAAGAAGTACAAATGTTGGTACAGCGTTGTGGCATGCGTCGCTACGAAGCTGACACGTGTATTTTAGAAGCGCATTTGTTGTTAGACGAACGCCGCGAGCAAATTAACCGCATTAACTTGCACACCGCGCCGAAAATTCAAGTCAGCTATGGTGACTACAGTTTCTTCCGTGCTGAACAAGTGTATGCGCAAGCAGTGGCCTTGATCCGCGATATGGGCTATGGCTTACGACAAGTGGAATTGTCTTTATTAGCTGCCCGCTTGGCCTATTACACGCAATATCCTGAAGACGCTGCTGCACACTTAGAAGTGGCACGTGAACGCTTAAGCGAGCATAAACAATGGCGTTTGCTGGCTTATTGGGAAGAAGTGCAACAGGAAATCAGTTAAGACGCGGTTGCTGTCAGCGGCTCCGTATTTGACCATTGCGCCAGTAGTGGCAACAATTCTGTTAAAGATTTAATCGTCAGTGGTGCAGGCATGGTGCCTCGCCACGGGCGATTGTCCCTATTTAACCAAATCGCATGCATGCCCGCCGCTAACGCGCCTTCCACATCACAACTCTCATCATCACCAATGTGTAACACTTGAGACGGTTTAAGCTTTAAATGTTCACAAATACTGTGAAACGTTTCTACCGCTGGTTTTGCCGCACCGACTTGACTGGCTTGTACATTGTATTGAAACCAACGCCCTAGCGGTAAACGCTCTACTTCAGCATTGCCATTGGTCAAGGTGCATAAGTGATAACGACCGTGCAATTGCTCTAAAGTCGGCATCACATCATGGTACAGTTTCACCTCATGGCGTGCACTTAAAAACACCTCAAACGCTTGATCGACAAAGCCATCATCATAGCCCACCTCAGCAGCAGCCTGTGCCAAACTCAATTTACGCAATGCGGTTAAATCGCAGTGCAAATGGGGATGACTTTCCAGCAGTTTTTCGCGCAGTTTGCGCAACGCTTGCGGATTGAATTTGCGTGCAAGACGGGGGTAATAAGCCAACAACCATTCATGCAAGGCATTTTCGGCACGACCGATGACCGGATTAATCGGCCATAAGGTGTCATCGAGGTCAAAGCTGATACAAGCAATTGCTGAAGACATACACGCAGTCCTGTGTTGGGAGCAGATGGCTTTCAGTGTAGCAAAGAATAGAAAATGTAGGGGGGGATAATTTTGCTTTATGGGGTGTTGCTTGGGTTAAGAAAGTATTGATTGTGGTCTGCTTGTAGGTCGGATAAGGCGATAGCCGTCATCCGACATGGCTAGGATACGGTATATCGGTCAGTTTTCTGTCTGGAAAGCAGCTTACATTCTCTAACTCACGTTACGCAAAACGCTGATGTAGGGTGTGCGAAACGCCGCCGAGAAGCTTGGGTTGTTTCTGGTCTTTATCGGCGTTTTGCCCACCGTGCGGAGCTTGGTGGGCAAAATCCCACACCAACGACAAAAAATTATCAAACGGCATACCCTGTGGGATTTCGCACACCCTACAACCCGTGCGTAAGGTGAGTCTCTAATTTCAGACTGATTGCTAGCGTTTGCGGCGGATGACGACTGCCGCCTTATCCACCCTACAATTTAATAGGTAATTGCTCATCCCTGACCTGTTATAATGCAGCCCCTAAGGTAATTTTGCCCAAACTTGCTGACCGCGTAGAGATGAACACATGAACCCTGAAAAAGTGGTGTTTGGTTTTTTTATCGTATTAGCGATGACCTTAAACTTTGGTTTTTTCCTTGGTGATATTGATAACCCTGATCATCACCATGTGTATGAATTAGTCATTGCCATCTTTGTCAACTTAGTTGCCACTGTATTGAAATTCGGTGATCGCTCGCAAGTGGGCGCGGTGTTGCTTGCTACCAGTTTAGTGGCTGATTTGCAACTACTGGCAGCCGCCTTAGTTTGGGGGATGGTGTTATACGTTGAAGAAGAAACCATGACGGCAGGTGTGATGGCCAGCATTGTCTCTTTATCCGGTGGTGCCTTAATTGCCAATTTAGTTTCGGTACTATTATTGGTGATCGAAACCGTCATGTTACGACGCTAAACCCGCGAGGACAGCATGGCGGATCGCACCAGTTCCATTGTGTTTTTAATTATGCGGCGCATGCGTGTGCCGTTATTAGTATTGCTGTCAGTGTATATGTTCTCCATCGTGGGCATGACCTTAATGCCTGGCATTTTGGTCAATGGTGAACGGCATTACATGGATTTTTTCCACGCGTTTTACTTCGTCTCTTATACCGCCACTACTATTGGCTTTGGCGAAATTCCTTATGAATTTTCCGGCGCACAACGTATGTGGGCTGCTTTGGCCATGTATTTAACGGTGATCAGTTGGATTTATGCCATCGGTGCTTTGCTTGCCTTAATCCAAGATGACACCTTAAAAAAGGTCTTAATTCAACGTCGCTTTGCTTATGCGGTGTCACATATTCGAGAACCGTTTTATTTAGTTTGCGGTTATGGAGATACGGGCGAAGCCTTAGTACATGCTTTAGACGAGCATGATATTCGCACAGTGGTGATCGAAATTGACCAAGAGCGAATTGATAACCTAATTTTAGCCAATCATCCGGTGTATATTCCGCGTTTATGTGAAGATGCCAGTCGACCACGGTTTTTAATACACGGTGGCTTGGAAAATCCTTATTGTGCGGGTGTAGTGGCAATTACCAATAATAACTTGGCTAATTTGCACATTACCATTACCACCAAGCTACTAAACCCAAAAGTTAAAGCGATTGGGCGCGTGGACTCGCATGAAATTGCCGCTAACATGGCTTCATTCGGCACGGATTACATTTACAACCCATTTGAAATTTTTGCCGCACAACTGAAAACCATGTTGCACTCACCAAGTCTGCATGTGTTGTTAGAGTGGTTTATTGGTCGTCGCCCCTATGCTTCTCATCAATGTTTAACGCCACCACGCGAAGGCATTTGGGTATTGTGCGGTTATGGTCGGTTTGGTAAATCGGTTTATGAACAACTGCGCAAAGAGCACAAAATTAACTTAGTCATTGTCGATGTGGCACCGGATAAAATGGGGTATCCTCGTGGGCAATGTATTGTTGGGCGCGGCACTGAGGCAGTCACCTTGCGTCAAGCGCGGATTGAAGAGGCCGTCGGTCTTGTGGCAGGCACGAATGATGATATTGATAATTTGTCTATCGTGATGACGGCACGTGAGTTGAATCCCAACTTATTTGTGGTGATTCGGCAAAATCGCTCGGATAACCAAATTATTTTTGAAGCGGCACATGCAGATGTGGTGATGCAAGCCAGTCAAATTATTGCGGATCACATTCGGGTGTTGTTAGGCGTGCCGATGCTAAATGAGTTTATGACCTTAGCACGTCAGCACGGTGAGCCGTGGTCACAACATTTGATCAAGCGCATTAACCGCATGGAGATTGAAAAGCCGCATATTTGGGAGACGCGCATCACAAAGCGCGATACACCGGCTGTTTTTGAATTATTTGCGCATAAGCAAGTGGTTAATATCGAGTGTTTACTCACAGACCCACGCGATAGAGAACATGGTTTATCTGCAATTCCGCTCTTATTAAGCCGAGCACATGAGAAAATTTTAATTCCCGATGAAACCGAGAGTTTACATGCCGGTGATAGAATTCTGTGGTGTGGCACGCCGATGAGTGCTTCATTAATGAAGTGGAGTTTAGATGATCCCTTTGTCTTGGCCTATATTTCCACTGGCCGCATTATTCCGCGCAGTTATATCTGGCGTTGGGTTCAGGCAAAATTTGGTCATGAGCACCTGTTAATTGGTTGATCGGCTATACTGAGGGCAACACGAGCTTCAACACACGCTGGTTGCTGTTTAGTCGATACAAAAACGCTCAAGGTAGGATGGTCAACAAGCTTAGGCTTGTCGGTACTGCATTGTTAAAAATTAAGTGCAATGCGTCATGACTGCTGAACGATCACGATAAGTTCATCAACATAAAAAAACCATTGAGTAGGTACACCATGCGTTTTTTTTACGATTTCAAGACTTTTTTAAGTCGTGTCAAAAGTTGGGATAGTATAGAGTCTGCTGTCGCGCAAAGTTTGCGTTTCAACGCTAGAATTGAAGAAGCAAGGCCACTTAGTGAGCAAGAAATGCTGCGCATAAAGCAGATTCATGAATTGCAACGGAACCGTCAATGCCAAGGCTGTGATTTCAGTAACGTAGATTTAACTGAGCAACGGCTTGAGCATGCGCAATTGCAAGGCGCAAACTTAAACGGTGCCGATCTCAGTGATAGCGACTTTAGTTATTGCAATTTAGAACACGCCTCCTTACAAGTCGCGACTTTATTTCGCACTTCTCTGTTTCGCGCGCATTTGAAAGCAGTAGATTTAAATGGCGCGGACTTACGTGAAGCCGATTTAAACAACGCCGATTTACATCAAGCACAACTCATTGCCGCCGATTTACGCCAAGCGGATTTAAGCGAAGCGGACTTAAGTGAAACCAATTTAAGTGAAGCGAATTTGCAAGGCGCAGATTTGCGCTGGGTAGATTTTTATCGCGCGGATTTAAGTCATGCCGATTTGCGTGGTGCAGATTTAAGCGGGGCAGATTTAACGGAAGCTAATTTAAGCCACGCCAACTTATCACAAGCGGTTTTATGCCGCACTGATTTAACGGATGTGTGTTTAGATTATACGGTGTTGCAAGATACTGTGTGTCAGCAGGTGATTAATCCACCGTATGAGAAGTTGAAGCATTTGATTGTGGATTGAAGTCGTAGGTCGTATAAGCGTAGCGTCATACGACACTAACGGCGGCTGCTATGAAGTTAAAGCTTGCACAATCGTAGAATGGGCTGACGAAGGAAGCCCATCGTTTACCGCGTTCTTGATTTAATCGGTTGGCACGACTGATGGGCTTCGTGTCTCAGCCCATCCTACATAACGAGGTTGAGGTTTGAACCAAGCCAGTTACGGCGGATGACGGCTTACGCCTTATCCGCCCTACAACGTGCAGCTAGCTTAACTTACTGCCTAAAACTATCTTTCCAAAAAACATTAAGCATCCAAATTCGCCACCAACAACGCATTCTTCTCAATAAAATCACGTCGTGGCTCTACTTGATCACCCATTAAAGTGGTGAAAATCTCATCGGCTTTAATCGCGTCCTCAATCCGCACTTGCAACAAATTACGGGTCTCAGCATTCATCGTGGTTTCCCACAACTGATCAGGGTTCATCTCACCCAGACCTTTATAACGCTGAACGTGCAAGCCGCGTTTACCTTCATCCATTAACCACTGGATAACCTCGCGGAAATGCGATACTGATTGACGCTTGTCGCCACGTTGTACAAAGGCACCGGCAGACAATAAGCCTTGTAAAGTTTCACCTAAACCTGCCAAGCTGCGATACTCTGCTGACTTGAAGAAACTGCGGTGTAATAAGCTGGTATTGCCAAGGCCGTGTTCGATTAAGATGATCTCAGCCGTAAAATCAACATCTTCAAACGTCACTCGCACTTCAAACTGCTCTGAGGCAGCTTGCAAGGCGGTGTCTAATTGTTCAAACCATGATGCTACTTGTGTTTGCTGATTTAACGCATCATCTGACAATGCTGGCAAATCAATCATGGCTTCTAACACGGCTATTGGCACACGTCGTGATAAACGCTGGATCATCTCCATCACGCGCAAATAATGCTCGGCTAACTGTTCCAATGCTTCGCCGGACATCGCTGGTGCATCAGCATTGACATGCAATTCAACACCTTGTAAGGCCAAACTCAGCAAATAATCGTTTAACGCCCGATCATCTTTAACATATTGTTCTTGCTTGCCTTTGCTCACCTTATACAACGGTGGCTGTGCGATATACACATAACCGCGCTCGATTAACTCAGGCATTTGACGGTAAAAGAAAGTTAACAGCAAGGTACGAATATGCGCCCCGTCCACGTCCGCGTCACTCATAATAATGATGCGGTGATAACGCAATTTATCAGGGTCATATTCATCTTTACCGATGCCACAGCCCAAAGCGGTGATCAAAGTGCCCACTTCGGCAGAGCTTAACATTTTGTCAAAACGCGCTTTTTCGACGTTTAAAATCTTACCTTTCAGCGGCAGAATTGCCTGATATTTGCGATCCCGTCCCTGCTTAGCAGAGCCGCCCGCTGAGTCCCCTTCCACAATGAATAATTCAGAGTTTGCAGGGTCTTTTTCCTGACAATCCGCTAATTTACCCGGTAAACCGGCAATGTCTAATGCAGTTTTACGGCGCGTCATTTCCCGCGCTCGCCGAGCTGCTTCACGCGCCCGCGCTGCATCGATAATCTTGCCTGCAATCGATTTCGCTTCTTGCGGATTCTCTTGCAAAAAGCTGTCTAAATATTCTGTAACCGCCGCTTCTACAATGCCTTTGACTTCACTAGAAACTAACTTTTCTTTAGTTTGAGAAGAAAATTTTGGATCAGGCACTTTGACCGATAATACCGCCGTGATACCTTCGCGCACATCATCGCCGCTAGTTTCTACTTTGGCTTTTTTCAATAAACCTGCTTGCTGCAAGTAGTTATTAAATGTACGGGTCAAGGCACCACGAAAGCCCGCTAAATGCGTGCCGCCGTCGCGTTGTGGAATGTTGTTGGTAAAACAGAAAATATTTTCTTGATACGAGTCATTCCACTGCATAGCGACTTCAACGGTGAGGTCATCGCGTTGTGTGTTGAGATATAACACAGACTGATGCAGCGGCGTTTTTTTCTCGTTTAAATGCTCGACAAAGGAACGGATGCCGCCTTTATATTCAAAAACGTCTTCTTTAGCCGTGCTTTCTTCACTTAAATGAATACGCACGCCGGAGTTTAAAAACGATAACTCGCGTAGGCGTTTCGCCAAAATGTCGTAATGAAATTCGATATTGCTAAAGGTTTGTGCGCTGGGTTTAAAGCGGATTTCAGTACCGCTTAAATCACTGTCACCCACCACAGCTAATGATGTTTGCGGCTCACCGTGACGATATTCTTGTTTGTGAATTTTGCCACTACGGTAAATCGTTAACTGCAAATATTCAGATAAGGCGTTAACTACTGATACACCCACCCCATGCAGACCGCCGGAGACTTTATAAGAGTTGTCGTCGAATTTCCCCCCCGCATGCAACACCGTCATGATCACTTCAGCCGCAGAACGGCCTTCTTCTTGGTGCATGTCAACGGGAATACCGCGCCCGTTATCGATGACCGTGATGGAGTTATCACTGTGGATGCTGACTTGAATGTCGCTGCAATAGCCTGCTAAGGCTTCATCAATCGCATTATCAACAACTTCAAACACCATGTGATGCAAACCGGTGCCATCATCGGTGTCACCAATATACATGCCGGGGCGTTTTCTAACGGCATCTAGTCCTTTGAGGACCTTAATACTATTCGAGTCGTAGGTGGGTTCTGTCATGATTTTATCCAACTTCGCACAATTAAAGCTTATTTTATCATTTTTGGGGGGTCAGTTGAATTTTTCGAGCTAAAATTTTTAGCTTGCTGCCTAAGCGTAGTTAATTTTTTGTTTTTATAGATTTTTATGTCTTAATTATTTTAGAGTTTAATTGCTACGTCATAATTGTATCAGTAACGAGTCACAACATCAGCTAACACTAATTAATCGGCTGAATTTAAAAGATATTTAACTTAAGAACAGAAACTTGAGCAAAATCAGCGTTTAGGTCGTTATGTCGTGTGGAAAAACGCTAGAAAATTGCTATTCTAGCTTCTCTGATAAATCCGCGCCTTTAGCCGTGAAAGTAATGCGTAAAATGTGGTCAGAACGCTGGCTGGCTATTTTTTTGCTTTTGTTTTATAGGTCTAGCGATTTTCAAGGTATCCAATGACACCGCTTGTGATTTAAAAAACAAAAGTATACTCTTTTAAGCTGGAAAAGGCTTTAACTGTTAAATAATATCTGACTGATTTATAAAGATATGTGGAGTAAGATCGTGATGCGTTTAGTGATCAGCCTGTTTTTGTGCTTGCTCATGGTTCCGCTAGAGGCTTCCGTCATTCAAGTGACAAATGTGCGTGTGTGGCAAAATGACACACAAAGCACTCGCCTTGTTTTTGATTTAACCGCCCCCGTTGAACATAATATTTTTACCCTCCACACGCCTGATCGTCTGGTCATCGACTTAAAAGACGCAGAATTAATACGTGTTCCAAACACACCTACGGGGCATAGTTTGTTAAAAAGCATCCGCAGTGCGCGTCGTAATGACAATGATGTGCGTGTGGTGTTGGATTTAAGACAGCCTGTACAGATGAATAGTTTCTTGCTGTCGCCCAATGGAGGTTATGGCTATCGTTTAGTGGTGGATATTCGTTCGCTAGGACGTGCACTGCCCGCGCAAAATGGTGCCAGTTTAAAAGCGGCTTCAGCTTCTCAAACTTTATCCCGCGCTGCGCGTGTCAATACTGCACCTGTCTATAGTGCCGCTGCTGCTCCCGTCACACCAAAATATCAAACGGGTAAACGAGATATTATCATTGCTATTGATGCCGGTCATGGTGGCATTGACCCCGGTGCTTCAGGCAAAAATGGGACGCATGAAAAAACTGTGGTATTAGCCATTGCGCGAGAGTTAGCCAAAATGGTGAATCAAGAGCGTGGTATGCGAGCAGTATTAGTGCGCAACAGTGATAAATATTTGAAGTTGCGGGAACGAATTGATATTGCACGCGAACATAAAGCTGACTTGTTCATTTCAATTCATGCCGATGCCTATGAGGATAAAAATGCACGCGGTGCTTCGGTGTATATGTTGTCTCGTCGTGGCGCGAGTAGTGAAGTGGCAAAGTGGTTAGCTGAGAAAGAAAATGCGGCGGATTTGGTGGGTGGCGTAAGCTTAAATGACAAAGATGATGTATTAGCATCTGTGTTATTAGATTTATCTCAAACGGGCACATTAGAAGCCAGTGCACATGTGGGAGAGTCTGTGTTAAATAGCTTAAAGCAAGTGGGTAAAGCTCATCATAAGAAAGTGCAACAAGCGGCATTTATGGTATTGCGCTCACCAGATATTCCATCAATTCTAATTGAGACAGCGTTTATTTCTAATCCTGAAGAAGAGCGCAAGTTAAATGATGCAACGTATCGTCGCCGTTTAGCGAATGCCATTTTAGGTGGCATTCGGACGTATTTTGATCGTTATGCGCCACCGGGGACGTTATTGGCTAAGCAGTAAAATGTAGGATGGGCTGACGAAGGAAGCCCATCTGTCGTGGAAACTTATATCGCGGTAAACGATGGGCTTCCTGCGTCAGCCCATCCTACTATTAACTACTTCGGTCTCCAATGACCAATAAACCCATGATGCGCCTGATGTGCAACCGGCACACTGGGAAAACAACGACATTTCTGATCGTGACGGCGTTTTAAATAATCCACAAAAGTATTTTCTTGTCTGTCAGGGCGTGCTTTGCCGCAAATAGGACAGGGAGAGGCTAATTTTTTACGCCATGCCCAAAAATCAAATAGCACACTCAATGCTAAAAACACAGCCGCTAAACTAATCAAAATAATAATACTACGCCAAACATTAATATCAGTTTGTTCCGTAGTATTGAGTAAAGACTGTCGCTGTAAAGTGTGGGCGAGATCGACTAAATAGCTAAACAAATTGAAGTAAATAAAAATTGCCAGCAAAATAAATAGAACGGCAATTGGAATAAAGATTAGTAATAATTGCGCGAGTTTCTCGTGTTTCATCTTGAGCCATCCTCAATCCAAAACAAGTTAAAACTGACTCACTGTCGAATCGGATAAAATCCTTGTTGCTCCATGCAGGTGGTAAAAGCGTTTTGTTGAGCTTGCTGAAACAATGCTAAGCGGGTGGCTTGATTTAAACTTAAGCTTTCTTGGCTAGGTAATGCAGTGCTTGCAGTGTCGGTGGCTTGGCTTAAGCATTGTTGTTGTGCGAGTGAAAGTTGCTCAGGCGTAGCATATGGGCGTTGCCAATGCCAGGCTTGTATTAAACGCGGACTACAGCTTACTAATAATAGAACACTAAGCCCGCTGAACAAGCATTGATTAAGCTGTTTGAATCGGTTTTTGCCATTGTCCATCAAAACATAATTCCGTGAGTGGGAGTCGTTTCCGCTCGGCTATTTCCCGCTGCTTCAGCTCCTCGCCTAAACTGTCAGGACTCGCTTGATAGCCGACGGCGACCATTGCCATTGCCGTAATATTGTCAGGTAAATTAAAAGCAGCTTTTGCTTTGTCTGCGTCAAAACCGCCCATTTGGTGCGCAACTAAACCCAAGGCAACTGCTTGTAAACAAATATTTTCCACCGCTGCACCGGTATCATATTGCGCCCAGCGATTAGGATTGCCATTTAACGTAAATTCATTGAGTGCAATGGCTAATAATAACACGGGCGCATTTTTCGCCCATACTTGATTTGCCTCAGCTAAACAGCTAAAAGCCTGTTGCCATGCAGCCTCATTTTGTTGTCGCTCACACATGATAAAACGCCACGGCTCGGCCCCAAAGCAAGAGGGCGCCCAGCGTGCTGCTTCCAATAAAGACAATACTTGCGCATGACTTACTGCTTTCTCGCCGTCTAACGCGCGTGGACTCCAGCGATGTGCTAATAATTCATGAATGTCAGCTTGTGTAATGGCGGGTTTTGTCAACATAAATGGTTTTCCTCTCCATGGCTAAGGAAGCGTTAAAAATAATGCCTAATATGTGAACAGTGTAGGGGCAGATAGACAGCAAAATAAGGTGGGTGAACTGAATCAAATTGTTTCAGAAATTGAAATAAATATTGACATTCGCTGTCAATTTTTCTGCTTATCTCAATATTCTTTTCCTTTATTCACTTGCAAAAAAGAATATTCTGCTCGATACTTATTGCCCTGCTTAAACACCATCAGCTACTAGCAGTTTGAGTTAACACACTAAACTCACCCTAAGCTGCTTGTCTCAAAGCAAAAAATTCTTAAAAAAGCCCTGCAAAAGTATTGACGAGACAGTTTTTTTTCTCTACAATTCTGCGGCTTTAGATAAGGCTGGAAGTCGATTCCAGCCTATCTTTTTTTGTCTGAATTCCTTAGGGGCGGTGTACAGTAAGTACCGTTCCTATTGTTTATTGAATACTTTTTAAAGGACTACCCTGTAGTTATAAGCCCCCGATTTGGCTTGGAGCAATTATGGCAACGATCAACCAGTTGGTGCGTAAACCACGCAAACCTCAAAAATTAAAGAGTAACGTACCGGCGTTGGAAAGCTGCCCCCAAAAACGGGGGGTTTGCACCCGTGTTTACACCACAACGCCTAAAAAACCTAACTCTGCTATGCGTAAAGTCGCCCGTGTGCGCTTAACCAATGGCATGGAAGTCACTACCTACATCGGTGGTGAAGGTCACAACTTACAAGAACACTCTGTTGTGTTAATTCGCGGTGGTCGGGTAAAAGATTTACCAGGTGTGCGTTATCACACAGTGCGTGGCTGTCTGGATACTTCTGGTGTAACCAAAAGACGGCAGGGTCGTTCTAAATACGGTGCTAAACGTCCGAAAGGTTAAGTTTAGAACGTTAATGCCTCTTTTACACTTTTACAATTAGGAAGTTAACTCATGCCAAGAAGACGAGTTGTCGCCAAACGCGCTATTCTACCTGATCCTAAATTCGGTGATGAAACCGTTGCAAAATTTATCAATATGGTAATGGTTGATGGTAAAAAAGCGGTTGCTGAGCGCATCGTTTACGGTGCTTTAGATCGCGTCGCTGAAAAAAATAAAAGCGATGTTGAACCATTAGACATTTTCAACAAAGCCTTAGATAACGTGCGCCCAGTGGTTGAGGTTAAATCTCGCCGTGTAGGTGGTTCAACCTATCAAGTACCTGTTGAAGTACGTCCGGTTCGCCGTACAGCATTAGCAATGCGTTGGTTAGTCGATGCTTCTCGTAAACGTAGTGAAAAAACTATGGGTTTACGTTTAGCAGGTGAAATCCTCGACGCATTTGAAAACAAAGGCACTGCCATCAAGAAACGTGAAGACGTTCACCGTATGGCTGAAGCTAACAAAGCATTCTCTCATTTCCGTTGGTAAGTTTTGGTTTATAACACCACTGCTTACTAGGCAATTGAAGTTTACTCGGTTTTTATTTTTGGGCGGTATGTGCTTTCCATCAGTTTCT
Organism: Beggiatoa sp.; assembly: GCA_003245895.1. Taxonomy (GTDB): domain Bacteria; phylum Pseudomonadota; class Gammaproteobacteria; order Beggiatoales; family Beggiatoaceae; genus SZUA-411. The sequence continues at coordinate 19,516 of QKBZ01000395.1, forward strand.
ACTGAAAGCACATGCTAGCAAACTGAAACGCAACAAAGGTTCGATACTGTGGCACGTAAAACACCCATTGAGCGCTACCGTAATATTGGCATCATGGCGCACATTGATGCGGGCAAAACCACAACCACTGAACGTATTTTGTACTACACTGGTATTTCACACAAAATTGGTGAAGTGCATGACGGTGCTGCAACAATGGACTGGATGGTTCAGGAGCAGGAACGTGGGATTACCATTACTTCAGCAGCAACCACTTGCTTCTGGAAAGGTATGGCACAACAGTTCCCTGAGCATCGTATCAACATCATTGATACTCCCGGCCACGTTGACTTTACCATTGAAGTTGAGCGTTCATTGCGGGTGTTAGACGGTGCTTGTGCATTGTTCTGTGCTGTTGGTGGCGTAGAGCCACAATCTGAAACAGTTTGGCGCCAAGCAAATAAATACGGTGTGCCTAGAATGGCATTCGTTAATAAGATGGACCGCTCTGGTGCAAACTTCTTGCGCGTAGTGGAACAGATTAAAACACGCTTAGCGTCTAATCCAGTACCTATTCAATTGCCAATCGGTGCAGAAGATACTTTCAAAGGTGTGGTTGACCTCATCAAAATGAAAGCGATTTTCTGGAGCGAAGAAAATATGGGTATGACTTTTGAAGAAAAAGACATCCCAGCAGACATGGCTGATTTATGCCAAGAATGGCGCGAAAAAATGCTGGAATCAGCAGCAGAAGCGTCTGAAGAGTTGATGGAAAAATACCTTGAAAATGGTGATTTATCTGAAGAAGAAATCCGTCAAGGTTTACGTACTCGTACGTTAAATAACGAAATCGTTTTAGCATTATGCGGTTCAGCCTTTAAAAACAAAGGTGTACAAGCGATGTTAGATGCTGTTATTGAGTACATGCCATCACCAACAGATGTACCACCGATTCGCGGCGTTTTAGAAGACGAATCAGAAGCGGTGCGTCATTCTTCTGATGAAGAACCTTTCTCAGCCTTAGCCTTTAAGGTTGCGACTGACCCATTCGTTGGTACTTTAACTTTCTTCCGTGTGTATTCTGGTATTTTAAATTCTGGTGACAGTATTTATAACTCCGTGAAACAAAAACGGGAGCGTGTTGGTCGTATTCTGCAAATGCACGCAAACTCTCGTGAAGAGATTAAAGAAGTGTGTGCAGGTGACATCGCAGCCGCAGTAGGCTTAAAAGATGTGACCACAGGTGAAACTTTATGCGATAAAGATAAGGTTATTGTCTTAGAGCGCATGGAGTTCCCTGAGCCAGTTATCTCGGTTGCAGTAGAACCAAAAACCAAAGGCGACCAAGAAAAAATGGGTATCGCTTTAGGCAAACTGGCAGCAGAAGACCCTTCATTCCGTGTACGTACTGATGAAGAATCCGGTCAAACCATTATTTCTGGGATGGGTGAATTACACTTAGAAATTATTGTTGACCGTATGCACCGTGAGTTCAAAGTGGAAGCAAACGTAGGTGCGCCACAGGTGGCTTACCGTGAAACGATTCGCAAATCCATTGAACAAGAAGGTAAGTTCGTTCGTCAATCAGGTGGTCGTGGTCAATTCGGTCACGTTTGGTTACGGATTGAACCTAAAGAACACGGCGAAGGTTACGAATTTGTCAATGCAATCGTCGGTGGTGCAATTCCAAAAGAATACATCCCAGCGGTTGATAAAGGGATTCAAGAACAAATGCAAAATGGGGTTATCGCTGGCTATCCTGTAGTGGATGTCAAAGTAACCTTATTTGATGGTTCTTACCATGAAGTTGACTCCAGTGAGATGGCGTTCAAAATCGCAGGTTCTATGTGCTTTAAAGAAGGTGCTAAGAAAGCCGGTGCGGTATTGTTAGAGCCTATCATGGACGTAGAAGTGGTGACTCCTGAAGAGTACATGGGCGACGTAATGGGCGATTTAAACCGCCGTCGTGGTATTGTACAAGGCATGGATGACATCCCAACTGGTAAGAGCATTCGTGCAGAAGTACCATTGGGTGAAATGTTTGGTTACGCAACCACATTACGCTCCTTGACACAAGGCCGCGCAAGTTATACTATGCAGTTCAGCCGTTACAACGAAGCGCCTACAAGTATTGTAGAAGCAGTGGTGAAAAAAGGTTAAATCATCACACTGATTCAGTTAACGACATCCAGTTAAACCACCGTATTAATGTGCGGTGGTCGCTCTTTAAATATGAGGTTATAGAAACGTGTCTAACATTATGTTTGGACGCTGTAAGGCGTTTTTTGCTATTTGTGGTTTAGGTCAGGCAATGCCTGCACCTATGCGCACAAATGCGCCTACTATAAACTCATCTTTGAGCACTGCATCAGTTGCTTGCCTTGATGTGGATACTGTCAATAATACTGTTGACAGTATCCACACTCTCCAGACCTTAAGTACCTTTGTCGAAGGTGCTACTCAGTCTAAGTCTACAACAGTTGCGATAAGCACTGTCAGTGAGGCTTATGCGAAATCCCCCTCTACAGAATACTTGAACGATGTCTCAGTTGAGATTGTCTCAGCGCGCGATGTAGTTCCAAGTTTTTTAATGCCGACTCATACGGCTTTTCCAGCATTCACACATACTGCTACGTTTGCGCGTGGTGAGGGTGTGGTATTGTCGGAAAAGGCTATCACTCAGCAGTCCGGTATTCAGGTTATCAGTGATGTCACAACAGCGCACATGGACGGATGCCATGTCACTGAAGTCACGCCTGATAATCGCGTGAGTATCTTCTCACAAGATGCTCAGCATGATGATGTTGCGTGTGAGCAAGCGATGATGCAACCCGTTGTCAGTGCTTTGCCCACCCAGTCTAGAACAGAAGTGTATGTATTAAGCAAAGAAGAAGGTGGTCGTCCTACGCCATACTTCAATGGCTTACGTCCGCAATTTTATTTCCGTACCACCGACGTGATCGGCGCGGCAAACCTGTCTAACGTTGCGATACAGAGTTTGTCGGGTGATGGCGGCAACTGCTCAGTGAAACCCGCTCAAGCGAGCGATACCGTGCGTACTCAGCAGATGACTCCGTTTTTCACTCAGCCAGTTGCGACGGGTGAGTATTCCAAGGTGGTTAACTAAATGGCTAATCAAAGAATTCGTATTCGTCTGAAAGCGTTTGATCATCGTTTGATCGATCAGTCAGCACGGGAAATTGTGGAGACGGCAAGACGGACTGGTGCTCAGTTACGTGGTCCGATTCCATTGCCGACTAAAAAAGAACGCTTTACCGTTTTGATCTCTCCGCATGTGAACAAAGATGCACGAGATCAGTATGAACTGCGTACCCACAAACGGTTGCTGGATATTATCGATCCAACCGATAAAACGGTTGATTCCTTAATGAAATTAGATCTGGCCGCAGGCGTAGATGTTCAGATTAAGCTGAATTAACGAATGATAAAAGCTGAACAGAGTGGGCTAGAGATGTTACATAAAGCTCAGTCGTTCATTTTTGAAAGAAGAGGTTAGGAAAATGGCGGTTGGCATTGTCGGTCGAAAATGTGGTATGACCCGCTTCTTTACCGAAGAAGGGGTATCGGTGCCAGTGACCGTGATCGAAGTAGACCCGAATCGCGTGACTCAGGTGAAAACCTTAGAAAACGATGGCTATCGTGCTATTCAAGTCACTTGCGGCACTCGTCGTGCGACGCGGGTGAATAAACCTCAAGCCGGACATTATGCAAAAGCAAACGTAGATGCCGGTCGTGGTTTATGGGAATTCCGCTTGGCAGATGATGAAATGCCAGAAGTGGAAGCCGGTAAAACCTTTGGGGTCGAATTATTCAACGATGGTCAAAAAGTTGACGTGAGCGGTGTTAGCAAAGGTAAAGGCTTTGCTGGTACTGTTAAACGTTACAACTTCCGTACTCAAGACGCGACCCACGGTAACTCTTTGTCACACCGTGTACCAGGTTCTATTGGTCAAAACCAAACACCTGGTCGGGTATTCAAAGGCAAAAAAATGGCCGGTCAAATGGGTAACGTAAACTGCACCGTGCAAAACTTAGAAGTTGCGCGTGTAGATGCAGAACGTAGCTTGTTATTAATTAAAGGTGCCGTACCTGGTGCCCCAGGCGGTGATGTCATTGTACGTCCTGCTGTTAAGGTTCGTAACTAAGGAGAGCGACAATGGAATTGAATGTAAGTTCAATCAATGGTAGCAGCGCTGCTTCCATCAGTGTCGCCGATACTGTTTTTGCTGCGCCGTTTAATGAAACTTTAATCCACCAAGCAGTGACTGCGTATTTAGCAGGTGCTCGCGCAGGGACTAAAGCACAAAAAACACGCTCTGATGTGAGCGGTGGTGGCAGCAAACCTTGGCGGCAAAAAGGCACTGGTCGTGCGCGTGCAGGGACTATCCGTAGCCCGATTTGGCGGGGGGGTGGCAAGTCATTCGCAGCTCGTCCTCGTGACTATAGCCAAAAATTAAACAAAAAAATGTTTCGCACTGCGTTGCGTTCCATTTTATCTGAGCTGGTTCGTCATGAGCGTTTAGTGATTGTTGAGCAATTAGCCGTTGCTGAACCAAAAACTAAACTGTTATTAGCACAGTTAAAAAGCTTAGCAGTTGACGACGTGTTATTAGTGGTTGATGAAGTTGATGAAAACCTCTATTTAGCGGCACGCAACTTATACCATGTCAGCTTATGCGAAGCGGATTATGTTGATCCAGTGAGCTTAGTAGGTCATGAAAAAGTTGTAATGACTTCTGCGGCCTTGAAAAAACTTGAGGAGAGACTGGCATGAGTCAAGTTCGTTTAATGCAAGTCTTGCTCGCACCACACGTATCAGAAAAAGCCATGCGCGTGGCGGAACAAGGTCAATACGTGTTCCGTGTCTTGCCAGATGCAACGAAGCAAGAAATTAAACAAGCTGTAGAGCTGTTGTTTAAAGTTGAAGTGGATCAAGTTCAAGTCGTTAGCGTCAAAGGTAAACGTAAAAACTTTGGCCGCACTCGCGGTAAACGTTCTGACTGGAAAAAAGCTTACATTGGCTTGAAGCCGGGCTTTGATATTAACTTGGTCGGTGAATAAGGCAGTCAATAGAACAGTTGTTCTATTGCCTGAGAAGGAAGACGAATCATGGCACTTGTAAAAGCAAAACCCACTTCTGCTGGCCGCCGCTTTGTGGTGCAGGTTAAAACACCTAATCTGCATAAAGGTGACCCTTACGGCCCATTATTGGAAAAGAAAACCAAAAATGGTGGTCGTAACAACAACGGACGCATTACAGTACGTCATCAAGGTGGTGGTCATAAACAACACTACCGTGTAATTGATTTTAAACGCAATAAAGACGGTATTCCGGGCAAAATTGAGCGTTTAGAATACGATCCAAACCGCAGTGCACACATTGCATTAGTGTTATATGCAGATGGTGAGCGTCGCTACATTATTGCGCCTAAAGGTTTAGAAGCCGGTGCACCGATCATGTCAGGTGTACATGCGCCAATCAAACCAGGCAATGCAATGCCTTTGCGCAATATTCCAATTGGTAGCACGGTTCACTGCATTGAATTAAAACCAGGTAAAGGTGCACAAATTGCGCGTAGCGCAGGTGCCGCAGTGCAATTAGTTGCACGTGAAGGCCAATATGCAACCTTACGTTTACGTTCTGGTGAAATGCGTAAAGTATTAAGCGACTGTCGTGCAACCATCGGTGAAGTTGGCAACTCAGAACATGGCTTAGCCTCTCTGGGTAAAGCAGGTGCTTCAAGATGGCGTGGCAAACGTCCTACTGTGCGTGGGGTTGTAATGAACCCTGTTGATCACCCTCATGGTGGTGGTGAAGGTCGTACCTCTGGTGGCCGTCATCCAGTAACACCTTGGGGTATGCCGACTAAAGGGGCGAAAACCCGCCACAATAAACGCACTGATAAATTGATCGTGCGTCGTCGCAGCAAATAAAGGTGGTTGTCCTAAGGGATAACTGTAATTGAATCTAGCCTTAAAAGAGATTTAACCGTGCCACGTTCAATTAAAAAAGGGCCTTTTATTGATTTGCACTTGCTGAAAAAAGTTGAAACAGCAGTACAAGCCAATAACAAACGCCCAATTAAAACTTGGTCACGCCGCTCCATGATCATTCCTGAAATGGTGGGCTTGACTATCGCAGTACATAACGGTCGCCAACACGTACCTGTTTTTGTATCTGAAAATATGGTGGGACATAAACTCGGTGAGTTTGCTGTCACCCGTACTTTCCGCGGTCATATCGTTGATAAGAAGTCTAAACGTTAGAGAGT
>QKBZ01000235.1 GCA_003245895.1 Beggiatoa sp.
ACTTATTAGCCAAACGTAAAGGGTTTATTTCTCAAGTTAAACCGCTGCTTGAGTTATTGGAGGTGTCTAATATCCATTTGAGTTCGTCAGTCATTCAAAAAGCGTTAATGCTTGCTCAAGAAGTATAGTTAAGGAAAACAGCATGAACGCCATACACATTGAAGAATTACAGCAACATTTAACCCGAACGCTGGATCAAGTTTGTGATGATCATGAGCCAGTTATTATTACTCGCGCAGGTAAGCAAGCGGTGCTTATGTCGCATGAGGATTACAGTGCGTTACAAGAAACATTGTATTTGCTTAGCAGTCCTGTGATGGCGCAACGGTTGCGTGAAAGTTTAGCGAGTGTTCAGCAAGGGCAAGGTGTTGAACATAAATTTAAAAGTTAAAGTTAGTTTTAATTCTACTAATTTCAATTAGTGTGTGTCATCTTTTATAAAGTTACATCAGCTTGATGTGTTAAATATGTTGCTGCACAGCACACTAAAAAACACCTCTGTTCTTTATTTGATGAAAGAGATAAAAGGGCAAAAAGTACACCTTTATCTACGGTGGACTCATCTATTAAATTAAAATCTCCAGTTGCCGACCAAACTTCAAGTGATGCAATATTGCTTTTAAATATAGAACTGTAAATGTATAAGTATTTTTTCTTTGCTAAATAAAGGGCTTTTTCTCTTAGCAATGAACCTACTTCATGACCGCCTCGCCAAACGGCTGCTTCTAAAATAGCTTTTGATTTCGTAACTTCTGTTAATACCACCGATGCAACTACTCTTTTATGTTTTAGTGCAATAATAATATCTTTATGAAATCTATCTATAAGCCAATTATGTGGTCTTGGTGATATTAGGTTTTTTTTTGCGGCAATATCTAGCATTTTCTGGATTTCCGAGGTGTCTCTAATTGTTAAGCCTGATTGGTTAGTTACGACCTCTAATTCTGTAAGTGAAATTTTCATATGGTGTTCTTTATCCTTAGCAAAAGCTACAGCTTCCAACAAGGCTTCATTCGGTGTTTTAGTCTATTCACAAGCTACCTCTACTTGTACTGATAAGTTTTGTATGACAAAAATGATAGTATGCACTACTAGTTAGTACAAGCAAACTTGTGTAGATAAACTTAATCCTCGCTAAAAATCCCCTATAATGCAACGCAACACACACTAAAAATACGGGAATCTCCTCGTATTTAAGCTAAGGAAACACACCCATGAACATGAAGTTCTACATGACCCCCGGCTCATGCAGTACCGGTATTCACATTCTGTTAGAAGAACTAGAACTGGTCTTCGAGGTTTATATTGTTAACCTGCTGGCAGGCGATAACCGTCGTCCAGAATACTTAGAAATGAACCCTAACGGCACTATCCCGACTTTAGTTTGTCCAGACGGCACACCGTTAGCAGACTGGCATTCAATCGCATGGTGGTTAGGGCGTAGCTACGGCAAAGGCAAATTTGTGCCAACGACAGAAGACGACATTGAGTTATGCCAATGGGTGATGGATATGTCGGGCAAGAAAATTCACGGTGATGGCTTTACCCGCATTTTCGTTACTGACTCTTACACCAACAACGAAGAGCGTAAATCAATCATCTACCGCCAAGGTGAAAAGATCGTTAAAGCTGGTTTTGAAGAAGTCGCGCCTAAATTAGAAGGCCGTCAATACGTGATTGGCGATCAAATGACCATTGCAGATTGTTCACTGTTTTATGTGGAATTCTGGGCAGATCGCACCGGTATTGAAATGCCTGCACCACTGCAAGCGCATTATCAACGCATGTTAAAACGCCCTGCGGTGCGTCAGGTGTTATCTGAAGAAGGCTATGGGGCAATGTTCCGCTAGCCCTCACCTAAATCCTCTCCCACAGGGAGAGGACTTTGAATCTGCTTTGAAGATAAGTTTATCTATTCCGCTAAGCCCTTGCTCTCCCGCCAATAATTGAGTATAAAACTCAACAAATAACCCCGCTTAAACGCGCTGCACATTATTACAGTATAATGGCAAGACACTGTAAAACTGATACAGTAAGGTTTCATACGGATACACAATTAAGTTGTGAAATCTAAAATACTGCTAAAGCGATGCAAAATAGCGCATCGACCAAGCAAACTTTCAGTGGGCTAACCCAGACCCCCTCATATTTAACGCGGTTTGCCCATATCATGGACTTTGTCATTTACGGAGTGAGAGCATTCCTGTGCAACGACAGACTTTGACGATAATTAATAAACTCGGCTTACATGCGCGTGCGGCTGCTAAACTTGTAAAATTAGCCTCTTCATTTGATAGTGATATTACCGTGCGCCGAGATCAACGCGAAGTCAACGGCAAAAGTATTATGGGTGTAATGTTATTGGCTGCAAGCAAAGGTACTGAAATCGAATTGGTGGTCTCAGGCAGTGATGAAGACATTGCCTTGGCAGAACTCGCCGATTTGATTGAAAGCCGGTTCGGAGAAGAAGAGTGAGCATTTCTCTACATGGTATTGGAGTGTCCAAAGGCATTGCCATTGGCCCTGTGCATGTCATTGACCATGTAGAGGTCGAAATTAATGAAGCTACTTTATCGCGTCAGTGCTTAGACGATGAAATTTTACGTTTTCAAGAAGCCTTGATCACCGCGCGTGAGCAATTACACCGTATTCGCACCCACGTCACCGAAAATACCCACGTCGATTTAACCGCCTTCATCGATACCCATTTGATGATGCTCGAAGATGATTTGCTCACCGATGCGCCGATTCAAATCATCCTTGAACGCCAATGTAATGCCGAATGGGCGTTAAAATTACAATGTGATCATCTGGTGGAAATTTTTGAAGGTATGGAAGACCCCTACCTTAGTGCGCGCAAACATGATGTGGTGCATGTGGTCACCCGCATTCAGCGCATTTTAAAAGGCTATGAAGAAGAAGCCTTGCCCACCTCTGCACTGGAAACTGACCTGACAGATCACATTATTGTCGCTGATGATTTATCCCCTGCGGATACAGCCTTAATGCAGCATCGCGGTATCCTTGCCTTTGTCACAGAGTTTGGCGGCGCAACTTCACACACCGCAATTTTAGCGCGTAGCTTAGGTATCCCCGCTATTGTGGGCTTACGGAAAGCGCGGGGCTTTTTGCGGCAGATCGATATGATTATTGTCGATGGTTCTCACGGTGTGACTATCATCGATCCTGATGATCGCACCTTGCGTTATTATCGGCAACGGCAGCGCGAGGAAAGACGCTACCGCGCATCACTGAATAAAATTAAACGCTCACCGACTCGCACTTTAGACGGCACTGATATTAGCTTACAAGTGAATATCGAGTTTCCCGAAGATATGACCGCTGTTAAGCGCGTGGGCGGGGAAAGTGTTGGTTTATACCGTACTGAATTCTTATACATGAATCGGCGGCAAGCCCCTGATGAAGAAGAGCATTTAGACGCATATACCCGTGTGTTGAAAGCTTTGCAAGGTGGGCCTGTCACCATTCGTACTCTTGACTTAGGTGCGGATAAACAAGTCGATAGCCGTACTCATTCTTCACCGGCTGCCAATCCTGCCTTGGGTTTGCGTGCTATTCGTTTGTGCTTGCGAGATGCGCAGCTATTCCGGCCACAAATCCGTGCCATTTTACGCGCTTCAGCCAAAGGTCAAGTGCGCTTAATGGTGCCTATGGTGTCTGGCCCGCATGAAATGATTCAAGTGCGTAATATTATCAATGAAGTACGCACCGAATTAACGCAAAAAAATATCCCTTTTGATCCACGTATGCCGATAGGTGCCATGATTGAGGTGCCTGCTTTAGCGGTATGCGTTGATTTATTCACGCCTTACGCCGATTTTTTCTCCATCGGCACTAATGACTTAATCCAATACGCTCTTGCCATTGATCGGGTTGATGACAGCGTGAATTACCTGTATGACCCGCTACATCCTGCGGTATTGCGCTTGATCAAAATGAGTATTGACGCGGCAAACAAGGCTGATCGCCCAATTAGTATGTGTGGTGAGATGGCCAGCGATAGCCGTTATGTACGCTTATTGTTAGGTCTAGGACTGCGTGCGTTTAGTGTCAATCCAGAAGCCTTTTTAGAAATCAAACAAATCATCAATAACACTGATATGAAAGGCCTGTCACGCCTGACGGGACGTTTACTGAAAGCAAAGTGCAATACAGAAACCGTGCCTTTATTAGAACAAATTAATAGCGATTAATTGAGCTTTGTTTAAAAACTTTTGTATAACTAACTATTATAGAGATTAGTGCTGCATATGTTTGATTTCTTTTAAATACTTTTGCATACTAATGTAAACAAGTTGCCTTATTTTAGTGTTAAGAACAGTTTAAAAACATCTTATTTCTTAACTTTCCATTTTAGCGTTATCGTGTGCGCTAATTTCAAATAATCGCCGATAAATCGGCTGTCTCAGTTTTCTTTGCGTCCCCTTAAAACTATTGTTAGACTTAGTGGAAAATAAACCATTAAGTTAGTTATTTTGTTGAAGTATGCAGTTTGTTATTTAGTACAGTAATCCACTGAATATTACAACAATTGTTATTTAGTTTTGAACACTTTCACCTATACTTAACTTGAGTCCCTCCTGTTAACGCATAAACACTGTGTTGAGCCACTTATGTCCAAACAATTAAATATTGTTAAGCGACTATCGCCAACGCCAGAACCACAGACAATGCAAACTGTTTCTACGATTGTGTGTCTTTGTGATGCACAAGGTCTGTTGCAACATGTCTCTGAAGCGGCGGCGGCGTGGTTACATGCTAACCCCCAAACACTGATTGGCCAATATTGGTTTAAATTGGTTGCATTAGAAGATCGCTTATTAGCACAGCAGTATCAGCAGCATTTGAAAAAAAGCACGAATACTTTTAGCTGTGCATTACGCTTTCATCTGAGTATGGGGCATAACGTGTGGTTTAACATCTGTTTTGAGCCTGTCAGTGCCAAAACTACCCAGTCTATGCAATGGTTAATCATTATTGAACCCAAGTTTTCAATGAGCTTTTCATTAGCACTTAATAATTTACTAGAGCACTTAGAGCACGCCCCTTTTGCCACTGTATTATTAAATCAGGCATTAGAGGTTTGTTATTGTTCAGAAAACGCAGCACATTTATTAGATAAAACCGTTAACAGTTTATACCAAAATGATTTTATTGTTGCAGTACAACATTTGTTATCAAAAGAAGATAAAACGCAACTAGAGCATGCATTACACCAAGCACTTAAAGGCTCGCGCACCGGTTATTTAGGCACTTATAAGTTATTACGTGCACCGTATCCCCGTTACTGCAAATGTTTTGCTTCAATGCAACAAACTTTGATGGATAAGCCTGCCTTGATGTTGTTTTTGCAAGATGTTTCAGAGCAAGAACAAATGCGGCATTCTTTGCAAACAGTACATGAACACCTAAATTTTCATATCAATAACACGCCATTAGCCGTGTTAGAGTGGAATGCACAACGGCAAATTACCCGTTGGTCAGCAGTGGCAGAACAGGTGTTTGGTTGGCAAGCCGATGAGGTATTGGGCAAGGTTTTAGATGGCTGGTTGTTTGCGGATGAAACCAACGTGCTGGATATGTTGAATAGCTTTGAGCTTAAACATGAGACAGCCCAAAAAACCATACACCGTAATTACACTAAAAGCGGTGCTGTTTTAGTCTGTGAGTGGTATCCCTCTTATCAATATGATGCGCAAGGCCAACCCATTTCAACATTAGCCTTTATTCAAGACATTACCGCACAAGAATATGATCGCCAAGCCTTAGCCGTCGCCCATGAAAACCTCGTGTTTCATATCGATAATGTGCCTGCTGCTTGTTTAGAGTGGGATACACAATTGCGTTTAGTTAGGTGGTCACGTTACGCAGAACAGTTATTTGGTTGGGAAGCCAAAGATATGCTGGGCTTACACTATTCAGAGTGTCCATTTTTAACACAACAAGAGATGGATGCTTTAAGCTCGTTGTTAGATGAACTAATTTCAGGCAAAAGCACTTACTTTTTTAATCACAGCAGTAATCGAGATAAAAATGGCAGTATTGTGTTATGCGATTGGTATAGCTCTGCCCGTATTATCAATAATCAATTAGTCTCTATTTTATCGTTTGGTTATGATGTCACTGCAAATGAAAAACTACGCCGCTCATTGTTAGAAAGTGAATCTCGTTTTCATCAATTAACGGAAAATATTCGCGATATTTTCTTTATTCGCGATTTTTTTAATCATCAACATAATTATATTAGCCCTGCTTATGAACGGATTTTTCATCAGCCGTGCTCAGCTTATTTAGCAGATCCTTTTAATTGGTTAAAGCAGGTTTACCCGGAGGATAAGCCTTTGGTGTTAAATGCTATAGAGCAACAGCGCTTGGGCTTGGATACCGATATTGAGTATCGGATTAATGATGCTAACAATGAATTTATTTGGTTGCATGAGAAAACCTTTCCACTCGTAGACCAAGATGGGCGCGTTTTTCGTGTGGTGGGCTTATGTGAGGAAATTACCAGTCATAAAAACGCTGAATTACAACAACTTTTTGTTAATCAACAGCTTGAAACGGCAAACCGTGAACTTGCTCGCGCCGCACGCTTAAAAGACGAGTTTATCGCCAATATTAGCCATGAGTTGAGAACGCCGCTTAATGTGATCATGAGCAATACAGAATTGTTGTTAGATCATATTTACGGTGACTTAAATACAGAGCAAACATTGCATTTAGACGTAATGTATAAGCAAGGTGATAAATTATTATCTATCATCAATGATATTATCTATTTATCACAAGCTGAGGCTGGCAAGCTAGAACTCAACTTCAAATTAGTGTCTTGTCAAAAACTTTGCTCAGATAGTTTTAACTTTGTCTCTAACAAAATTGCACACAAGAAACAACATTATGAGCTGACACTGGATAGAAAAGTACAAGATGTTGTAGTTGATGAATATTTCTTTAAGCAAATTTTGATTTGTTTGCTGGATAATGCATGTAAATTTACTTCTGAGCGGCAGGCAATTGGCTTAAAAGTCGAGTTAGATGAAGTGCGCGCCTGTGTCGTGTTTACTGTGTGGGATACCGGTATTGGCATTGCCTCAGAGCATGTCAGTTATTTATTCAGACCGTTCGTGCAATTAGACTCTAGTTTGTTTCGCCAATATGAAGGCTGTGGTTTAGGGTTGGTATTGGTGCAATATCTCGTTGAATTGCATCAAGGTAAAGTCAGTGTAGAAAGTGAAATTGGCGTGGGCAGTCGTTTTAAAATC
>QKBZ01000188.1 GCA_003245895.1 Beggiatoa sp.
GGCCATGCAAACCATTGGCGTGGTGGCGAATAGCATTACCCGCGAGAAGCAAGGCATTAATGTGTTGGCGTATTTGCAATGGCAAATTGATGATTTTGCCGTGGCCTATCGACGCTTAGATTTTTCCGACTCGCATGATCCGTTAGGCATCGTTAACGCACAGTTGCGCGAACAGGCTGAGGCAGCGATTAAAGACAAAATTGCCACTATGAGCGTGGAAGATGTATTGACCGATAAAGCACCGATTATTGAAGAATTAACCACCCGCTTAAAAGCTGTCACCGAAGGGCTAGGTGCAGATCAGCAAGATGGCTTAGGTATTAAAATTGTCACTGTGCAGTTGCGCGAGGCAATGGTCAGTTCGCAGCAATTATGGCAAGACTTGCAAGCCCCTTTTCGCCATCAACAAGAAAAAATGGCGCGTATTAGCTATTTGCAAATGCAAAATGAAGTGAAGCAAAAGGAATTGGAAAGTAAGGAGTTGCACGAAACACGCAGTGCGGAAAGTAATTTAGTCATTGAGAAAGTACGGCAAAATAAACAAACCGAAATCATTACTTTAAAACTGTCAGAAGAAGCGCAACGCTTCAGTAAAGAACAACAATCACGGCAACAACAAATTAAGCAGCAAGAAGAAACCACGCTGGCAGAGCAATTGTCCGAGCAAAAAACGCAAGCCCATGCACATGACATCGCACAGCAACAGCAACTCGCCCAAATGCAGCAGCAACATGAGCAGTCGTTAACCAAAGCGCGTTTGCAATCTGAGCAGCAATTGCAGGCGTTGACTGAAACTTTACGTTTGTCAGAACAAGAACTGCAAACCGCGTTAAAGCAGTTAGAAAACGACCGTATTTTACAAGCCGCTAAAGCTACCTATCAGCAACAGCAGCAACAACATGACGATGCTTTAAGTGCACAAGCACAGGCTGCGACCTTGCAACGACAACAGGCTGAAACGGAAATGCAGGTGCAGTTAGAGGAAATGCAATATGTGCTGCAATTGAAACAGCAACAGGAGGCTATCGAGCTAGAAAAACGTCAGCAAATGATTCGCAATATGACCAATGAAGTCGATTTAGTGCGACGTTTAATCGAAACTGCACCAGAGATGATCGCTGCCTTACCAGACATTGACGAGTTAAAAATCTGGCAGACAGGGCAAGAGGATGCGGCTTGGCAAGCGGTGGGCAGTTGGCTGCAAAAAAGTATTGCTGTCGCTAAAGAATTAGGCGTGCAATTGCCAGTACATCAACAAGGGCACGAATAACTACAAAACTGGTAGAGACTGGCGGTTATCCTTAACATCGCGCAGTCTGCAACCAGTGAATGCAAAAAACACCTTAGCTTTCTAACACTTGACCACGGTAAATACGGCGTGATTTGCGGTGTGCTAAGGTTGCAGATTCGGTTGCTTTGGGTGCTGTTTGAGAGATGGTGATGCCACGATAAATTTGTGTCGTTTCAGTAGTAACACACTCAGTAGCTGCTTCTTCTGCCGGTGCTTCGTAATCGTCGTAACCTAACAGGTCAAAAATAGTGGCGGTGTTGGGTAAATTCCCTTCTTCTGCCAGAGAGAAGAACACTTTTTCTGAAAAGGCATAACTGCCTGCTTGTATCCGTTGAATATGTGACAACGCAGCTTCACCTTGGACGTGTCCATAAGAACACGAAGTGATCAAACCGTGTTTTAACACAAAACTAACAGCGCGATTATCTTCTGAAGAAATAAACAAGGTGCCCGTTTTACCTTGGTTGCACATGTTGTTTAACGTCGCCATTAATTCAGAAAAAGTTAGTTGTAACTTATCTGTCGACATGACTTAAACTCCTAAACCTTTAAAATTAGCCAAAAAGACGTTCCCCTTTCTAAATTGCGCAAGAAGCACGCCATTTGAAAGCGGGTGCTGGCTCACACGCTAATAGCTTATTTTTACTTGATTTTCTGTTTATTTCTTATAAGAAATAGGGGTATGCAACGCACAAAGAGAGTGCAGTTTTAATAAAAAAAACAAGTGTATTGCACACAAAAAGACCTTATAAAACAGATGTTTTATAGTGATTTATGGTTAAATGTAGCCTGTTCAACCTAAAATGTCACTGTGAAGTCAGTTTATTGTTTTAGTGTAACATGATTGCCTTTACCCAAACCTTTCTCAGAGAGCAAAGGTATCTACATTTTCGCGTAGGGCGGATAAGGCGGCAGCCGTCATCCGCCGCAGACGCTAGAAATCAGTCTGAAATTAGCCAATGTATCCTGCTTTCCAGACAGAAAACTGACGAATATAGCGTTCCTAGCCATGTCGGATGACGGCTATCGCCTTATCCGACCTACAAGAAGCTTGTTTTTAAAACAAAATTAAACTTATGTAGATACCTTACCCTAACAATCACAACTCCCCAGCCGCCCCTGCATGAATAATTTCCATCAAATCATCACGCACTTTCTGTGCCGTCACTTTCAACTCATCTGGCAAATCAGATAAAGCCATCAAAAAATCCACGTTCATCATCACCAACCAACCTTTGCCCGCGTCATCTTCAATCGCCGCAATTCGGCAAGGCATGAAAGCGACAAACGCAATGTTAAAATCCAACATATCGCGGGCTGCTTGAATATTGCAGAATTGAAAAATTTCCACGCGACGCACTTTGTCAAAACCTTGCGCCTCGAACTCTTTCCACATTGGCTGATACGCCACTTGTTTCATATTTAACAAGTTGGCGCGTAATTTCATTGACTCAATGGCATCATCTAAGGATAAACCATCATCAACGGGCAACTTCACCACCATTTGTGCCAGTTGCATGTTAGGCATGACAGCGGCTTTATCCATCTCTGCCTGTGGTGCAGCCCACGCTAAACTACTGCTAAACAATGCGCTGCAAAGCAACAAACTGATTAAACGCATAGTTATAGTCTCCTTTGGTTGGTTGAACGCATGTCGTAGAATGCGTTGCTTATGTTTATATTGTCCTGACTTCAACGAACTGCGCAAACATTTGCTGTTGTTGTTCAAGCCGTTGGTGCTGGCGTTTTGATATGGGTGCATGATAATGTGCTAATCTTTGTTCTACAGATTGATTAGGCAACACCAAACTTAAACGATAATCTTCATGTTCATCGGGTTTTAACACGCGCACTTCTAGGTAAGCTTCAGATAATGGGCAACTTTGTATCGTCGCGATAGGTAAGCCCAATACATGATGTCGCTTCACTGTACAGCGATTCTCCGTTTTATCTAAATAACAGCTTGTCATCTGAAATTTGCGTAACAACACCCAAGCCATATGTAGACTAAAAAATAAAACATGTAAGACATAGAACGGAAACGCTTTGATGCGTTGGGCGATAGTAGGCAATGGCAGCAGTATGCGTCTAAAATAAATCACGCCCACAATGACGAGAATAATCATTACCACACCGCCAGTGCGCGTAGTAAAGCTGGACAGCCAATTGTCGCCTTCTGTACTGATTTGTATAGTCGTTTCGCTTGGATTTTCTTGTTGAATAAAGTGATTTAGTTGTTTAGATACGTTGTCGGCGCGTTCACGGCTATCATAGACAGTAAACAGTGCTTCGGAGCCATGCCCGTATAAATAAATAGCAAAGCCTCGGCGGGTGACTTCCACTGCCACGCGATGTACATCGGGCACGCTATGGTGTTCCGTGATGTCTAATAAAGCACTGCGTTGGGCGGTAACATTACACTGTGCTTGCTGCGGTGCAAGATAAATACAGTCTAATTGGCTATGTCCTCCGCCGGAAATAGCGACTAAAATAAACATTAAAGTAAACGCATTAAAAATGGCGAATAGAGACCAAATGAATAGGCCAATTAAAAAATCAATGAACTGTCCAAAACGAGAAGACAAGCGAAGCACTAAGCGTTGTTCGGAATGTTCCAAAATATACATATGACATCCAGTCTTGCTGAATACAGCGAGTTTAAGCTTTAATTAAAGTTTGTGGTTGAGACAACATGCACAGCATCATAATTAATGCAATATCTAATGATAACGCTGGCGTGCTTATTTTGAAGGTAATCCACATGAATCATTGGTCAAAAACAGCAATGACAATGACATCTCATCATCAACAGTTAGCGACACAACAAGATACCGTTGATGCCATGCCCTGTGCATGGATAGCCTTAGATGTGCATTGGGATATTGTGTCCGTGAATCAAACCTTTTGCGAATACGTGGGTATAGAGCGCAGTCATGTAATCAACACCCCTTTGCAATGGTGGGTTGCGGATGAATCATGGAGCGCGTGTTGTGCGTATTTATATCAGCCGACCGAAGACCGCGCCAGTTTTGAGCTAAAACTTAAACATATACATGGTCATCGCATCATCTTATTAGCTAGCACGCAACGTGAGAACTATGGCTGGCAACTGTTGATGATGCCACAAATTCAAAGTGATAGGCCAATATTTCCCCCATTATCTTCAGCGCACATCATTCCCGAAGATCATTCTGTTTATAAAGAGATCATCAATGCGACAGGGGAAGGCTTTTGGCGTTTAGATGCTTATAACCGCATTCAAGAAGTTAACCGTGCCTTGTGCCAAATGTTGGCTTATGACGAACTAGAATTGCTGACGAAACATCCCTTGGACCTTGTGACAGCAGAGTGTCGCCCGATTTTTCAACAGCAATTAGATCGCATCCCTTACACGCATAATCGACATTATGAATTAGAAATGCGTAGCCGAACGGGTGAGCGCATTCCTGTATTGTTAAATGCCTCAACCTTGTTTGATAAGGATGGCAATGTTAGTGCAGTCTTTACTTTTATCAGTGATTTGCGCGAATTAAAACATGTCGAAGCCCGTTTACGACAACGCGAAGCCCATTTGCAAGAAGCGCAGCGTTTAGCGCGTTTGGGGCAATGGCAATGGGATATTAAAACGGGAGATTTGGAGTGGTCAGAAGAGGTTTTTCATATTTTTTCCCAATCGCCTAACCATTTTTCCCCCTCATATGAGCAATTTTTATCCTTAGTGTATGTACTTGATCGCAACGTAGTTGAGCAAGAGTTGAAACAAGCAATTGCTTATAAAAAACCATTTGCCCAAGAATTTAGAGTTGAGCGCCCTGATGGCTCTATCCGCTATGTTTATGGGCGCGGCAAATTTGTCTTGGATGAGCAAGGCATGCCTGAATGCTGTATTGGTACAGTGCAAGACATTACCGACCAAAAATTAGCCGAGCAAAACTTAGTCGATAACACGCTGTTTTATCAGCAATTTTTTACGCATAATCCCGCTATTTGCTTGTTGACTGATGTACAAACGGGACAAATTGTTGACGCGAACCAAGCGGCATTACGTTATTATGGTTACAGCTTTACGCAATTTAAAAAACATTCGTTATATAGCTTAACACCACAGCCATTTGCGTTTCCGAATCACACTTCGGCTAATATCACCTGTCAGCACCGTTTAGCCTCCGGCGAAACACAAACAGTTAGCTTATTTATCAGTCCACTGACCTTAAACAAACGCGAATTGCTGTATGTCATTGTACAAAAGCACTAACCTTGCCTTGTCGCCTTACTCAACATTTAAACATTCATGACCACTGTTTTTGATCAAGCCCATCGTTGTTTGATGGCTGAACGCGCTAGCGATAAAGTCCAACTCACGGTATTAACTGGCCAAGCATGGCGGTTGCAGCAGTTAAGCTTAACTCCGCCAGAGCAGGCAGCCGAAGCCATC
This sequence comes from Beggiatoa sp., assembly GCA_003245895.1. Taxonomy (GTDB): domain Bacteria; phylum Pseudomonadota; class Gammaproteobacteria; order Beggiatoales; family Beggiatoaceae; genus SZUA-411. The sequence goes on from QKBZ01000188.1 coordinate 5,727, forward strand.
CCACAAGCAGGCCAACCTGCACATTTGCAATTAGTACAGCCCAGAGCTTTACCCCAACGTAAACTCAACTCGCCAGAAGGCCGTGCCGCCTTATTGCATGCCATCGCCCATATCGAATTTAACGCCATTAATTTAGCATGGGATGCGGTATATCGCTTTCGCGGTTTGCCTGTGGCTTATTACGATGATTGGATTAAAGTCGCAGTAGAAGAAGCATGGCATTTTAGTTTGATCGAAGCACAGTTGCAGGCGTTAGACGTGCAATATGGCGACTTGCCTGCGCATAACGGTTTGTGGTCAATGGCAATAGAAACTGATTATGACCCGATGGTACGCATGGCCTTAGTGCCACGCTTGCTAGAAGCACGCGGCTTAGATGCTACGCCTGCCATTATTAAGCGTTTGCAAGCGCAAAACGACGAAATATTGATCCCAATTTTAGATATTATCCTGCGCGATGAAATTGGTCATGTGGCAATTGGCTCACATTGGTTTCAACATTTTTGCCAGCAGCGTGGATTTGAACCAGAAGGCACTTTTCGCGAATTATTGAGCAAGCATTTTAATGGTCAGTTACGAGGGCCGTTTAATCATCCTGCGCGTTTAGCAGCGGGTTTTTCAGCGGCAGAGTTGGCAGTGTTGGAAGATTGGGGACGGCAGGTGGATTGAGTGTTGTATCAATGTTGGACTGGTGACATAAAACTTTCTGATTACCCACAAAGCTCAGTTAACAATACTATCGGCGTATAGAAATTAATGATGCAGATTTATGTTGCCCACTTGAATTGTCCGCTAGTACATTATGCAGTGATCTCGCAATAAGAATAGAAGGCGACAAAAGCACAATCATGCCCTCTTGTACTTCAAAAGTATCAAACAAGTCATTTTCTTGTGTTTGAATAAGAATAACCTTTTTAGACTGCTTAGTTTTCTTCGCTTTCAGTAAATAAGCAGCCGCTTCTGATAAAGTCTCATTCTTTTTTTGAACCTTGACTAAAACCGGTGTATTTTCAAACTGCTCGACTAAAATTGCATCAATGCCTTTATTACGCTGAACTGGATTAAAAGGAATTCCAGACAATAAACCAAGTGCTTCTTTATCAGCATTAACATAAGATTCTCGGCCATTTTTTAAAAGGTTCGACTCAGTTTTTATAGGATTTAATATCCTTTCTTTAGAAAGTTCAACAGCATCTTTTGATTTATCGATGCCAATAAATTTTCGATGTAATAATTTGGCTGCTACACAAGTAGTACCGCTGCCACAAAATGGGTCTAAAACTAAATCCCCTTGTTCTGTTACAAGTTCTATAATTCTTTCAAGCAATAAAAGTGGCTTTTGTGTAGGATATCCCACCCGCTCTTTAGCCTTAGGATTAAGATAAGGTATTTCCCATACATCATTCAAAGGAACGCCGATTTTTTCCTTTCCATGTTTGAATTGTCCGTTATCGTCAATATCATATATGGACTTATTATGCTCATCTCGTGTTCTACTCTGAAGTATCTGATCAATATTAGTTGTTTCAGAATATGAGGTA
>QKBZ01000441.1 GCA_003245895.1 Beggiatoa sp.
GAAGCAGGTAAAATGCAACTGCATTTAGAACAGTTTAATGTGCATGATGTGGTTGCAGAGGTGGTGCACACTGTGCAACCGTTGCTAGAAAAGCAGCAAAATCAATTAAAAGTCTTTTATGATCCGCAAATCACGCAAATGTATTCGGACATGACGAAATTAAAACAAAACTTATTGAATTTATTGAGTAATGCGAGCAAGTTTTCGGCGCAAGATAAGATTGAGTTAAACATCATCCAAGATATGCAACACGGTTTCGGCTGGGTCGAGTTTCAAGTGATTGATCACGGTATTGGCATGAGCAAAGCGCAAATGGCGCATTTATTTGAAGCCTTTGTGCAAGCGGATGCTTCAACGACTCGAAAATACGGTGGCACGGGCTTGGGCTTAACCATTACCCGCAAATTCTGTGAGATGTTAGGCGGTTCAATTGAAGTGCATAGCGAATTGGGCAAAGGCAGCGTGTTTACCATGCACTTACCGTTAAATATGCCGAAAAAAGAAGACAAAAACGCGGCGACGGCTATCCAACTCGCACATTCTTAAGCTAAATATACCATTTGTTTACATTTTAGATTTGCTTTCGTTGTACAATCCTTGCACACTAAACGACTTTTTGTAATTGCCCAGTGTAGTTAGGACGCACCGTTAATGTTGCAGTTTCATACAGATCATTTTTTTACTATCGGCAAAACCCACGCGATTTGCGAAGATTACACCTTAAAAAGCTTAAAGCCCTTGCCATTGCTAATCGTCAGCGATGGCTGCTCTGCTTCCAATTTCAGTGATGTGGGTGCACGATTGCTGTCATGGGCTGCACATACGTGGTTTCAGCAAAATCCTATACACACACTGCCAGATTATGCGCAAGTCGGGCGTGCCATCATTGAGCAGGCAAGCCTTGCCGCACAGCAATTATCCCTACCCGATGAAGCCTTAGATGCAACCTTAATGTTAGGCTTTCTGTATGAACGCACCGTGCATGTCTATGTGTACGGCGATGGCGTGGTATTAGCGCGTAATGACCGCGAGGAGGTGTTATATCATGAAATCGAGTTCACCCATAATGCGCCATATTATTTAAATTATTGGCGTGATGCGGAACGACAAGTTGAATATGCCTCTTATGAGTTAAAGCCGTTAATGCTCACCGATTCACGGTCGCAACAAGCCCAACAATGCCGTTATGACACGCCGTTAAGCTTTTGTTTTCCCATTTCAGACTATCAGTCAGTGATGTTGGCCTCAGATGGCATTAAGCAATGTTATCACTTGCAACAAGGCTATATGGTGCCGTTAGCAGAGGCGGCGGAATCCTTTTTAAATTTCAAAAATTTAGAAGGGGAGTTTGTGAAGCGGCGGGCGTTGCGTGCGTTACAAAATTATGCGCGAGATGGTATTGTGCCTGCGGATGATTTATCGCTGGCGGCGTTTGCGTGGCAAATTGTGGTTGATTAAGCAAGCGGCGTGCAAGTCGAATGCTTGCACACCGAGCGCAATTCAAGCATTAAGCTGCCATCAATTGCTCTAATTTATCCACGACCACACGAATAGTGTCCGCTGCACTGCCTTTAACCGGTAATTCAGGCGCCATTTTCTGCATGTAGAAAATCATGGTAGGTTTGGTTAAACCGGTTTGAGAAATGACGAATTCCTCGAATTGATCACGGTCACTGCCTTTAACTAAGCGATTAGTTAAGTCATCTGCGCTGCTCGCGCCTAAACGGTCTAAGTAATTACGAAATGCTTGCTTTTGTTTGTCTGTTAGCATGATTGTGTACTCAGTTATTCCCAATTCGTGAAAGTTTGGCATATTACTACAAAACTCAACGCCCTGCATGACCTCGCCTGCGGAAGCGTGTGAGCAATTAAGGGTAGATTATGCAAGCCCTACGCCGATTTGACCGACAGTCAAACACTTGTTTAAACGTTTTCGGCAGCTTGCATGCGCTGCACTCGCGCCTGTGCTTCTGCCTGTAATTGCGCTGCATCGGTGGTTGGAAAACCTTGTAAATGCTGCATTAATACAGTGCTTAAGGCATCAATATGACTCGGTTCTGCATTTAACGCCGGAATATAGTGAAATTCTTGCCCGCCTGCGTTAAGAAAAATATGCCGGTTCTCGCCGTCGATTTCTTCCAAAGTCTCCAAACAATCCGCTGAAAACCCTGCACACACTACGTCTACCCGTTTAGTGCCCGCTGAACCCAAAGCTTGCAAAGTTTCATCCGTATAAGGCTTAACCCATTCTTCTTTTCCAAAACGTGACTGAAAGCTGACTAGCCATTGTTCTGCGTTTAAGCCCAGTTGCTCAGCCACTAGGCGCGAAGTGCGGCGACAGCGGCAAGGATACGGATCGCCATTATCGAAAAAGCGTTGTGGGATGCCGTGATAAGAAAAAATCAGTTTGTCCGGTTGCCCATGTTGTTGCCAATAATCACGGATTTTTTGTGTTAAAGCGGTGATATACGCCGGATTATCGTGATAATCGCTGATAAACCGTACATCAGGCACCCAACGCCATTGCTTGAGCGCGTCTGCCACCGCGTCGAACACGGAACCGGTCGAAGGTGAGGAATATTGTGGATAGAGTGGCAGAATCAGCAAGCGTTGTGCATTAGCTTGGCGTAATTCGGCTAAGGCGTTAGCAATAGACGGTTGACCGTAACGCATACCTAAAGCAATTTTAATCGGTGCAGGCCATTGCTGTTCAAGCTGTTGCTGCACGGCTTGGGCTTGCGCTTGGCTAATGTTTAATAAAGGCGAGCCGCTTTCTGTCCAAATCTTGGCGTATAACTTTGCCGAACGCGCAGGGCGGGTGCGCAAAATAATACCGTTTAACAATAACCACCAAAACCAGCGCGGCAACTCTGTTAAGCGTGGGTCCCAGAGGAATTCCGCTAGGTATTTGCGTAAAGCGTCTGGGGTTGGTGCTTCTGGCGTACCTAAATTGACCAGCAAAATGCCCGTAGAGGGGATGGCTTCGTGGGAATAATCAAAACTGCGTAAGTAGGTTTTACTCATTGTGATTCGTCGTCGATGTGGGCGGAAATGGGGGTTTAACTTTTCTGGCTCCCACGCGCTTTGCGTGGGAGCAAGTCTTGACGCGCCTGCGTCACGAATTCTTCAACTTTGGTATCTAATACTCGGCGCAGGCGCACCGCTGCGGGTTCCCACGCAAGGCGAGGCTGTAAAAGAACCGCCGAATTGTCTGAATCAGAATTTTCAGAATTATGAAATTAACAGAATTATCAATTATTTATAATTCTGAAAATTCTTAAATTCTGTGAATTCTGATTCAGATAGGAAGTTCTTTTACAGCCTCAAGGCGCGTGGGAACGAGAATTTGGAGAGGGTTTACGCCTTATCCTACTTACTCAACCAACACCTTCAAACTATGCTCTGGCAAGTAATACCGTTTCCGATCATGCGTTAAAATACGTGGCAATAAATAATACTCGCCAACCGGCAACAATTGGCTATCAAAACTCAAACTAAACCCCGCATAGCGATAGTGTTCACTGCGTAAACTGCGCACTAAATCGGGACGTTCTCGCCCATACAAAGCGGTCAGCGACTGCCGACCAATTTTTAAAATTACACCGCCTGCGGGTTTCTTCGCTATTTTATCAATCGCCCAACCGCGCAAGTGAATTTGCGGTGTTTGCTGGCGATTAATTTTTACATGACTGTTGACTACCTGTTTACCATTCACAGAATCGATGGCAAATAAAGTGCTCTCAGGATGTACGCTTAAAGTCGTCACTGCCATATAGAACAAAAAGGCACTACCCGTCAGCACGCACGCACCAACAAACCCGCCGGACATCACCAAAGCAAACGATTCAAACCACTGCACGGAAAGACCGGCACCGATAGCTGTGCCCAAACCGGCTAACAAAAAGCCGCTAATCAACACCAAGCTATCTTGCTGCTGCTGCTGTTTACTCAAACTTTGTAATTCTGTTCTAGCGGATTGATGGTGATTTTTTAAGGTATGGCTGGCTAAATATTGTTGATAAGCCGCAATACTTTTGCTTTCGCTCACCCACGCCCAATATTGCTCATCTTCAAACTGTTTAATACCAATGCTTTGACCTTCCGTTTGCAGCGATAAGCCACGCACAATCACCGCGCCTTGTTCATCTGCACCTAACTGGGCGGAAATGGAGAAATTTGCATGCGCGGGCAATTGTTGTACAAAATCAGGGTCTACACGGATATATAAGCCATTCAGCGACAAAGGCAACCACTCGTCCCATGTCACCATTAAAGGTAAGCTTTGGCGTTGTGAGTCGTAATGCTCGGTGAGCAAGATAGCAGTGCCTGCGTGATAAGGGCCATTCTCGTTTAAACGCTGCCCAAATTCAGCGGCGGACTCATCAGGCTGTGCTTGTAAAGTAGGGGTGTTAGCGTCTGTGCTATCAACAGACGGTGGTGCAGGAGAGACTGTATCAGTGTTGACGAGCGGTTCAGCAAGGGTTTGTTGCTGCCATGCCGTGCGTGCTTGTGCTAAGGCGGCGCGATATTGCTGCTCCTCGGCAGGTGTGATATTGAGAAAAAAAGGGAATTCCCAGCCACACTGCGGACAAGCGGTCGCTTGCTCATCTACGGGTAACTCACATACCGGACAATGACTCATGCTCGTCAACTCTCATCTCACGCAAATACGACAACTCCTCGTGTTGCAGTTGCTAAATGACGCGCAACCACAGCACAGGAGTCTTTAATTCAATTAACCCAGACACTTTTGGGTTATCGCTTGATCTGCCTACCCTGCCCCAAGCCTTGTTATGCCCTATTATCGCGTTGTTGCAATAAGGCTTTCACTTGTTCTTGTAACAATTGCTCAACGGAGCAACCTTGTGTGGAGGCGAGTTGCTTCAGTTGCTCGCGTTCTTGAAAGCTTAAGCTAAAGCTCAAGTGGACTTGTGGGTCAAAATGGCCTGTATCATTGCTTGACATGGAAATCATAAATGACCTGCTCCTAAGTGTCATCAGTCAAAAAATAAATGCCTTGCGCCTTTCTCGGATCAATAGCGTTAGTCGCGAGCATTCTCAATGTTGATTATCCCACAAAACTTAATAAATAACTTGAATTTCTTTCTCTAATATATTGTGTTCATAGATATTTATGGCTTTAGAAAAGCGATGTTTTTAGTGATACAACTTAGGATATGGGGTAAGCAATACACACTGAGTTGGGGTACACTGTCATGTAATATGTGTGTTTAACGTTTGGATAGTTGATTGATTTATGCGATACCAAGGCAAAATTAAGGCGTGGAAAGATGAAAAAGGGTTTGGATTTATCACGCCTAACGGCGGTGGATCAGATGTCTTTTTGCATATTTCCAAATTGGACAAGCGGGGCAAAAGACCAGCAGTTGGTGATCAAGTTACCTATGAACTGGTGACAGATAATCAGAAGCGTCAGCAGGCCGTCAATGTGATGTTTGCTGTGTCTAGTGCTAAAGCTGCACGCGCGACGACTAAGAAAACGAGTTCTCCCTTGTTCACCATCATCATGTCTGTGATCGTGTTGGCTATCCTCGGTTATATCGTTTATCTGTCGTCCTCTCATGAAAATCGCGTTGTAATGCCCATCGAAAGCAATAGTTCTGTGCCGGAGGTATCACAGCCTATTTTTACCCGTACAGAAGCACCTCAAGTTACTTATCACTGTACTGGCAAAAAATATTGCTCTGAAATGACTTCCTGTGCAGAGGCACGTTTTTACTTAAAAAATTGTAGTGGCACAGAGATTGATGGAGATGGGGATGGCGAACCATGTGAGCGACAGTGGTGTAATTAAGAAAATAATGTGTTTAATTTAAGTATCAAAGGTGGCATCTATGGATTTTAAAGCGGGTCAAGTATGGACTTATAACAATCGCCCAGCAGAAGCAAATTCGCGTTTAACCATTTTACAAGTTGACGCAACGGAAGCGGGTGAGCCGATGGTTCATATTCATGTCAATGGCCTTGCCATTCACAACCCAAATCAAGCAGAACTGATTGAATATATTGTGCATATGCCTTTTAGTTTAGAAGCCATCGAAAACAGTGTGCAAGAATTAGTTGGCGAAGGGGATATTCCTGATTACTTAGAAGGTTATCAGATGTGGAAAGAGGAATATGACGAAGGGAATGCGGGCTTTTTCTCTGTTACTGTGGGAGAAGCTGTTACCTATATGGATGAGATTATTAATAGCTAAAGATAACTCGTTCCCGCCATTTTGGTCACTGCCATTAAGTTAAGTGTTGGTAGCGTCTTGTAGGGCGGATAAGGCGCAAGCCGTCATCCGCCGTTAGTGGCTCAGTTCAAGCTTCAAGCGTGTGATGTCGGATGACGGCTAACGCCTTATCCGACCTACAAACACGCTTAACTTAATGGCAATGATAGGGACGATGGGAACGAGAAAATGGCTGTTTTACAACACACTCAAGCAATAACAAAAAGTCATACTCATGCTTACAAACTTGCATCGCCGCCCACTCTGCTCTGACGCGCATTTACCCACTGAACTGCATCCCATTTTGCGGCGCATATTAGCCTCGCGCCACGTACAATCCGCAACTGAATTAGACCTTGTGTTGCGCCATTTATTACCATTTCAGCAATTACACGATATCGAAACCGCCGTACAGCTATTAGCAGACAGCTTACGCCAGCAAGCACGCATTATGATTGTGGCAGACTATGATGCCGATGGTGCAACCAGTTGTGCTTTAGCCTGCCGTGCTTTGCAAATGTTAGGCGCACAACACGTCGGCTATATCGTGCCTAATCGAGAAAAACACGGTTATGGTTTAACGTCTGCCATCGTGGAACAAGTGCGCGACTGGCAACCCGATTTACTGCTAACGGTTGATAATGGCATTGCCAGCGCCAGCGGTGTGACTGCTGCCCAAGCGGCAGGCATTAAGGTCTTAGTGACGGATCACCACTTACCACCCAACGAATTACCCAGCGCAGAAGCCATCGTCAATCCCAACTTAACGACGGATCAATTTCCCAGCAAACACTTAGCAGGTGTTGGGGTAATTTTTTATGTCATGTTGGCTTTGCGCAGTCATTTGCGTGAGCAAGGTTGGTTCGCTGCGCAAAATATCGCTGAGCCTAACTTAGCCACTTTATTGGATTTAGTCGCCTTGGGCACGGTGGCGGATGTAGTGGTTTTAGACTACAACAACCGCATTTTAGTAGAACAAGGCTTGCGCCGAATTCGCGCCAATCAGTGCAGTGCAGGCATTCGCGCCTTAGTGCAAGTGACAGGCCGTTCACAAGCGGATTTAACTACCCGTGATTTAGGTTTCTCTTTAGGCCCTCGTTTAAACGCGGCGGGGCGCATGGATGACATGAGTCACGGCATACAGTGTTTATTAGCCGATACTGATTCAGAGGCGTTAAGTTATGCCGGTCGCCTCGACTTGTTTAACCAAGAGCGACAATATGTCGAAGGCGAAATGCTGCAAGATGCGTTAAGCCAGCTTGAACAGTTAACACTAGAAGAGGGCGAACAAGCCGCATTAGGCGTGTGTTTATTAGACCCAAATTGGCATGTCGGGGTGATTGGTCTGCTGGCTTCACGGATTAAAGACCGTTTACACCGTCCAGTGATTGTATTCACCACCAGCGAAGAAAATGAATTATTAAAAGGCTCTGCTCGCTCAGTGCAAGGCGTGCATATTCGGGACGTATTAGCCACCATTAAAGCACAACATCCTGCGTTAATTGACCGTTTTGGCGGACATGCCATGGCAGCAGGTTTAAGCATTCCCGCCGACCAATTTGCCACCTTTCAGCAGATATTTGATGACACCATTCGGCAACAAGTCAGTGCCGAGGATTTAACCGGCGTGATTTATTCTGATGGTGAATTAAGTAGCGACGATTTCAACTTGCCGTTAGCAGAAGCCTTACGACAAATACCTTGGGGACAAGGTTTTGTCGAACCCGTTTTTGATGGCGAATTTGAGCTAATCTCGTGGCGCGTGTTGAAAGACAAGCATTTAAAAATGGTGGTGCGCCCTGTTGGCAGTGAGGTAGAGCTAGATGCTATCGCATTTAATAACCGTGATGACTTAACGTGGTCGCAACCGGTGCAGCGGGTGCAGTTAGCCTATCGTTTAGAGGTGAATAATTTTCGGAATTTGAAGTCGGTACAGTTGTTGGTTGATGCGATGGCAGTGGTAGAGTGAGTTGAAGCAGTCACTGGGTTTTGTAGGTCGGATAAGGCGCAAGCCGTCATCATGCGCTTGAAGCTTGCACCAAGCCACCGACGGCGGATGACGGCTGCCGCCTTATCCGCCCTACAAGATGGTGCGAACGGGAAAAACTCAGCTTATCCCCGCAACATCGCTCAATAACCGAATTACTTCAATCTCAACCGCTTCCCCTTCCTGAATAATCGCACCATCCGATAAACACACGCTAAACTCTGACCAATCGCCAACACCAAAACCTTCATTAAACAATACGCTATCGGTTGCTTCATTAATGCGTATAACGCTTAACTCTTTGCCGCCGCGTAGCAGCCAATGTGCTTGGAATAAAGTGTCGTGTCTTTTGAAACACAGCACGGCGTGGCGTAATTCCTGTAGCAAATAAGTTGGCGATTGAACAAAGCCTAGTTGTGTTAAGCGAGCATCGTCTACCGTATAGCAAGTGCTTAATTCGCCGTGGCTATCATTGAGCCAACGTCCTGTCGGGAACGGTGTAAACAGGTTTGTGCCGTCGAGATAGGCAATATTAGTCGCATCGATCTCTGCAATGCGGTGAAACCACTCAAAACATAAGCGTCGATTAGCCACCACTAAATCAATTTGTCGTATGTTGTTGTTTTTTCTAAGTGCTTGAATCTTATCTGTCGCTGTTTGCCAGTCTTGTTTGCTAATGGTTTCTTGTGTCGATAACAAAATAAAGGCTTTGCCTCCGCCCGCCTTCACCATATGCGGTGGCTTCAGTAAGGGCTTGGCAGATTGCATATATTGCTTGTCGCCTAAAGCGTTGAAATTGCTGTGTCGCGGTAAGCATTGCGAATGTCCTAGCCAGATATGGCGTTGACTCAGTGCCGTCGCAATATGTCGTTCTTGCCAACCATCGCCAGTCGTCGCGTTATCCATCCATTGCATAAAGAGATAATCGCCGACTTGTTGATGCTCAACGCCGAGGAAATCAGGCAGGGTTGCTAATGATGCCAAGTATTCAGGGGCAGCGCGTTGCACACTGTAATGGTGGGTGTTTAGCCATTCCATGATGCTATTTTCAGACAGATAGAAGTATTCAAATTCTGGGCGATAATGGCGAAAATTCAGCCCTAAAACGCGCAGGTTAGCACGGCGTAGAAAAATGTCTGATGGCAAGTGAGTTAATAAGGTAGTGATGAGTTGTTGCGTGATTTCCAATAGCAGAAAAGGCTCGGCGCAGCGTGTTTCAAGATGATGGTGACGTAATAGCCAGAGCGGTATGCACAAAGTACAGCGGTTATTTCCTAGCGCGAGGATGAGGTGTCGATCTTCAAAGCGTAAAGCGGTGTTTTGAGAAAACGCATCCGATAACACATGAAAAATGGTTTTGTCGGCAGCTAAGGCCAGTAAATTATCGTTGAACGTAAACGGTGTTAGTTGTGTAGGGGATTGATCCCAATGTCCCACATGCGCATGGCAAAACAGTTTTTTTGCCCACGTAAAGCTTGAGAATAAACCTTGATATAGCTCTAAGTGTTCGGCGGTAAGGCGGGTGTGACCTACTGAATGCTTATGATTAACCAGTTCAAAATCTAGCAGTAAGGTGGTGCTCATTGTGATTGATACCAATTAGCTTGATTTGCGCCGCTGGAGCGACGCGGCATGTATTCCCATCGTGAGACGATGGGAACGAAAAATGCCCTGTTAGAGACTACGCAACATGAGCTTATGCTGTTCTTGCACGGTTTCACTCGGTTCCACAGACAGTAGAGAAACGACGACTGTCGCCAGTGTTGAAAACAATACCCCCGGCACGATTTCATATAACTCGAAAATCCCACCGCTTAATTGTTTCCACACCACCACGGTGATCGCGCCAACGATGATGCCTGCTAACGCGCCATTGCGATTCATGCGCGACCAATACAAGCTCAGCAATAACACGGGGCCAAAGGCGGCACCGAAGCCTGCCCATGCGTAAGAGACTAAGCCTAATACGCTGGAGTCTGGGTTTAGGGCTAAGATCAAGGCGACGAAAGATAAGCCTAATACTGCTAAGCGACCTACCATGACGATCTCGTTTTGGCTGGCTTCACGGCGGAATAATTGTTTATAAAAATCTTCAGCTAAGGCGGAGGAGGAAACTAATAATTGAGAGTCGGCGGTGCTCATGATGGCGGCGAGAATGGCAGCTAATAAAATGCCTGCGACCACGGGATGAAACACGGCGTTTACCAAAACCATGAAAATCTTTTCACCGTCTGCAATGTTGCCCGCCATATGTGCGTTTACATAAACCAAACCAGTTAAGCCGACTAATAATGCTCCTGCCATTGATAAACCGCTCCACGTTACGGCAATGCGACGTGCGGTCGGGATGTCTGCATTGCTGCGGGTGGCTTGGAAACGCGCCAGAATGTGCGGTTGTCCGAAATAGCCTAAGCCCCATGCCGCTAAGGAAACAATGGCGATCCAGCTTAATGGCTCGCCTTTGACATCGTTAAAAATGCTGAGTAATTCGGGGTTAGTCGCGCGTAAAGTGTCGATAACAGCACTTGCGCCGCCGTCGAGTTGCATCACAGTGACGGGGACGATGACTAAGGCGGCAGCCATTAATAAGCCTTGTACTAAGTCTGTCCACGATACGGCGAGGAAACCGCCGAATAAGGTATAAGACACCACGCAGATAGTGCCGACGATGACCGCATAGGTGTAATCTAAACCAAACACGGTTTCAAATAATTTGCCGCCTGCGACGAGGCCGGAGCTGGTGTAAAACAGGAAGAATAATAAGATGAAGAAAGCGGAGATGACTTGTAACAGGCGGGAGCTGTCTTGAAAACGATTGGCGAAGAATTCGGGGAGGGTTAAGGCATCGTTGGCGATAATGCTATAGGTTCGTAAGCGTTTGGCGGTGACTAGCCAATTGAGCCAAGTGCCGAGCAGTAAACCGGCGGCTAGCCAGATAGCCTCCATGCCAGAAGCAAACGCATAACCCGGTAAACCGAGCAGTAACCAGCCGCTCATGTCCGATGCGCCCGCCGATAAGGCAGCAGGCCAAGGCCCTAAGGAGCGTCCGCCTAAAAAGTAATCAGAGGAATTGGCGGTTACTCGGTAGGCGTAATAACCAATTACCAACATTAACACCAAGTACACGGTAAAAGTTGCGTAAATCGCCATCGTATTAGTCATAGATAAAGCCCTTTTTTCTATTTGTTTTTGTTGCAACGACGTGCAGGTAGTTGGCTTACACGTTGTTGCAAGTTGTCATTAGAGATGAGTCCTTGATTTGTGATAGAACAGTTGTAGGTCGTATAAGCGTAGCGTCATACGACATTGACGGCGGATGACGGCTTACGCCTTATCCGCCCTACACTAATATCAAATCGAAGCACTACCCAACGCTAATAAACTTGCATTACCCCCCACTGCTGTGGTGTTGATAGTGCGTGTTTTCTCAGTGACAAATCGCCATAAGAAATCAGGTTGCAGTAAGTGTGAGCATTGCACGCTGTCGATTTCAGTGACTAAAGGCACTAAAACCCCTTCGCGTGCTGCCAACTGACGGCCTAAATCAATCGTTTCCAATACACCGCAAGCGGCGCACATTAACTTAAGTGTTTGTGTTGCTAACAACTGTTCCAAGGAATCATCTTGGCTCAGCGTTAAAATATTGCTCGGCACACCGACTTGATACAGCAAGCGACACACTTGTTCTGCCCAGTCTGCGTGGTAAGGCGCGTGCAAAATCACCGCGTTGCCGGTCATCAATGCCGCGACCACTAGCCCTAAAATAGCCAGCGGTGAAGTTGTTTCACTGCCATAAACTAAGGTGTCACCACGTCCGGCGAGATATAACACATTGCTTTCGCCAGTCGGTCCTAGCAAGGTATCCGCTTGATCTAAGCCGTCCGCTTTAGCTAATAAGGCACGTAACAAGGTTTTTTGTTTCGCCAGTTCTGCTGTCTCAGGTAACTGATCAACAATCGTTGCTAATAAATTTGCCCGTGAGCGAAAGCCGCGTCTATCCCAATGTTCTAAAACGGCTACATGCTGGGCGTTTAAAAAAGTGTTATCAAACATGCGAAGCTCCTCAAGATTCAAGGGCGACAAGGTGAGTAAAACGGGGTAGGTAATGACAGCCACCCGCCTTAGGGCCAGTGCCAGATAAACCTTGACCGCCGAATGGTTGCACGCCAACCATCGCGCCAATTTGGTTGCGGTTGATATAGGTGTTGCCGACTTTGGCGCGGGCTTCGATATGGGCGGCGGTGTGTTCGTTACGGCTGTGAATGCCTAAAGTTAGGCCGTAGCCGGTCGCGTTAATGGCATCAATCAAGCGGTCTAACTCGCGTGCTTCGTAGCGCAACACATGCACGATAGGGCCAAATTGCTCGCGGCCTAATTCGCTAATTGATTGAATTTCAAAGGCGGTGGGCGCGACAAACGTGCCTTTATCACAGGTGGCAGGCAGTGGCGTTTGTGCGATTAAACGCGCACGCTGTTTCATCTGTTCAATATGCTTGAGCAAACCTTGTTGCGCGGTTTCATCGATGACAGGCCCCACATCAGTTGCCAATAACAGCGGATCACCCACCCGTAGCTCCTGCATAGCACCGCTTAACAGGTCTAAAATGCGATCTGCAATGTCGCGTTGCACGCACAAAATACGCAAAGCAGAACAGCGTTGCCCCGCAGAAGCAAAGCCTGATAACACCACATCTTTTACCACTTGCTCAGGTAAGGCGGTGGAATCGACAAACATCGCGTTTTGTCCACCGGTTTCGGCGATGAGCAAAGCAGGTGGGCAGTCGCGTTGACTTAAATTACGGTTAATGCGCTGTGCGGTTTCAGTAGAGCCGGTAAACACCACGCCTTGCACACGCGGATCGCGGGTTAACAGCGTGCCAACCGTTGCACCGTCACCTAACAGCAATTGAATTGCCCCGCTCGGAATGCCAGTGCTTAATAACAACTCGATAGCACGATGCGCGATTAAACTGGTTTGCTCGGCCGGTTTAGCAATCACCGTGTTACCAGTGACTAAGGCGGCAGTGATTTGGCCTAAGAAAATCGCTAATGGAAAATTCCACGGGCTAATACACACCAACACGCCACGCCCAAGCCGTTGCGCTTTCACTTGCTGACCGGACAAGTCCAGCCACGTTTCAGGCTGCGCGCATAATTGCTCAGCCTGCTGCGCGTAATAACGACAAAAATCCACCGCTTCGCGCACTTCGTCGATGGCATCTTGCACCGTTTTGCCTGCTTCTAACTGGCATAAGGCGATCAATTCTGCTTGATGGGTTTCTAATAAATTGCCTAATTGCCGAATAAAATCTGCACGTTGCTCGACGGGGGTTGCTTGCCATTCTGGCGCGAATGTGCTGGCGGTTTGCAACGCCTGTTCGACCACTGAGGCATTAACGAAATGGGCTGTACCCACTGTGATAGTGCGATTTGCGGGCGAGCTGACGCTGATCATTTGGCTGTGTTCAGTCACGGCTTGACCATTTACCAGCGCAGTGGCCTGCCATTGGCGGTTTAAATGTGCTTTTACAGCGGCGTTAAACGGTTGCCATTGGCTGTGAATGGCAATATTGGGCGAGCTAGAATTAACCCGTTGTGCGCCGAAAATTTGGCTAGGCAAGGGAATTTGTGGGTTATATAAGGTTTTGCGGCTTTTTAATACTTCGTAAGGATGTTGCACCAATTCGGCGACAGGACAGCGTTGATCCGCCAGTCGATGCACAAACGAGCTATTAGCGCCGTTTTCCAGTAAACGCCGTACTAAATAGGGCAATAAATCCTTATGATTGCCAACCGGCGCATAAATCCGCGTAATAACGCCCGATTGCTGAATCACTTGGTCGTGTAAGGCATCGCCCATGCCGTGTAAGCGTTGGAATTCAAAGCGGTTATGCTGCGCCATTGCCATGATTGCGGCTAAGGTGTGCGCGTTATGGCTGGCGAATTGAGGCCAAATTAAACCGCGTAAATGCTCGCTGAGTAAAAAGCGGGCGCAGGCTAAATACGATACGTCTGTGCCTTCTTTGCGCGTGAACACTGGATAGCCTGATAAGCCTTTTTGCTGACACAACTTAATTTCAGTGTCCCAGTAAGCCCCTTTCACCAAACGCACCGGAATGCGGTCGCCGACATCTTGCGCCAAGGCGGCTAACCACGCTAACACCGGCAACGCCCGTTTAGAATAGGCTTGCACGACTAGCCCTAAACCTTTCCAACCTTTGGTTTGTGGATGGCGATAAAGCTGCTCAAACAGTTGTAGCGATAATTCCAGCCGGTCGGCTTCTTCGGCATCAATGGTAATGGCGACGTTTAGGTTGCGGGCATGGCTAACCAGTTTTAACACCGTGATCAATAATTCATTCATCTCCCGCGCTTGTTGCAACACTTCGTAGCGTGGGTGTAAGGCTGATAACTTAATCGAAACACTGGCGGGGATTTCGTTGGGAAATTTAGCTTGCTGCTGACCGACAAACTGAATCGCTTGCCAGTAGTCATTGAAATAATGATTAGCGTCGCTTTGCGTTAACGCTGCTTCGCCGAGCATGTCAAACGAATAGGTGTAACCTTTGGCGCGATAAGGCTTGCCGCATTTAAAGGCTTCCGGCATATCTTGCCCTAACACAAACTGATGCCCCATGATTTTCATCGCTTGCTGCATCACTTTGCGAATCACCGGCTCGCTCATGCGGTTGAGCAATTGGTTAATGATGCTGCTCGGCGAACCGTCTTCGCGCTCATCCATCGTCACCACTTTGCCGGTTAACAACAGTCCCCACGTTGACATATTGACTAACAAGGAATCGGAATGGCTTAAATGCTGTTTCCAATCCGCCACGCTGAGCTTGTCACGAATTAAGGCATCCGCAGTATCAGCATCGGGAATGCGCATTAAGGCTTCCGCCAAACACATCAGCAAAATCCCTTCCCGCGTGTCCAAGCTGTACTCTAGCAACAAGGCATCAATCATATGAATCGCCCCAGCATTGGCGCGTACATGCTCAATCAGTGTCGTTGCCCGCTGCTCGCTTTTTGCTAATTCATTGCCTTGCGGTGTAGCCAAGCGCATCAAATCGCGCAATATCACGCTTTCATCCGCAGCATATAACGGCGAAATATTTGCCCAAAGCGATGCCGCCCCTTGATTGAGGTAGGCAGGATCAAGTATGTCACTGGTCTTGAACATAAAAATCTCCTTGTTAACAGAACGGGGATGGTGCAGAACTCGCGCACGGCTTTCCCATTAAGTTGACAGTTTAGTGACCAAATGAGGAGATTGTCTTGCTGGATACTACGGTGTTTTTGATGAATTCTCTGTAAACCTGAGTTCGACGAAATATTTGTTGCAAAAACAATTGGTTTCTCGTTCCTACGCGCCGTGTCATTGCCATTAAGTTAAGACGATAAGATGTCGTAGGATGGGCTGACGCAGGAAGCCCATCGTTTACCGTGTCCTTGATTTAATCGGTTGGCACGACTGATGGGCTTCCTACGTCAGCCCATCCTACAATGCTTTGTTATCCTTAACTTAATGGCAATGACACGGCGTGCGGGTCGGCGGATGACGGCTCACGCCTTATCCGCCCTACGGGAAAATTATCAATTCATACCCCATAAGCTTATCTATAACTTTGCCTCCCCACTAAACACCGTCCAACTTGATCCACTTGCTGTACCAATGCCTTGCCCGTACACACAGGCAAGCTACTGATAATCTCTAAACCGCGAAACCGTCCTCGCCAGACGCGGAACATTAATTTAATTTGCAATTCAGGGTGTGGTAAGCCTAAGTGCTGGGCATAGCCTAAAAATTCTTCATAACTGGCTAAGGGCACTGCTTGTGCATGTATAAAGTCGGGCAAATTTGCGGGCAGATGGCGGGCGATTAGCAAGCAACGTAGTGGCGTGTTAGGTAATGGAAAGGTTTGCGGCAAGTCATCTGCGTAATAAACGGTATTTGGTTCTGGGGCATCGCATGTGGTTTGTGTGAATGCTTGTACTTTAAAACCTAGCTCGGATAAGGCGACTAACACTGCTTGTGCTAATGCAGTTTTACCACTACCGGCGACACCGTGTAGCCATACGCCTTGCGTCGTTGAAGCCGTTAAAATAGCTAACAGGTTTTGTAACAGTGGACGGCGACCGATGAGCAGGGAGGTTGTAGGCGGGTTATTGGCTTCAGCTTGCACTGATAAGGCAGCAGAGAGCAAGGCTTGTTCGGGCGCAGCAGAGTAGAGTACAGGTAACACCCATTGCCCAAAACTGGGGTCTTGTTCATCGCGCCAGCATTCATCCGTCGCTAATAATTGCTGCATGGCCATTCGTCCCATGTGTACTGCTTGAGCAATGGGTGTGGCTTGCCATACGGCGTTTAACAAGGCTTGGATAAATTTTAAGCCTGCACGGTCTACAACATGACCTTGCATGCCAACGATATGGGGAATGCCGATGTTTAATAATGGCCACAAGAGGCTGTGTTGCGGGGAGTTTACAGTGGCGGATAAGCAGGTATTGATGACTAACAAATGCGGTGTTTGTGTTTGCAGACAGTGTGCAAGTTGTTGACCGGTAAGCCGCTGTTCTTCATTTAAGAACAGTGTTAGCTGTGACCATTCTTGTGCTGACACCACCCCGTGACCGCTGATAATCACTATATCCCACGTTTGTTGCGCATACACAGCTTTTAATGCTGCAAGGTCATGAATAAAAGCGCACTGCAAGTCGATTTGTGCGCCAAAAGCGGCAACGGACTGTTTTAATACTTGCTGTTCATGCTCTAAGGCTAAGCGTGCTTGACCAGCAAAAGAGGCTAAGCCTAGCCATAAACAGCGCACTGGCTTTGCGATGAGTGGCAAGCTTTGTGGTTGTTGGTTTACGCTGCGAACGAGATAACGAGGGTTAGTTGCTTTAGGCTCTGCTAGGAGTTCCCACGGCAATTGCTGCCATAATGCTTGATCACTGTGAATACTGAGAATATGCGCGGCTTGGCAGTTGATTAAGTCAGCTTGTATTGACTGTGGCAAGGCTTGCCATAGACGTTGGCGATATTGTGCGAGAATTTCCGCAGTTAGCGGAGGAGAGGCGGGCGTGTTGAATAGCTTGGCACTCTCTGCGAGTGCAGGCGGCAATGGCGCGAATGCGTCTGGGGTAAAGCAAAAAATAGGGATAGACATAATGTTAGAAGTGGCAGCCAATGCCTGTTGACCACCACTCCCAAAATTCACCCGTGTTTACACCACTTGGCGAATATAGCCACGATGTACCCAGCCGCGTACATCAGAGGAACCTTTCACTTCACCGACAACATCTACTTCTTTCCAAACGCCATTTTCTTCACCAGTGGCTTGTAAGCGAGTGCCTTTAGGTAATGGGCTAACGCTTAAAGTTTGGAAGGCGCTACCAGGCCCTACCCGAATATTTAAGTTCGCAGTAGTTTCATAGGTCTCGCTGTCTGGCTCGTCATCAGAACGACCAAAGATGCGTGAACGGAAGGTATCCATTGGGAACGCAGGGCCTGGATCAGATTTCCGGCCGGGTGCAATGTCATCATGACCTAAAATATCTTCTAATTTATAGGTATGCACTAACAAAGCAGAGATTTCTAAAGCGACATACAGTTGCTCTGGTGTATATAACTGCCAAGCACGCATGTAAGTTTCATTTTTATGAACCGCTTCGATCACTTGCTCAGCAGGGTAGTCAGTACCAAACCAAGCACGCCAAGAATCTCCCGATTTTTCTAAGGGGCCTGCGTTGTCTAACTCAATGCCAATAGAGTAATTATTTAAGCCCTTAATGCCTTGCCATGAACTGCTACCTGCATGCCATGCTACGGTATTAAACGGCACTATTTGCGTCACGCTACCATCACGACCAATAACCAAGTGAGCAGAAGCTTTCGCTAATGGATTCACCAGCCAGTTAATGGAATGTTCTGCACTAGGGCCTGCGGTGTAGTGCATGACCAGATACTTCAGGTCTTTGATTTCACTACCGTGATTGGGGGTGCTACGGTATGGGACGGGGGTATCATCATCGTTATAAAGACGGTGGTTTACAATTTTCATGCACAATGTCCTTAGGCTAAAAATTGGAAGATGGATTGATCAGTGGGTAAAACAATGTGCCGCCATGTTTTAAATGCCCTTGTATAACCTTATTGGGATAAATGATCAAGTGATTGGCATGGTAACACAATGCGCTGTTGACAGCGGCGATCCCTTTGGCGAAAAAAATATAACTTCACTCTATGATGTATGCAGGATGTCACGATTCAACGTGTGCAACATAGAGAATCTTATTAAACTGCCATTAAATTCAGCGAATTTTATAGGTCAGATAAGGCTTTAGCCACCATCCGACATGGGGCTTTTGCTCTGGTTTTGAATAGCCCTCACCTAGCTAACCTGTAGGATGGGTAGAGCGAAGCGAAACCCATCATCTTACTGTTCAGACTTTTCCGCGTTCGCACCACAAAAAGACGCGGCGCAAACCCTACAGCGACCTTAATTTAATGGCAATGCGTTGTAGGGTGGAATAGCGGAGCGTATTCCACCATAAAGCGTGTAATCTGCACTCAACTTAATAATTTACAGCATTTTATGGTGGAATACGGCTCGCGCCTATTCCACTCTACAAAATCACTTATTCGCTACACCACAGAATAACGGCAATTTAACGCAGTTTATCGTGCAATTTCCGTTTGTTTTAATACATTAACGATATAGTTAAATGTGTGTATCCTACAATGACCGTTAAATATATTTGTGAGCGCAGGTGAAAGCATTTTATACTCATTTCATGGACTTGGTGTCATGTTTTCGCAGTCACGCGCGGAAAGCTTAGGTTAAACACAAACGCTTGTGCATGTTTGGATAGTCTAAAGATTCACGTCTCACTATGCTAGACAGAACGTGTTTAAACATTCGTTTAATGGTTTAGGGTACTCAGTTTGTGTTGTGCAAACAGGAAGGTCGTAAAGATGAAATATAATGTATTGTTAATCAGTGTTTTGTTGTTGCTCGCGCCGCCGCTAGCAGCCGAGGAAGACAAAACGCCCGCCGCTACAGAAACGCCTGTAGTCACAGAAAGTGAACCGCTCGATCCTGAATTGCAAGCGTTAAAACGAGAAAGTGATCGTCTTGCGTTAGAAAACACGATTTTTGAGCAGAAACAACAACGTTTATTGGCCACTATTGAGTCCGAGAAAAAGCGTGTTGAGTTAGAAAATGCGTTGCAGGAATTATTAATTCGGCGTGAGGAGTTAAAAACCGAGTTAAAAATTGCCAGTCCTGAGTATTTAAAAGAGCCATTTGTGAATGGTCAATTAATTATTAGTGATCGCCGTATTAGCTTAAATGGCCCCATCTTGTCGGACACTGCGGATTATGTCACAGAAAATATTCATTATTTAAATAATAAAAATACCGAATATCCGATTTTTTTAGTGATTGATCGTTCGCCTGGTGGTTCAGTGATGGAAGGGGCGCGCATTATCGAAGCGATGAAACATAGCCAAGCACCGGTGTATGTGGTGGTGAAATCGATTGCTGCGAGTATGGCTGCCATTATCACGGCGCAAGCACCACGCTCATTTGCTTATCCGAATGCCTTAATCATTCATCATCAAATTTCCAGTTTTTTCTATGGCAACCCGACGCAAGTCAACCAAGATTTGAAAATTACCCAAGAATGGGGCGAGCGTTTAATGCGACCGGTTGCAGCACGCATGGGGATTACCTTAGAAGAGTTTACTCAGTTGATGTATGAGAAAAATACCGAAGGCAACTGGACAGAGTTTGCTACGCAAGCACAAGAGTTAGGCTGGGTAGATCACATTGTGGAAGGCGTGCGCGAAACGTCGTATTTAAAACCACCGGGTGAAGAACAGCCTGAAGAAGAAGTGATTACCTTAGATGCAGTGATGATGCAAGATGAACAGGGGAAAGCATATTTAAAATTACCGCAACCGGTGTATGGCGATTTATATCATATCCATAACCCAAATCGGTTTTATCGCTATTAAGGTCTTCTGTAGGTCGGATAAGGCGTAAGCCGTCATCCGACATTGAATTTTGATTTAGGTAGAAATTACGCAGTTGGTGATGAGAACGGTTGTAGGTCGTATAAGCGCAGCGTCATATGACAATCGGCGGATGACGGCTAACGCCTTATCCGCCCTACAAAGCCTCATCTTGAACTGCGTAACGCCTATCAGGTAGGAACAAAAAAAACAACCGATGTTTTGCTCACCATATGGAGTTTGGTGGGCAAAAATTCCTCCATTATCAATCTGCATCTTGTGTAAGATTGCATTCACCTTATGACTGATATGTACAGCAAAATAGGTTTGTCAGTTGTTTAAGCTGTCGGCTAATATGATGCCTTAGTTCATTCTATAGCGATTAACGCCCATCAATTAAGAGGATCATCATTGATGATGGATATTAAAACCGCCTTGCAACACGTCACCGAGGGACATGATTTAAGCCGTGTTGACATGGCCACTGTGATGCGTAGCATCATGACTGGCGAAACCACTCCCGCACAAATTGCAGGATTTTTAATTGCTTTGCGCATGAAAGGCGAAACGGTTGATGAAATTACCGGTGCTGCTGAAGTAATGCGTGAATTAGTAACCCCTGTCAGCGTGAGCGGCGACAATATCATCGATATTGTGGGCACAGGTGGCGATGGTATGCGCACCTTTAATATTTCGACTACCAGTGCCTTAGTCGTTGCGGCTGCGGGCGGCAAAGTGGCGAAACATGGCAATCGCTCTGTGTCTAGCCGTTGTGGTAGTGCTGATGTGTTAGAAGCTTTGGGCGTTAAATTAGATATTACGCCGGAACAAGTGAGCACTTGCGTGGATAAAATCGGCATCGGTTTTATGTTCGCACCACAACATCACAGTGCAATGAAATATGCCATTGGCCCGCGCAAAGAAATGGGCGTGCGTACTATTTTCAACGTATTAGGCCCCTTAACCAATCCCGCAGGCGCACCGAATCAATTATTAGGTGTGTTTAGTGAACGCTGGGTAGAACCATTAGCACAGGTGTTATACCAATTAGGTAGCAACCATGTGTTAGTCGTGCACTCAGAAGACGGTTTAGATGAAATCAGCATCGCTGCCCCCACTCGCGTTGCCGAATTACAAGACGGACAAATCCGTAGTTATCACATTCAGCCAGAAGATTTTGGCTTAGAACGTGCTGCATTAAGTCGCTTACAAGTGGAAAATGTCACTGATAGTATCGCCTTAGTACACAGTGCGTTAGACAATCAAGCAGGCCCTGCCCGTGACATCGTATTGTTAAATGCAGGTGCTGCGATTTATGCCGCGAATTTAACCGATTCTCTTGCGGCGGGTGTTGCTAAAGCGGCAGAGGTCATTGCCCAAGGTCAAGCAAAAGCAAAACTGTCAGAATTAATTGAACTGACTCAAAGTTTTTAACACTTCTCGTTTGATAAAAAGATATTAGCCATGACGGACACCCCTGATATTTTAAAAAAAATCTTGCGCCGCAAAGTGGAAGAAGTAACAGAACGCAGCCAAAAGTGCTCGTTAAAACAACTTAGCCACCAAGTCGAAGCTGCACCGCCACCGCGTGGCTTTTTACAAGCCATTCAAGGTTGTCGCCGTATTGATCGCCCTGCGGTCATCGCCGAAATTAAAAAAGCCTCGCCCAGTAAGGGCTTATTACGTCAGCCTTTTTATCCTGTTGAAATTGCAGAAAGTTATGAGGCACACGACGCAACCTGTTTATCCGTATTAACAGATAAGGACTTTTTCCAAGGTTCTGAACAATATTTGCAGCAAGTGCGCGAAGCTAGCAATTTACCCATTTTGCGCAAAGACTTTATTATTGATGCGTATCAAGTCTATGAAGCACGGGTATTAGGCGCGGATTGCATTTTGTTGATCGTGGCGGCTTTAGGCGATGCATTGTTAAATGATTTAGCAGGTTTAGCCTTGTTCTTAGGCATGGATGTCTTAGTTGAAGTGCATGATGAGGATGAGTTAGAACGCGCTTTAGCGTTAAAAGTGCCTTTGATTGGCGTTAATAATCGCAATTTACGCACCTTTGAGACCAGCTTAGACACCACCTTGCGCTTGTTGAAGCATATTCCGCCACAATATGAAGTGGTAACAGAAAGCGGTATTCATACGCGCGCGGATGTGGATTTAATGTTGAATGCGGGTGTTAGTGCGTTTTTAGTCGGTGAAGCCTTTATGCGTGCGGATGACCCCGGTGAGGCATTAGGTTCATTATTTCGCGCTAATGCTAAATAATTGAATCATCATCCTTGCATATTCATGGGGAGGATGGGCGTTCTCCCTTTTATTTTAATCAGTGATGAGTGAATGGTAGGGCGGATAAGGCGCGAGCCGTCATCCGCCGCTATGTCGCATGACGCTGCGCTTATGCGACCTACAAGATACGTGCACTTATCACCAAATTGCTAAGAGACTGCTGTGATGAAGATTGGCACTTTAGTCAAATCCAGTGCGGTTATGCTCTGTTTAACCGCAAATGTTTGGGCGCAAACAGAAACTGTTACCTCCAGCACAGGTGCGCCGCCAACCCCTTTAGCTGCTGAACTGAGTAATGGGCCTGCAAATCCTGTCAGCTTTACCGGCAGCATTACTTATATCGAAGTTGAAGGCGGTTTTTATGGCATTACAGCCAACGATGGGCGCAAGTTTTTACCGATTCATCTACCTGAAATGCTAAAACAAGCAGGTACTTTAGTTTCAGTGGAAGCCGTGCCCGCAAAAGCAACCGTTGGCATTCATATGTGGGGAGAGTACATCGAACTGCAACGCATTAGCGTGTTACCACCTTGCAACTAAGCCTGTTGCCAATACGTCGTTGTTATCGTGGCTTATTGCTGTGTAGCAGCGTGCTGCTCAGCAGTTGCAGCACCGTACACTATTATGCGCAGGCGGTGAGCGGTCAGCTTGAATTATTACAACGTCGCCACCCGATCACGGAATTGCTCGCCAGTCCAGAAATGGAAGAAAACGTGCGGCTACGTTTAAACGAAGTGTTAAGCATTCGCCAATTTGCCACAGAGCAACTCCAATTACCTGACAACGACAGTTATACCCAATACGCAGATTTACAGCGGCCTTATGTGGTGTGGTCTGTATTTGCCACGCCGCCGTTTTCCCTCGCGCCTAAAAATTGGTGTTTTCCTGTTGTTGGCTGTGTCAGTTATCGCGGTTATTTTTCTGAAGCAGAAGCGCAAAGTTTAGCCGATGGCTTAGCTGCCGAAGGTTATGAAGTGTATGTGGCAGGCATTGCCGCTTATTCGACCTTAGGCTGGTTTGCTGATCCGGTGCTGAATACCATGTTGTTATGGTCTACGCCGCGTTTAGCAGGGCTGATCTTTCATGAGTTAGCACATCAACAATTGTATATTAAAGATGACACTGCATTTAACGAAGCTTTTGCCATGACGGTGGAGTATGAAGGCGTTAAACGCTGGCTGGATACCGTGCAAGATGAGGCACAAACCGAGCGTTATTACCGCTTACAAGGCTATCAACAAGATTTCACACAGTTAGTGTTGGCTATGCGTGATCAATTGCAAGCTTTGTATCAACGCCAAGAAATCAGCGAAACTGAACGCCAAGCTTTAAAAACACAGCTTTTCCAGCAGTTACAGGCGGATTATCAACAATTGAAAACCACAAAATGGGCTGGTTTCAATGGTTATGATCAATGGTTTAGCGAAGTCAATAACGCCAAATTGAGTTCCGTAGTGACTTATCAAGCGTATGTGCCTGCGTTTCAGCGTTTACTGGCAGAACAAAACTATGATTTAGCCGCGTTTTATCAGGCGGTGGCTATGTTGGCGGGGCAGCCTTATGCAGAACGCCAGCAGCGGTTGCAGGCGTTATTGGCTGAGGCAGAGATCGGCGTAGTAAATTAGCGACATGTAGGATGGGCTGACGAAGGATGCCCATCGTTTACCGAGAAGCTGAATTGATTCCATTAACGCGACTGATAGGCTTCGTGCCTCAGCTCATCCTATAATTGTGCTTGTATTGAGTATTCGCGACGCAGGCGCGTCGAGACGTGCTCCCACGCAAAGCGCGTGGGAGCTAGAGACCCTAGTCTCGTCTTATTTCACGCCAAAAAAGTTTAAAATTTTCTGACGCATACGATCAGCAAACCCATCATCAAGTTCAGATTCATGTTCTGCCAGTGGTCTATCCAGTTGGCTTTCTGTCGCCTGCTGACGCTGCATTAAAGTCTCACTGATACAGCTAGATAGTTCAGGGTTGCTGGCGATAAAAGGGGCTAAGTCTGCTTTTGACAGTTCAAATAACAAGGTGCGTGTTAACGCAGTTACCGTTGCAGTGCGTTCTTCACCTGTTAATAAGCCCATTTCACCGAAGAAAGCACCTGTGCCTAAACGGGCGACTTCAATTGACTGTTGTTGCTTATTCAATACCGACACGCTGACTACACCTTCCGCAATGATAAACAAAGAGTCGCCTTCGTCTCCTTGTTGCACAATTTGTGTGTTAGCCGCCACATTGTGTAAGTGTAATTTCTGCGCTAAGGCTTGTTTTAAGTTGGTTGGGAAATTGGCAAAAATATCGATGATGTCAATTAACTGCAACGGTTGATTAACCGCATCGGCATTTGTGCTCAGTGCTTTTGCCCGTTGATACTGAATTTGCTGTGTGCGCACCGCAGGGTAAATATGTGCTTGATTTAAATGTGTCCACAGTTTTAGCCATAACTGATGGTTAATGCTTGGACGTTGCCCGTAATCGGCAATGCTGCAAGCCACTAAGTACACCGCGATCCCTTCTTTAATTTCAGGGAATAACACCGCAGGTGCAGGGTCTGATAACACAGCATCGGTGGCATAACATGAGTCTAATAACACTTTGCGCACCCGATCTGGATGATGCTCAACATCGATATGCAAATATAGATTTAAGCGGTAACTGGTGTGGGTGGAGAAATTGACCAGTATGGCTTCAGCGGCAAGACTATTCGGGATACATAACAAGGCATTGTCGCGGGTTTTAATGCGCGTACTGCGCCATGTCATATCTAAAAACTGTCCTTCAGGATAGTCTTTAACACGAATCCAATCGCCAATATGAAACGGGCTTTCTAAATTCAGCGCAATACCGGAAAAAATATTAGAAATATTCAATTGGATCGCTAAACCGATGATCATAGCAATCACGCCAGAGGTGGCGAGCAAACCGGTAATTTGCATGCCAAATACAAAGCTGATCACTGCGAAAAAGGCGAATAAATACACTAAAGCACTGATCATGCCTTTGAGCACTCTAGGAATGGAACGGTTTGCCCGTTTTTCTAATGACTGCCAAATAAAATGCTCAATAAAAATATTGAGAAAGACGGCGGGTATTAACCACCATAAAATATTCACCAAAGTCATTGCGGGTTCATACAAGTCATT
>QKBZ01000128.1 GCA_003245895.1 Beggiatoa sp.
AATCCAATCTAATTGCTTTACATCAACTGTTTTGTACTTTATTTTCTTCATCGAGAGAACGCCTGTTTTGTCTGTAGTAGGACTGGGGACTTTATCCTATTCGGGCGTTCTCTTTTTTTTGTACTATAGCTGACTACAAAATCGCTTAACTTAATAACAGTGACAAACATGGTGGGAACGAGATTAACGGTTTAAACTTGACTCGCCAAATGCCGCTGCGCCAACCGCACATACTGATTGGCAGAATAATCAAAAAACGCCAACTCCTTCTCCGTCAACGGACGCGCCTGCTGCACCGGATTCCCCCGCCACAAATAACCACCGGTTAAGCGTTTATTCGGTGGCACTAAACTCCCTGCCCCTAACAACACATACGGTTCTAAATGCGCGCCATCTAACACAATCGCCCCCACCCCAATCAAACAATGATGTTCAACCGTGCAAGCATGCAACGTCGCCTGATGCCCAACCGTCACCGCTTCACCAATGTTTAACGCCCGACCGCCCACGGAATAAGGCCCGTCATGTGTCACATGCAACACCGCATTATCCTGCACATTTGTCCGCGCCCCGATGTGAATCGCTTGCACATCACCCCGCGCCACCACTTGCGGCCAAATAGACGCTTGCTCGCCAATCGTCACCTGCCCAATAATTAACGCTAAGGGATCAACATAAGCACTGTCTGCAATCTGTGGCGTGAATTTTTCAAATCGGCGAATAGTCATAACAGGTTCTCGCATGTCTAATTGTTTAAATATATTTGATAAATGAATTTAATTCTGTAATCAAGTTGTCATGAAAAAGCAATCATTAGCCCACTATCGCACTAGGCTTTTATCACTAAATAGACTACTCTAAACTTAATCCAATCTTATTATTGACCTATTTCTTAACAGGACTTCACCACATCTCTCTACTGTCCTAAATAGCAAATGCTCAGTTTTTATATTTAATTAAGCATC
Source organism: Beggiatoa sp. (assembly GCA_003245895.1). GTDB lineage: Bacteria > Pseudomonadota > Gammaproteobacteria > Beggiatoales > Beggiatoaceae > SZUA-411. The sequence goes on from QKBZ01000128.1 coordinate 966, forward strand.
CTTCAATATAACATGATGATGTAATTATGTGTAACAGTATCCTCTATTACAATGCACTTAAAAATGCTATTTATCACCTGCTTTTTTTCAACTTATTACTGCTAAGCACTCTGGTTCCTGCCAATACCATCATACCAAGAGAATCTCAATTACAAGCTGTTTTTCTCATGCGTTTTAGTTCCTTTATTTCATGGCCTAAAATCGCTTTTATGGAAAGCAACAGCCCGTTTAAATTATGCGTATTCGGGGAACATTCTTTTGGTGACAATTTAAATATTGCCATTAGGGAAGAATATTATGACGAACACCCCATTCAGACACTATACACCGCCAATATTGATGACTTATCGCAATGTCACACCTTGTTTATTGGGCATGTACCCAGTTATCAATTAAAACAACTGCTACAGCAAGTTGAAAACAAACCGATATTAACCGTGAGCGCAAATAAGCAGTTTATTAAAATGGGCGGTATGATTGAATTTTATACTCAGCAAAATCGTGTACGCTTTATGATTCACCCACAGAGGATTAAAGACTTGCAACTTGCTGTCAATGCCAACTTATTGCGCGTTGGCGATGTTGTGCAATAACAAGAGAGACAGAAGAAATGTTGCAGCCATTGTTGAGAATATGCGCATTATGGTGCGTAGGTAGTTTAATGAGTTTCACAAATACTGTTGTGGCACAAACAGAAAGCGAAGTCGTTGCGTATTTAAAACAACTTGATTTTGCGCAAATGGTCACGGTAGAGGTGACTTTAGATGAAGCCTTTAACGTGTTTGATGGTTTAGTGAAAGCGCAAAAAGTCTCTGTTGCCACCGGCTTAACGCAAACCCGCCAACAAGCCCCCGCCATTACCAGCGTGATTACCCGCCAAGATATTGAAGCCATTGGTGCCCGCGATTTAGACGAAGCCTTAGAAATGGTACCTGGTTTACACGTCGGCAAAGCGGGCATTAATAATAATTCCATTTACACCATGCGCGGCATTCATACCAATGCCAATCCTGAAGTGTTATTGATGATCAATGGCACGCCGTTTAAATCCGTGACCAGTGGTAATCGCGGGATAGCATGGGGCGGTTTTCCAGTGCAGAGCATTGACCGTATAGAAGTGATTCGCGGCACGGGTTCAGCTTTATATGGCGCAGATGCCTTTGCAGGGGTGATTAATGTCATTACCCGCCAAGGTCACGATATTCAAGGTACTGAAGTCGGTGTGCAAGCAGGCAGTTTTGATACACAAGCGGCGTGGTTAGTTCATGGTGATGTTTATCAAGATTTGGAAGTTGCGGCGACTTTAGAAGTCAGTGACACAGACGGTTATGCTGCCTTGATTGAGGAAGATGCGCAAACGCAATGGGATCGCCGTTTGGGGACAAATGCCTCTCGTGCGCCAGATACTTTAAATACAGGACATCGCAATGTTGATGCGCATCTCGAACTGAATTACCACAACTTAGGCGCACAGCTTGATTACAATCGCCGTGATGATTTGGGCACGAATTTAGGGCTAGGCCAAGCCTTAGACCCTGTGGGCAAAAATAACAGCGAGCGGGTGTCAGGGACGTTAAGTTATCAACAAGAGAATGTCGCGCCGGATTGGGATGTGTTCGCCAAATTGAATGTGCAGCGCATGGAATATACGCCAGAGGATTTGCAGGTTTATCCGCCTAATGCTTTTGGTGGTTTGTTTCCCGACGGTTTTTATTCTTATTTCAATAGCGCAGAGAATCAAGCGCATGTGTCGTTGTCAGGTTTTTATCATGGCATTGATAAGCACATTGTGCGCGTCGGCGTGGGCTATGACTATGAAGCCTTAGACGAATGGACATCGTATCAAAACTATGTGTTAGACGCGGATTTTAACCCAATTCCCTTAGGCAGTACGCAAGCCTTGCCCGCCGATCAAGCAATCTTGTCGCCGCATACGCGCCGCAATCAATACTTGTTTTTGCAAGACAGTTGGCAACTTGCACCGGATTGGGAGCTAACCTCTGGGGTGCGTTATGACGATTACTCTGATTTTGGCAGTACGATCAATCCGCGTTTTGCTTTAGTGTGGGATACCACTTCGCGTTTAACCAGCAAGTTGTTATATGGTCAAGCGTTCCGTGCGCCGTCTTTTTTAGAATTGTATTTAGAAGCCAGTTTATTAGGTTTAGGCAATCCTAATTTAGAGCCTGAAGAAATCGAAATGTGGGAGTTAGCCTTTGATTATTTGATTAGTGATAAGGTGCACACGGCGTTTAATGTGTTCCGTTATCAAATCGATAATAAAATTGGCTATCCAAATGGACAATTACAAGCGGAAAACTCTGAACAGCAAACAGGGTATGGTTTTGAAACCGAGTTGCGTTGGAAGATGACGGCACGCTCTAGTTTATTGATGAATTATGCGTGGCAAAAATCTGAAGATGGACAAGGACTTGCCATTCCCGATGCGTGGGGACAAACCTTTTTTGCCCGTGTAGATTGGTTGGTGCAACCGAATTGGTATTTAGACAGTACTTTGCGCTGGGTCGGCGGACGGCATCGTTCAGCAACGGATACTCGCCCACAGATAGAAGATTACACTTTAGTGGATTTAACTTTGCGGCGTAAGGAAGTGCGCACGGGGCATTGGAATGCAGCCTTGGGTATTCGCAATGTGTTTGATCAAGATGCGCGAGAACCAACGACGGTGGGGATTGGGGTGACGTATGATTTGCCGTTGCCGCGTCGGCATTGGTTTGTGGAGTTGCGGTATCGGTTTTAGACGTATATGGTCGTTGTAGGGTGGAATAGCGTAGCGTATTCCACCATAAAATTCTGCAAAAAGCTGAGCAAAAACAGCGTATAAACCGCATGGTGGAATACGGCTTACGCCTATTCCACCCTACAAATATACTACAACTCCGGCGTTAAAATCGTATTCGCCGCCACAGGCAAAGTATCAGGATAATCCAAAGTAAAATGCAAGCCTCGGCTTTCATGGCGCAATAAGGCAGAACGAATAATTAAATCTGCTACTTGCACCAAATTCCGTAATTCAATCAAGTCATTACTGACACGGAAATTACTATAATATTCTTCAATTTCCGATTCTAATAACTCAACCCGTCGCCGCGCCCGTTGTAAGCGTTTTTTCGAGCGCACAATGCCCACGTAGTCCCACATAAAATGCCGTAACTCATCCCAGTTATGCGACACCACAACCTCTTCATCAGAATCAGTGACGCGGCTTTCATCCCATTGCGGCAACTCTGGCGGCATGCTGACTTGATCGGCTTTTTGTAAAATATCTTGGCTGGCAGAATGCGCAAACACTAAACATTCTAAAAGCGAATTACTCGCCATACGGTTTGCCCCGTGTAAGCCCGTATGCGCCACTTCACCCACTGCATATAAATTTTCGACATCAGTGCGCCCATAACGGTCTGTCATCACGCCGCCGCAGGTGTAATGCGCGGCGGGCACTACTGGAATCGGTTGATAGGTCATGTCATAACCGAATTCTAAACAGCGGTTATAAATATTCGGGAAGTGGGCGAGGATAAAATCAGCCGGTTGGTGGCTGATGTCTAAAAACACGCAATCGCCGCCTAAACGCTTCATTTCATGGTCAATCGCACGCGCCACGATGTCACGCGGCGCTAACTCGCCACGCGGATCAAAGTTTTGCATAAACGAGGAGCCATCAGGCAATAACAAGCGACCGCCTTCACCACGCACCGCTTCACTGATTAAAAATGATTTAGCTTCAGGGTGATATAAGCAAGTAGGATGGAATTGGATGAACTCCATATTGGCGACCCGACAACCCGCACGCCATGCCATCGCAATGCCGTCACCTGTTGCGACATCGGGGTTACTGGTGTAGAGATACACTTTGCCCGCGCCACCAGTCGCTAACACCACAAAGCGAGAACGCAACACGCTGACTTGCGCTGATTCGCGGTCATAAACATAGGCTCCTAAGCAACGGTTGCCGCCTTGCCCTAACTTATGCGTGGTGATCAAATCGACCACGATATGCCGTTCTAATAAGCTGATATTGGGGTGTTGACGCGCACGGTCAGTCAGCGTAGTGGCAACGGCGCGACCGGTTGCATCTTCAACATGGATTACGCGGCGATGACTGTGACCGCCTTCGCGGGTCAAGTGATAAGTCGTTTTCCCATCTTCGCCTATCGCTTCTTGCGTAAACGGCACGCCTTGTTCAATCAGCCATGCAATGCGCTCAGGGCCATTTTCAACGGTAAATTCAACAATGCTGGGGTCACATAAACCGGCTCCGGCAATCAAGGTATCTTGTACATGCGCGGCGACTGAGTCGTCTTCGCCCATGACAACCGAAATACCGCCTTGTGCGTATTGGGTGCTGCCTGAGTCTAATAAGGCTTTTGACAACACAACGACTTTCATTTTGTCCGCTAACATCAAGGCTAGGCTTAGCCCTGCGGCACCACTGCCAATTACCAATACATCACATTCCGCCTGTGCCTTATTCATGGTGAACACCCGTTATACATAGTTATAGTCTCAAATCCCGTTGCGCGTGTGCGTTGTCACGGCTTATACAGTTTATAGTAATCTTGCTGCCTTGTGAGGTCAATCGATTTGTGTGTAGGCAATGGTTGTTGGAGATTGATTCGCGCAGTGTATTTGTAGGGTGGAATAGGCGTAAGCCGTATTCCACCATGCAGCTTATAATCTGTTTTTACTCAGCTTTTTGCAGTGTTTTATGGTGGAATACGCTGCGCTATTCCACCCTACAACTTACGTGTATTTGTAGGTCGGATAAGGCGATAGCCGTCATCCGACATTACGCCCTACAAGTTCTCTTTCACATCCCTTGCTCTTGTCCCCCACTTGCAGCCCCCACATAATCGAATAAACTTGTATTGATAGTTATCTGTTTTGATGAGGATGTAAAAGATGGTTGAAGAACACGGTGTAGTGGTGGAAATTAGTGATCGGTATGCGTGGGTGAAAACGCAGCGGCAAAGCAGTTGCGGGCAATGTGCCTCTAATAAAGGCTGCGGCACTTCAACCTTGTCTAAAGTGATGGGGCAGAAATATAACGAAGTGCGTGTGGTGAATAGCTTAAACGTAGGCGTGGGTGATCACGTCGTGATTGGCTTAGCGGAACAAGCCTTAGTACGCAGCTCACTATTATTATATTTAATGCCTTTATTAATGATGTTTATTGCTGCCATCAGTTTAGAAACCCTTTCTGGGGTATTTCAATGGTCTATTAGCGAGCCATATCTAGTTTTTGCGGGCATTGCTGGCTTATTAATTGGCTTAGCAGCGGTACATTTTTGGTCTAGCCGTTTAGCCGATGACAGTGGCTATCAGCCTGTTTTAATTAAAACTGAAAGCTTGCCTCAGCCTTTAACCAACATCCAATTATCATCTTAAGTTAGAAAATCCCCTATTGGCGCGTTGTAATTAGACATAATCCCCATATCTAAGCATCTGCGCACAGTGTTCACGGAGTCGCTGCTGCTTACCCTCTAGGTTAATGAGTATGTCTAACGCCTCGCGCAACACTGTGTCCTGCAACATTGACTCATGCTTTAAGCACTAACACTGTACATTAAGGCATTGAGTTCACAGTATCGAGGATTGATTTGTCGATAGGAGTTATAATGAGACACTACGTTACAACCTTAGGTTTTTTGTATTGCTTAATGATGGGTTGGGCGACGGCGGTACACGCGAAGACGCTACCAGAATTCACCGAGTTAGTTAAACAATATGGGCCTGCCGTGGTCAACATCAGTACCACTGCACGTAAAGCAGAGCCTGAAAAAGGCGAAGCACCTCGCAATATCCCCGGTTTACCCGAAGACAGTCCTTTTAACGACTTCTTCCGTCACTTCTTTGATAATCCAAACGATTTTTATCAAGAGCGTCCAGCTACCTCGTTAGGCTCCGGTTTTATCATCTCGCATGATGGTTACATTGTGACCAATAACCATGTAATTGCTGAAGCCAGCGAAATCATCGTGCGCTTAAGTGACCGCCGCGAATTTGTCGCCAAATTAATTGGCGCCGACAAACGCAGCGATTTAGCGGTATTAAAAGTCGATGCAGACGATTTACCTGTCGTTAAACTGGGTCACTCCAGTGCTTTAGAAGTAGGCGAATGGGTATTAGCGATTGGCTCGCCCTTTGGTTTTGATCACTCTGCGACTGCCGGTATTGTCAGTGCCAAAGGCCGTAACTTGCCAAGCGACACTTATGTACCGTTTATTCAAACCGACGTTGCAATCAACCCAGGTAACTCCGGTGGCCCCTTATTCAACATGGATGGCGAAGTCGTTGGCGTAAACTCACAAATTTACAGCCGTACTGGCGGGTTCATGGGCTTATCCTTTGCGATTCCCGTTGATGTAATGAACAACGTGGTTGAGCAATTAAAAGCGAATGGTAGAGTGGCGCGTGGTTGGTTAGGCGTGCTAATTCAAGATGTGACTCGTGAGTTAGCAGAATCATTCACCATGGATAAACCAGAAGGCGCATTAGTGGCGAAAGTGTTACCTGGTAGCCCTGCTGAAGAAGCCGGTTTCCAAGTCGGTGATATTATCCTGAAATTTAATGATCGCTTAATTGAGCGTTCTTCTGAATTACCACCAGTGGTCGGTTTAACCAAAATCGGCGAAACTGTTCCAACCACTGTACTGCGTAACCGTGAACAAATCACCATTAACGTCAAAGTGGCTGAACTGCCTTCAGATGAAGATATTCAGTCTGCGGTCAGTGGTCAAAGCAGTAGCGCGGTCAATAACCGTTTAGGTTTATCTGTCACTGACTTAGACGAAAAAGCCCGCAAAGAACTGAATTTACCTGAAAATGGCGTATTAGTAGAACGTGTTGACGAAGGCCCTGCCCAAGAAGCGGGTATTCGTGATAACGACGTAGTGCTGATGATTGACGGGCAAGCGATTAAAGACGTTGCACAATTCAAAGAATTGGTTGGCAATTTAGAAGATGATCGTTCAGTGCCAGTATTAATTCACCGTCGCGGCAGCCCCTTATTCTTAGCCTTAAAAATGCCTAAAGCTAAAGAATGAGCCAAGCCACCGTCTTGACCTTGTATTCTCGCGTGGGGTGTCATCTTTGCGAAGAGATGGAGCGTGACTTAACTGTGTTGCAACAGCAACACGGTTTTGCCATGCAAATACTCGATGTCGATGAGTGTGAGGCACAACTTAGGCAACGCTATAACGACAAAGTGCCTGTCTTAACGGATGGTGACTATGAGATTTGTCACTACTTTTTAGATGAGCCTGTCGTCATAGAATATTTAAGAAGCCTATAATATCAGCTATAATGACACACCTGTTACAGATACACCACAATGTTGTGGTATGCTGTACAGGTGTTGTTTATTGTGCGTGTTGCGCGTAGCACGCGTGAGCGACACAAACACAGTAGGTTAAGTGAGCAACCCTTATCAACGACGCTCAGATTGTCTTAACTCACTTTTGCTGACAATCTTGGTAATGCCTTTACAAGCTGCATGAAGCACAAGCACATCCGTAATTTTTCCATCATTGCCCATATCGATCACGGTAAATCCACCTTAGCAGACCGTTTTATTCAAGTCTGTGGCGGCTTAACTGATCGGGAAATGGCTGAGCAAGTTCTCGATTCTATGGATTTAGAGCGTGAACGCGGTATCACCATTAAAGCCCAAAGTGTAACCTTAGATTACAATGCACGTAATGGTGAAGTGTATCAACTGAACTTTATTGATACCCCCGGTCATGTCGATTTTTCCTATGAAGTTTCGCGTTCACTAGCGGCCTGTGAAGGGGCGTTATTGGTCGTTGATGCTGCGCAAGGCGTAGAAGCGCAAAGTGTTGCCAACTGTTACACCGCAATTGAACAAGGTTTAGAAGTTATTCCGGTGTTAAACAAAATCGACTTACCTGCCGCTGATCCTGAGCGTGTGATTCACCAAATCGAAGACATCATTGGTATTGGTGCCAGCGATGCGGTGCGTATCAGTGCAAAAACCGGTATTGGCATTGAAGATTTGTTGGAACAACTGGTTGAACGTATTCCTGCACCCGCAGGCGATCCTGATGCTCCTTTGCAAGCTTTGATTATCGACTCTTGGTTTGATAACTATCTCGGTGTCGTGTCCTTAGTGCGGATTGTTCAAGGTACTTTGCAACGTCGCCAGAAGCTGCAAGTGATGTCAACCGGTCGCAAAGTCCAAGTGGATAAATTGGGCATTTTCACCCCTAAACCTAAAGACCAAGAATCTTTAGGCCCTGGTGAGGTAGGCTTTGTTATTGCGGCGATTAAAGACATTGATGGTGCGCCAGTAGGCGATACCTTAACCGGTGCTGATCACCCTGTTGATAAACCTTTACCGGGTTTTCAAGCCGTTAAACCCCGCGTATTTGCCGGTATGTTCCCGATTGATGCTTCAGACTATGACGCTTTCCGCGAAGCCTTAGGCAAATTACGCTTAAACGATGCTGCCTTATATTTTGAGCCAGAAAACTCACAAGCTTTAGGCTTTGGGTTCCGTTGCGGCTTCTTAGGCATGTTGCACATGGAAATTGTGCAAGAGCGTTTAGAGCGTGAATATGAACTGGATTTAATCACTACAGCACCGACTGTGGTGTATGAAGTGTTGACCACCGCTGGTGAAATTCTCATGGTGGACAACCCTTCAAAATTACCGCCGACTAATGAAATGGCGGAAATTCGAGAGCCAATTGTGGAAGCCAATATGTTGTTGCCACAAGAATATTTAGGCAACGTGATTGCCTTATGTATCGAAAAACGCGGTTCGCAAACCAAGCTGCAATACATGGGAAATCAAGTTGCATTAAGCTACGAATTACCGCTAAGTGAGTTAGTGCTGGACTTTTTTGATCGCTTAAAATCAGTCAGCCGTGGTTATGCCTCGTTAGACTATAACTTCCTGCGCTTTCAACCTGCTGATTTAATTAAATTAGATGTGCTAATCAATGGTGATCGTGTAGATGCCTTATCCATCATCATTCACCGAGAGCAAAGCAATACGAAAGGCCGTGATTTGACTGAGCGCATGAAAGAAGTGATTCCGCGTCAAATGTTTGATGTGGCGATTCAAGCCGCCGTTGGCAATCACATTCTTGCCCGTCAAACCGTTAAAGCCTTACGCAAAAATGTCACCGCGAAATGTTATGGTGGTGACATCACCCGTAAACGTAAACTGTTAGAGAAACAGAAAGAAGGTAAAAAGCGTATGAAGCAAGTGGGGTCTGTGACTATCCCACAAGATGCGTTTTTAGCCGTCTTACAGGCTGGAAAGAAATAAATGAACTGGGATTTGGCAACTATTTTAGTTTTACTGATTTTTATCAGTGGCCTGATTTGGCTGTATGATAAAATTCTACTGGCACCCAAACGGGCAATTGCAAAAGCCAATTTGTCAGCTAATATCAGCGAAGAAGAGGGTGAACCTTCTATCGCAGACAGTATTCGCATACCTTTAGTCGTCGATTTAGCACGCTCATTTTTACCCGTTTTTCTAGGGGTCTTGGTGTTGCGTTCGTTCTTAGTAGAACCGTTTAAAATCCCTTCAGGTTCTATGATGCCGACCTTATTAATCGGCGACTTTATTTTGGTCAATAAATTTAGCTACGGTATTCGCCTGCCTGTGTTAAACACCAAAGTTGTCGATATTGGTGAGCCTGAGCGCGGTGATGTAGTAGTATTCCGCTATCCTGAAGACCCTAGCATTCCTTTCATTAAACGGGTAATCGGCTTACCCGGTGATCATATTGCCTACCACAATATTAATAAAACCATTTACATCAATGGGGAACCGATTCCGCAAGAATATTACGGTATTTATCAAGGGGTTGGCTCAGGCAGCAATATGACCGGTGCAGAACAACGCGCTGAACAGTTGCCAAATGTGAAACACTCGATTTTAGTGTTACCAAACCGCATTTCTCGCGCCCCTTACACTGAATTAGTGGTACCTGATAAGCAATATTTTGTGTTAGGTGATAACCGCGACAACAGCCGTGATAGCCGTTTTTGGGGCACTGTGCCAGAAGAAAACTTAATTGGTAAAGCCTTTTTAATTTGGATGAACTGGGATTCTGCAAACGACGGTATTAGCTGGCAGCGTTTAGGTAACAGCATTGAGTAATGACCGTGCGGCTTATCGCTATTGATTTGTCATATAAGCCCAGCATAATAGGCTTTAACTCAGCGTAGTTCTTCTGTCTTGCAGAGTTGCAAGAATCAACATTTTTCACCCAAGCCAAACAGGAGTTTGATCATGAAGCAATATGTTGGAAAACATCGCCAACGAGGGATTGGTGGTTTCGGCCTTTTGATGTTGCTGGGTATTTTAGCTTTTGTCTTGTGGATTTTCTTCACACTCTTACCCATGTACATGGAAGTCATGCGTTTAGATAAATCAATGGAATTCTTAGAAAAAGAAATTACCAATGATGCAAGCAAACGCAATGCTTCTGCCATTCAAAAAATCTTAGCCAGTAACCTCAACCTTGAAGGCAGTGAAATCCCAATTTTCCAAAAAGAGACTTTTAATCAATTGGTTGATATTCAACGTAGCCCATTCTTGGTAACTTTAAAATATGATCAAGAAGCCAATTTAGGGGCTAACTTGTGGTTAACGGTTAAATTTGAAAAAACGATTGAAGCACCTTGAAGCCTGATTACTCTCAGTTATATCGTGCGCTGAATTATCAATTTCGCAATGTTCAGCACTTACAAACGGCACTGACACACCGCAGTGCCGGTAATCCTAATAATGAACGTCTGGAATTTTTAGGTGATGCCTTGCTGGGCATGGTGATCGCTGAAGCCTTATTTCAGCAATTTCCTAAAGGCAGCGAAGGCGCACTCACCCGTTTACGTGCCAGCCTTGTCAAACGTGACACCTTAGCCGAAATTGCGCAACAGCAACTTAAGCTGAGCGATACACAGCAAGACTATTTGCGTTTAGGCAGCGGTGAACAAAAAAGTGGTGGTTGGCGACGCGCTTCCATTTTAGCGGATGCCTTGGAAGCCATTATTGGCGCGGTGTATTTAGACTCTGATATGGAAACCTGTCGCCAAATGGTGTTAGGTTTATTTAAAGCACGTTTGCAAAGCTTATCCCTAAATAGTGTCAACAAAGACCCTAAAACGCGCTTACAAGAATTATTACAAGCGAAACAACAACCCCTACCCGCGTATCAAGTGTTGCATACCGAAGGGGAATCGCCGAATCAATACTTTACGGTGAACTGTGAAGTATCGTTACTGGCGGAACCCGTCATTGGTGCCGGTGCTAGCCGCCGCCGTGCCGAGCAAGCCGCTGCTGAATTAGCCTTGGAAAAATTGTTAAACCATGACTGAACGCTGTGGGTATGCCGCGATTGTCGGGCGGCCAAATGTCGGCAAATCAACCTTGTTAAATCATTTGCTGGGGCAAAAACTCAGCATTACCTCCCGTAAACCACAAACCACGCGCCACCGCTTGCTCGGCATTAAAACCGAAGGCGACACGCAAGTGATTTACGTCGATACCCCTGGTGTGCATCAACGGCAACACAACGCCATGAACCGCTATTTAAACCGCGCTGCCAGCAGCAGTTTAATCGGGGTAGATGTAGTGGTGTGGCTGGTGGAAGCCTTAAAGTGGACATCTGAAGATGAGCAAGTGTTGCAGTTGTTAACGCATCACGCCACTGAAATTCCCGTGATTTTAGCGGTAAACAAAGTGGATCAAGTGACAGATCGCGAGCGTTTATTGCCCTTTCTCAGCGAGATTCAAGAGAAATTCTCCTTTCAAGAGATTTTCCCGATTTCTGCCTTAAGAGGCAGTAATTTAGCCGAGTTAGAAAAAAGCGTGGCTAAATTAGTGCCGGAAGCGGCGTGGTTTTTCCCTGAAGATCAGTGGACAGATCGCAGCGAACGCTTTTTAGTGGCAGAAATTGTGCGCGAGAAGTTAATTCGTCGTTTAGGCGCAGAATTACCGTATCGCTTGACAGTACAAGTGGAACATTTCGCTAACGAAGACAATTTAACCCACATCAGTGCGGTGATTTGGGTCGAGCGCGATAGCCAGAAAGGTATCGTGATCGGCAAACAAGGCAAGATGTTAAAACAAGTTGGCACCGATGCGCGTCAAGATATTGCGGTATTGCTAGATCGCAAAATCTTTTTGCAATTATGGGTGAAAGTGCGCGCCGGTTGGTCGGACGATGAACGCGCCTTGCGCCAGCTTGGTTATAGTGATGAAGATTAAGTCTGTGTGTGTCCTCGCGTGAAAACGCTGGTCATTCACGATTATTTTGCTTCGATAGAAGGCGGCGGCAAATTAAGCCATTGTTTAGCGCAGCAATTACCGGCTGATTTAGGCTATGGCTTTGCCCGCTTGCCACATCCCTTTGTGCAAGGTGTCGCGCACAACCCGCAAGAACGCGATTTACAACAATACAGCCCTTTTCCCTTGTGGCAGCAATTTAAGCTCGCCCACGCCTTTGCCCGTTGTCCTTGGGTGAATGATTATGAGGCGGTGATTTACAGCGGTTTTTACACCCCGCTTGCCGCGCCACGTCATACCAACGGCTTAAACGTGTTGTATTGCCACACTCCGCCGCGTTTTATCTACGATCAAAAAGACTTTTATTTACAGCAATTAAGCCCGCCACTGCGCCCTTTGCTGAATGCTTTTACCCGCTATTTACAGCCACGTTATGAAGCGGCGTTAAGCCACATGCACGGCATTATCGCCAACTCGCAGCATGTGCAAGCCCGCATCGAGCAATACCTGTCTTATCACGCGCCCGTGATTTATCCGCCGTGTGACACGGCGCGTTATCAATGGCAAGGACAAGGCGATTACTATTTGTCTACGGCGCGTTTAGACCCGTTAAAGCGGGTAGATAAATTGGTGCAAGCCTTTTTAAACATGCCAGATCAGCGCTTAATCGTTGCCTCTGGCGGTAGTGAATTAGCACGTTTACGCCAATTAGCCGCCAATGCGCCCAATATTCAATTCACGGGCTGGGTGTCAGAAGCAGAGTTACAGCAATTATTAGGCAAGGCAATCGCAACCTTATACATTCCCAGTGCAGAAGATTTCGGCATGTCGCCGGTAGAATCAATGGCAGCAGGTAAGCCAGTATTAGGCGTGGCGGAAGGGGGATTGTTGGAAACGATTGTGGCAGGCGAAACCGGTGTGTTATTGCCAGCAGCGTTTAGTATTGCGGATATTGTGGATGCGGTGCGCGAATTAACGCCTACACGCGCCTTGCAGATGCGTACCGCTTGCGAACAACGGGCGCAACAGTTTAGCCAAACGCGCTTTATTACCGAAATGCAGGAATATTTAGCAAGAATTGCGGGCAAAAGAAAAGGCATTCACAGCCAAACATGAATGCCCCGCAAGAGAGTAGAGTACATAAGCGTAGAGATGGTTTAATTATCAGATGCAGGGGCTAGAGTGTCTATAGGGGATACTACTTACCCCAGCATACTGACAAGCAACAAGGCGCGGATTTACTCGGAATTGTTTAAATCTCGACTTAAATATGCAGTGCGTTTTTTCATCAACGTTTCAGCCAAGGCAGTTTTTGCTTGCTGCACCGTTTGCCCAATGGGTTTCAACTGTTTGGCATGTCGATACGCCCATAACACTATTCCCGTTACTGTGATAAAGCCAAACAACAGCCCAACGAATAACATCACAGGGATTTGCCCAGCCCCAAAAAAGCGGCCGGAATGCCAAGAAATCATCCATGAGGCAAGCTGTTCGCTGCCAAAAGACTCGCCAAAAGTTTCACCATACACGCGGCTTTCACATTGATGGCTAACCCACGCAGTGGCATTGCCAATAAAGCGGTTGCCATCCTCATCGCCTTTAAAGGCAAAACTGTAATAATTACCACGCGAACTGGGCAGAAAAACCCGCGCCACTTCTCGTTGTGGAAATCGCTGTTGTGCAGTGGCTAAGGCTTGGTTCAAGCCCACTTTAAGGCCACAGTCTTGTGTCAGTTGTGTCTGCATTGCTGCCGGTGGTTGTCTTGGCGGGCTAGGCAATACGCTGTTAAACCAGTGAGGATGTGACCAATACACGCCTGTGAGTGTCCATGTAAAGACAAAAAACACCGTCCAAATGCCTAAAAAACTGTGAATGTAATGAGAAAAAGCATGCGGATTTTTGCCCCAGCGAAAACGCACTGCTTTGGCTTTTAACTTAGGCAAGGATTTATCGCGTGCAGGCAGCCACAAATAAAGGCCGGTGCCAATTAACAATAAGGTAAGTAAGCCCACCACGGCGATTAAAAATGCGCCGGTATGTCCTGCTAATAATTCACCATGTAAGTGAATTAAAATAGCCGTCCAACTATTGTCGATGTCAATGGCTGTGAGATAGCGTGTTTGATAAGGGTCAACCGCCAGTAATAAGGTGTCAACACTGGGGTCATACACCGGATTGCCAAAAAAAGTAGCCGCATTAATTTGCAAACGACTGTGCGGCATCATTAAACCTGCAATATCCACCTTGCTGCCATAACCTTCTCTCGCCACTTGCATTAAGGCTTCAAGGTCTAGCGGTTCGCTGCGTGCTACGGGTGTCACCGTGTTGAGTTCAGCATATTCTAACTCCATCAAATCACCTGAAAAGGTAATGACGAGTCCAGTCAATGTCACCAGCAATAAAATCAGGAAAATAATCGCGCCGACCCAGCTATGCAAATAAATCATGCTGCGGCGAAAAGAAGGTAAACGAGTGGTCAAGCTTTTCAACGACATGGGGTTTGTCTCAACGATGAGCAGAAATGGCTTTTTTTCTAGTTCCCACGCGCTTTGTCAAAGTGACATTGTAGGTCGGATAAGGCGCAAGCCGTCATCCGACATAACACTGTTGAAGGTTGATTAAAGCAAGCTACTGACGGCGGATGACGGCTAACGCCTTATCCGCCCTACCTGAGTTCGACAAAAATTATCATTAAAAACAAAATTATGCTTCTCGTTCCCAAATGCCATTTGGGAATGCAGTCGTGACGTGCTACGTCACGAGTGAACTCAACGACGGATTTAACGCGATCTTGGAACAAACCCGCGACGCAGCGCGTCGTGACTGCATTCCCACACGGCGTGTGGGAACGAGAAACCAATTGTTTTTACAATAAATATTTCGTCGAACTTAGGTCGCCCTACGAGATTGTAGCAACCCTTAACTTAATGACAGTAGGCAAAGCACATGGGAACAAGCGCAAAGTTAGAACTGATAAGACACAGAGGCTTTGATATTGCGACCTGGTTCATAATCATCCGTGGTATAACCACGCGCAAGACCTGTACGTGACGCATGAGAGACATACAATTCATCGAACACGTTATCAATACCAAAGGTCAGCAATAAGCCATCAACACGCTTTGGTGCCCATTGCGCATATAAGGAGTGAATATCGTAAGCCGCTTTGGCAGGCGCACCAGCTAACACGTTGTCTTCTTCCAGCACCCAAATTGAACCCCAGCCTAATCTGAGGTTATAAGCGCGTAAGTCATAATCCAGATTTAAGCTCAACGCATCGCCTAAATCCGTACTGCGCCCATTGGCATCTAACATCGGGCCACCGTCTGTACGGTTGGTGGATTTGACGCGAGAATAGCCAAACTTACCACTAAAGTCTTGATAACTATAATTAACACTGAGTTCAAAACCTTGTAAGCGGACATCCCCTTCATTGTAGATTTCATAACCTGCCAGATCGCTGCTGTAGACTTCGGCAATGTGATCATCAATATCGGTACGGAATACGGTGAGAGAGCCGCCGAAACCATGATCCTTGATATGGGTGTTATAACGCGCCCCAATTTCAGAGTTAAAGCCTGATTCAGCACGAATGTCATCTGCTAAGAAAGTCGTATCTTGATAAGCGACAAAGCTTTCTAATAATTCTGGGGCTTTAAACAATTCACGGGTGCTGGCAAACACGGTCAGCGCATCTGTCACCCTATAATCAGCCGCTAACGCCCACGTTAGATCGCTGAAACTGGTGTCGCTGGTGCTCGCATCACGGTTAACATGGGTATAACGTAAACCTGGCGTAATGGAAAGGCTTTGCGTTAGCGCAATTCGATCTTCCAAAAACACGGCTTTTTTCAGCAACTCTTCTGCCATGCCATACGCCGTACCATATTGGCTTTCACTGCTTTGCTGATTGATGTCCAGACCATAAGTCAATTGATGATCAAGCCCACCGCCTGCCACCCTTGTTTGTGCCGTGATTAAAGTGCCTGTATTGGTATTTTCTGCGGTATTGTAAGAATGGCGATTGCTCGGCCAATTGCCTGTAATCACACTTTCATCGCGTGCCAGCTCAGAGTGATTCCGATACACATTGGCTTTCACATATAGCGGGTCGCCTTTGTCCAATTCATAGTTTAAAGCAATCGTATCGCGTTTATATTCAGTGGGTACAAGCTGACCTTCGGCAAAATATTGGTTGGCATCGCCACTCATATCAGGGCGCGGATTATAGTCGCCTTTATCTTGATAAACATCGTAACTCACCTGAATACGCTGCTCATCCGTCGGTTCCCAGCCAAATTTAACCAAGCCATTTTTCACCGTACCTTCAGCACCAAAGGTTTCAACACCTTGGCCATCTTCAAAATTATTACGCGATGTATTAACACCGTATAACATGACATCCGTGCTGTCAGTAGGCTTGCCATAGGCGGTGATAGAGCCTTGGGTATAACTGTTGCTGCCGTAGCTGGCATGCACACGCGCCCCAACTTTGTCACCTGATTGCAGCAAATCATTGGCATTTTTGGTTTCAAAATATACAGAACCGCCTACACCATCACTGGTCACGGAATTAGAGCCAACCTCAATATCAACCGCTTTAATGATGTCAGGATTCAGCGTTAAGTTGCCGATATGGTGGAACATCTTGGCTTGTTGTGATGCGCCATCGAGACGAATATCTAAGTCAGTTTCATTCAAGCCGCGAATATTAATACGCTGGTTGACGGAGTGTGTGCCACCAACATCCACCCCTGGAATATCCCGCAATAAATCGGACATATGATCCGGTTGTTTCACCGAAATACTTTCTTCGCCTACCCATTCAGAGGAGCTATTCACTTCAACGCCCCAAACATTCAGGGTATCTAACTGAAAGCTAGCAGTATCATCCGTGTCCTGTGCGTATGCTGGAGTAGACAAGGCCATGAATACACTAGAGATAGTAATAACCAGAGGGGACAGTGTGCACGGGGGGGAGGCAATCTTGGCACGGGTTTGGGGCTTCATTAAGTTACATCCTTTTTCGCTACGCGGCTCAATGCTTAAAAAATGACAAATAAATGGTTACGAAATTGCTTTATTAAGAATATAGGAGCGAATGATAATTGTTATCAATTGATAATGCAATACAGTTTGTTTCACGGTCATTAAGCTCAGGATGACAAAGAATCGTAGGATGGGCTGACGAAGGAAGCCCATCAGTCGTGCCAACCGATTAAATCAAGGGCGCGGTAAAGGACACTACCATTAAGTTAAGCGATCCTAATGTGTAGGATGGGTAGAGCGAAGCGAAACCCATCATGTTACAAAATGACATGATGGGTTTCGGCGCGAGATAATATGGTGATTAAAACAGAATTACGGGCGCGCCTCTACCCATCCTACACGCTATTCAAACTTCTCCGCGTTCGCACCGCAAAAGGACGCGGCGTAAACCCTACACTTAATGGCAGTGACCATTTTAGTGGGAATGCATGCCGCGTTGCTCCATCGGAGCGAGTCGTGGTTATAAGCGCAGTGTCATACGACATATCGGCGGATGACGGCTAACGCCTTATCCGCCCTACGTCCCCAACTTGAACTGCGTAACTGCTACAAATGTTGAAAAATGGGGAATAGGAAAAGCCTACCAGAGACATCAAATTAAGACTGTTCAGCCTTGTTGCTTGTTTGTTGTTTTAAAATACTGTTGTGATACGGCTTAGCTTTCGAGTTGTCGTTTTGTTCGGTAAAATGCGAGCCAATGTATGGCTGATACATCAATTGCGCACTGACTCAAACGCATGCCATAGCCTCCACCACCGCCAAAGAAGCAAAACCATGACACTGCAAACGGATAGCCCGCCACCTCTCGATATTGACCACCCGCTCACGATTGGCATCGGCCCGCGCCGTCGCAAGCGAGCGCAATTAATCGCCTTAACCGTGCTGGGTTTATTAGCCTTAAATTACCCCTTGTTATCGCTATTTGGCGAAGCATGGTTATTTCTCGGTATCCCGATTTTATACTGGTATTTATTCAGTGTTTGGTTTGTCTTCATTTTGCTGGTAGGCCGCATTTTAGAAAGCCATTTGCCACCTGATGACAGTCGTTTAGCCTTAGATGACTTAGACGACGAGGATTAAGCATGTTGCAACATTGGGTGATTATTCTGGTTTCTATCGGCTATTTAGCCGTGTTATTTGGCATTGCTTATTACGGCGATAAACGCGCCGACCAAGGCCGTTCTTTAATCAGCAATCCGTATGTGTACACCTTGTCATTAGCCATTTACTGCACCGCATGGACGTTTTACGGCAGTGTGGGCAGGGCTGATATTTCCGGTGTGGGCTTCTTGCCGATTTACCTAGGCCCCACGCTAATGGCGGCTTTATGGTGGTTGGTGTTACGCAAGATCATCCGCATCGCTAAAATTCATCGCATTACCTCTATTGCTGACTTCATCGGCTCTCGCTATGGCAAAAGCACCTTTTTAGGTGGTTTTGTCACCATTATCGCCGTCGTTGGCATCATGCCTTATGTCGCCTTGCAGCTTAAAGCAGTGTCTAACAGCTTTGATGTGATTCAACACTATCCGCAATTAGTCAGCTCAATTCAAGAAGTTCACCACGACACCCCTTTCTGGGCAGATACTGCGTTTTATATCGCCTTATTATTAGCCGCATTTACCGTGTTATTCGGCACGCGCCATATCGATGCTACCGAACGACACGAAGGCATGGTGGCAGCAATTGCCTTTGAATCGGTGGTTAAATTAGTCGCTTTTGTCAGCGTGGGGCTATTTGTCACCTTTTACTTATTCGATGGGCCAAAAGATTTATTTCAACAAGCGATAGAAGTGCCTGAATTACAACGCTTAATGAGCTTAGATAGCATTAATGGCGGGGTAGTGAATTGGTTTTCTTTAATCTTCTTAGCCATGATGGCGGTGATGTTTTTACCGCGCCAATTCCAAGTCAACGTGGTGGAAAACGTCAACGAAGAACACGTTAAAACCGCCAGTTGGTTATTCCCTATGTATTTATTGGCTATTAACTTTTTTGTGCTGCCCATTGCATTGGGTGGACATATTTTATTTGCTGATTTACCGGTTGACCCTGACACCTTTGTGTTAAGCCTGCCTATGACGCAACACGCGGAAGGCTTGGCCTTATTAGTCTTTATCGGCGGGTTGTCCGCTGCCACCAGTATGGTGATCGTCGAAACGATTGCTTTATCGACCATGGTGTGTAACGACTTGGTAATGCCGGTGTTATTGCGCATTAAATCGCTGCGCTTAACTGAACGCGAGGACTTAAGCGGCTTATTACTCACCATCCGCCGCGCCACCATCGTGCTTATTTTGCTGATGGGCTATATCTATTTCAGCATCATTGGCGAGTCTTATGCTTTAGTGACTATCGGCTTAGTCTCCTTTGCCGCTGCCGCACAATTCGCGCCCTCGATTCTGATCGGTATTTACTGGAAAGATGCCAGCCATAAAGGGGCGGTCGTCGGTTTAGCCGGTGGCTTTATCATCTGGACTTATACCTTATTGCTGCCTGCCTTGGCGAAATCGGGCTGGATTTCAGAAGATTTCATTGAGCATGGCTTGTTTGGCATCGAGTTATTAAAACCTTATGCCTTATTTGGTTTAGATGGCTTAGACGAAATCAGTCACGCGGTGTTCTGGAGTTTATTCTTTAATATCGGCGGTTTAGTCGGTGTGTCCTTGTTCTCACGCCAAAGCACTTTAGAGCGTTTGCAAGCGGTATTATTCGTCGATGTGTTCCGCACTTCTAATCGTGAAGGGCAAGCTTATTACTGGGGCGGCAGCATTACGGTAGAAGAATTACGCGCCTTGTTAGTGCGCTTTTTAGGCGAAGCACGCGCCCATCAAGCCTTTGAACACTACGCGGCAATTCGCAACATGGACAGCAGCGAGATGACCACCGATCCTCAGTTGATCACTTTTGCCGAGCGTTTACTGGCAGGAGCGATTGGCTCGGCTTCGGCGCATGTGATGGTGGCTTCTATCATCAAAGGTCAGGCGTTAAGCGTTGAAGGCGTGATGCAGATTTTAGATGAGACCTCGCAAGTCTTAGAATACAGCTATAAATTAGAGCAAAAATCTAAGGAGTTAGAGGCAGCGACAGCGGAACTGCGAGCGGCTAATGAGCGTTTAAAAGAGTTAGACCGCTTAAAAGATGAGTTTGTCGCTACGGTGAGTCATGAACTGCGCACACCGTTAACCTCTATCCGTGCTTTTTCTGAAATCTTGCTTAATAACATGGACATGGAGCGCACCCAGCAGCAAGAGTTTTTAGAAATTATTGTAAAAGAGGCGGAGCGTTTAACCCGTTTGATCAATGAAGTACTAGACTTAGCCAAAATCGAATCGGGTCGCATGGAATGGCATATTGCCGAGCACAATGTGTGCAGCTTGGTACAAGATGCGTGTAATTCTGTTAGCCAATTATTCCGCGAACGGCAAATTACCTTAGTGCAAAAACTGCCTGAGCAAGGGGTGATTGCTTGCGTGGATCAAGATCGCTTTATTCAAGTCATCATCAATTTGCTGTCCAATGCCTGCAAATTTAGTGAACCTGAGCAAGGTCAAGTATATGTCAGCTTAATGTCGGAAACTGACGCAGTGCAAATTGAAGTGCGCGATAATGGGCCAGGGTTATCGCCAGAAAACTTGATCAATGTGTTTGATAAGTTCTATCAAGTGGAAGACCAGCAGATGGGTAAACCGAAAGGCACGGGCTTAGGCTTGCCAATTTGCCAAGGGATTATCGAACATCATGGCGGTAAAATCTGGGTCGAAAGTGAATTGGGACAAGGTGCTGTATTTATCATCCGTCTGCCTTATGGCAAAAAAGACGCAGCTTGCGACAAAGCGGATGGTAATTCGGATGAGGTTTTATAAGGGGTAGCGAGGATTTTATGCAGATTCGTCCTTATCAAATTTATGACTGGCCTGCGGTGTGGCGCATGCTAGAAGCGGTGTTTCGTGCTGGTCAAACCTATGCTTTTGATCCGAAAATTAGCGAGCAACAGGCGCAACACATTTGGTTAGAGTTACCGCAAGTTACTTATGTTGCAGAAAATGAAACCGGTGAGTTAGTCGGTACTTATTACTTAAAACCGAATCAACCGGCCTTAGGTAGTCATGTCTGCAACTGTGGTTACATTGTGTCGGAACATGCACGCGGGCAAGGGGTTGCCAGCCAAATGTGCTTACACTCGCAAAAGCGGGCGCGAGAGTTAGGTTTTTCCGCGATGCAATACAATTTGGTGGTGGCAAGCAATGAAGTTGCCGTGCATACATGGGAGAAACACGGTTTTCAGATTGTCGGTCGTTTGCCTAAAGCGTTTAAGCCACTAAATGCAGACTATGTCGATGCTTTAGTGATGTATAAGTGGTTAGCAGAACCTGCTGCTCAAAAGGAAGCCGTCACTGAGAGTGCCCCTAAGCCAGAACCCAAGCCTTATGGAAAAACACCCCATGTATGATGTTTTAATTGTGGGCGGTGGTTTAGTCGGTGCCAGTCTTGCTTGTGCACTGCGTAACAGTGCGCTAACGGTTGGTTTAATCGAGGCTTCGGCATGGACTCCAGAGCAGCAGTCGATTGGCTATGATGACCGTATTATTGCGCTGAATTATGGTTCACAACGCATTTTAAGCGGCTTAGGCGTTTGGCATCAGGTAGATCAGCAGGCAACACCGATCCATCATATCCATGTCTCTGATCGGGGTCGATTTGGCTTTGCACGTTTAGACCATCAGCAGTTGAATATTCCCGCTTTGGGCTACACAGTGCGGGCGAAAACGCTAGGCCAAGCCTTACAACGCCAAGTTTATCAACATGCTACAACCCAGCTTTTTACCGCGTCTCAGCTTACTGATTGGCAAACCGCTGACGATGGTTTATTGCAAGTCACGGTACAGCAAGCAACAGAAACGGTAACGCTAAAAACGCGCTTGCTAGTATTAGCAGATGGCGGCAATGCAAGCTTACGCGAGCAATTAGGCATCGTCAGCACGGAGCAGGATTATCAGCAAACAGCGATTATTGCCACCGTTACCATGTCTGAACCACATCGCAATGTGGCCTATGAGCGTTTTACCCAACATGGGCCATTGGCTTTGTTGCCATTATCGCAGCAAGAATGCTCCTTAGTGTGGACAGTGGCGCAGGACAAAGTAGACGAGGCATTGGCGTTAACAGATCATGAATTATTGCAAACCTTGCAACAGCAATTCGGCTGGCGTTTAGGACGTTTTGAACGTGTGGGACAGCGTGTAGCCTATCCGCTGAAATTAATGCATGTGGATTCGCAAGCCTTGCCACGCACGGTCGTGATTGGTAATGCGGCGCATACTTTACACCCGATTGCGGGACAAGGTTTTAATTTAGGTTTGCGCGATGTGGCGAGTTTAACCGAGGCAGTTTTTGCCGCCGTGCGTGAGCAACAGGCGTTAGGCGAGTCTGATTTTATCCAAGCCTATCAGCGCATGCAGCGACCGGATCAACAGCGGGTGATTCGCTTAACCGATACGTTAGTGAATACCTTTTCTAACGATTGGTTGCCGTTAGCAATGGCGCGTAATGTAGGCTTAGTGGCGTTAGATGGTTTGCCACCGTTGAAAACGTGGTTAATGCGGCAAATGGCAGGTTTACATGGGCATCCTTCGCGTTTATTGCGAGGCTTGCCACCGTTGTGAAATGTAGGATGGGTTGACGAAGGAAGCCCATCGTTTACCGCGTATTTGATTTAATCAGTTGACGCGATTGATGGGCTTCCTTCGTCAGCCCATCCTACGTTTTAAACCAGAGGACTCATTTCATTAATCACCACGCCAGCCACTTTCGTTTCAATCGCGGCTAAAAAGGCTTTTAAATGTGCATTTTCCATATGCACTTGCCACGCTTCCCGAGTTTCCCAGCGTTCATAGAACAAAAATACCGCAGGGTCAGCATTATCTTGATGCAAATCATATTGCAAACAGCCTTGCTCTGCGCGAGTCGGTTCGATCATTTTCAAGCATTCTGTTTTAATCAATTCAACATGCTCAGCTTGCGCTTCAATACGTGCAATAATGGTTAAGCTCATGGCTTCTCCTGTTGCTAAAGTGTGATGAGGGACAGGGATAAACTATACCATTTTAGGTTTTTAGGCCAATTGCAAAATCTGCCGAAGCTGTGTCTCAGCCTTATCCGCACTATTTTTACTTGGGTAATAAATAACAATAGGCTTCTTTTTACACTGAAGCTGAATACTAATGCCATGAATATTAATTTTTTTACTCGCCTCACCTTTTTGACTCTTAGCAGTTAACTCAAGCTTTATTTTCTCTATAGCTTTAATTTCACTTAAATTAAAGTTTTCTACATGCTTAGCAGTAAATTGAGTGTAATGCCAAGATAATATTTTTGTTTTAGTATCGACCAGATAATGATTATCTGTACGTGAGCAGATTAGAAAAAACGCAATACTCAAAAGAAATAAACTGACTAAAACAAGCATAAATACGGCAACAAACTGTTGTTTATCCATTTGTTCTATGACTTTTTTATCATCTATATTCCACGGTATTTTTTGCCATAAATGATAATATTTAAATAATACTTGTTGCTCGCACTGTTCTTGAACGGATGCTATATCTGTTTCTTCACATAGTTCGAGGCTACGATGATGAATATCATAAGCAATAAAACTTGATAACATTAAAAAGAAAGCAGCCATTAAACTACACAGCACAATAACATAAGCAACTTTAGTATTGTCTAGTGAAGACTTTAAGGTAATCGTATCTGATGGTGTTGTTTGATCAACTATTGAAGGCAAATCATTGTTTGCATTCAACTGCAATAAATATTGAATATTATCTAACGTCCTCTTAGCCTCAACTTGATCCACATGATCAAACTTAAAAATACGATCTGAATCATAAAACTGAATGACAATATCATGAGGTGAATAAGCATGCTGAACTTTGCGGTCTTCATTCTCTTCCTGTGTGCTAGCTCTTTTTTTTATCGTAACTGATTCAATCTCGGTAAACGGAATTTTCTCACTATATTTACGACTAAATTTATAATAAGTAAGCACTAAAAACTGTGTGTCTCCATCAAAATCATATTGATAACCTGAGGGACTTTTGAATATAAAATACGGCGTGATCATAATGCCAAAAGCAATTAATGAAACAACAACAATGGCGAGCATATTAAAAAATAAACCATCAGCCTCCCAAAGTGCCGTATAAATATAGTGATACTTTAACAAAGGCTGTGTATCGCAAATAAATTGCACGGTTTCATAATGCTGACAGACTGTTTGACTGGCTTGCAGCACAATCGCCACATTCTTAACAACTAACACCCAAAAAAGTGTAGAAAATAGAAAAAAGCCC
>QKBZ01000096.1 GCA_003245895.1 Beggiatoa sp.
TTGCTAATGCTTCTGCTCAAGTTAACTATCCAAGTAGTCAATTTGAAACGGGTGCAAATCCGTTTACCATTACCGACAATGGTAATGGCACAGTGACGATTATTAACTTAGTTGCGTCTGGCAGTGATGGTTCAGGCAATTTAAAAATTTTTAATCTTTATGATCACAGCATGCAAGGCTATAGCATCGGTACTCGATTGGTGGCCAGTGCTTTTGCTAAAGGTTATATTTTCTTAATCAACGAAGACCAAGATTATGTCATTGTCACCACCCTAGAAGGTGCTGAAGTTGCTCAAATTCGTGTTGGTGGTCGTCCAAGTAATGTCTATGTGACTATGGATTACAACAAGGTATTTGCTACCAATGGTGATGGTAGTATTTCCTTAATTGACATTAGCAGTGGCACGATTCCAAGCACTAGCGAACTCTACAAAAGTGATGTCAGTAATATCATTGGATTAGACCCACGCGATATTTATGTAGATGGTGATTACATCTATCTGATTTCTAAAAATGAAGTGAATGGCAACAGCTTTTTTAGAAAGTTATTGTTATCACAAGGCGAAATCACCAAAGTTTCTGAAATTGAAGTCGGTGCCGATGCGATTTCACTAGGCGTATCTGATAATTATTTTGTTATTGTCAATAACGGTAGCTTCTCCGTTTCGTTGATTGACAAAAATAGTTTTGCTAAACAAGAAGTTCATTTAGCTTTGTTAGGTGCTAAAGCGGTTACGGTCAATAAAGAAAACAATGTTGACTATGCTTATGTCGCCAGCTTTTTCGATAATTATCTAGCCAAAATTAACTTATCCACTTTAGCAGTGGATTATATCCAGTTAGCTTCTGACAAAGTGGGCTTTTCAGATGTAGCCTTTGTAAACGGCCAAATGCTCGCAACTCAGTTCACCAGCGGTTTACTCTATGTTTATGACACAGTTCCCAGTCAGGTGATGAGTCCTGCACCGGCTGTGATTGAGTATAAAAGCATTGCCTTACCTAGCACTGATGGCAAAGGCCCTCAAGCCTATAGCCAACCCAGTAGCATTCATGCCACGGTTTCTAAAAGTTGTAATGGCAGAGCAAGTTGCTATGACACGATAACACAAGCGGTTCAAGCGATTCCAAGTGCACCTGCATCCTGTTCATCTGACCGTTATGTGGTGTATATCGAAAGTGGCATGTATGGCGACAACGAAGTATTTCCTATCGGCAGCGCAGGCAACAATATTCAAGCAATTCCGTCTTGCGTTAGTTTAGTTGGTGATGCGAATGGCAGCGCAATTATCGATGGTAGCACTGCCAGTGGCGCGAATTTAATTCAAATTGCGGGTGCTTCTAATATTCTGATTGAAGGCTTAACCATACAAAATGCGCCGTTAATGCAGTCCGGTATTTTCCTCGCCGGTTTAACAGGTGCGCCAACCGAAAATATTACCCTGCGCAACAACACCTTCAAATACAACGGTCGGAACGGCTTAGGTGCAACGGGTGTTAACAACTTATTGATTCAAAACAATACCGCTGAGTTAAACCGAGAAACAGGGATTACGGTCAGTGGTTTAATAATTAACGGCAGCAGTTATCAATATGTCGCTGATGCTTCAACTGTGCGCATTATCGATAATATTTCACAATATAACGTCGCTGACGGCATTTTAGTTACTTCGTCTAACAGCGCGACTGTGCAAGGTAATCATGCACATGGCAATGGTGTTGCCGGTATTGAGTTTAATGGTCGTGATTTCTCTGGCGCAGATCAGCGGGCGAGTAATGCAAAATTAGACGGCGTTATTCTCTACAACTATGCCTATAACAATGGCGGTCAACAATTCCCTAACTCTGGTGCTGGTATTTTAGTCACTGAAGAAGCCAACGCTTTACAAGTCATCGGCAATGAAGTGAAAGGCAACCGCCCTTATGGGATTGGTGTATATGAACGCGGTGTAGTGTCAGATTCGACCACCTTATCTAGTTGCTCTAACGATGGCATTGCCAACAACTACGTGGAAAGCAATTTACAAGGTGGTATTGTGGTACATAAAGATTCCACCGTTTGTAAAATCACCAACAATAGCTTATCTGCAAACTTAGGCGTAGGCATCGATATTCAAGGCAGTGATGTCTTATATGTCAGCAACAATAAAACCATTTATGATGGCTCAACAATTTCTGAACGTGGTATCAGTATCTTATACCGCGATGGTAAAAGTTCTAGCGTGTATTCATTAGACGGCAACAGCTTTACCTATAATGAAATTGGTATTGAATTGCAAAACAGCACTGTGCAATGTGCACAAAACAATAGCTTTGATTCAAATACACAAAAAGGCATGCACATTGATGCCGGTGCTGCGTTCAATACTTTGTGTGAAGGCGCAGGCAACAGCTATCAAAACAATGGCGCAGGGATTGTGGTTTATAACAGTAGCTTTAAAGATGCTGGCGCGATTATTGACAATAATAAAGGTACTGGTCTTGATGTGCGTGGTAATTCAACCGTTGTGTTAAGCAGTTCTAATGTGCGGAATAACAAAGGTGATGAAGGTGGTGTGCGGGTTGATGGCGAAAACAAAGTGACGCTGAGCAATAACTTGATTGAAGGCAATCAGCGCACAGATGACAGCAATCCTAACAATGTAGTGTCTAAAGCCAGCGATGTTTTTGTCAGTGCTAACACGACACCGGTTGCAATTACCAATGGTAGTGATGCAGGGATGACTATTGAAACCTATGGTAGCGGACAAGTCAGCGTTGCGAGTTTAGAAAACTGTCCAGTGGCAACAGATACTTTTTTTGTATGTACAGGTAGTTTGCCAACTTCAGGCGAAAATGAAGCTGGTGTCCCTAGCAACTTATTAATGTCTTTATGTGATCAATCAGGCTGTAGCTTTGACGTAGAGTTCGACAAGGCAGGCTTTTTCATTGTCACAGCCAACATGCTGGATACTACTTCCGAAGGTTTCTGGGGCATTAGCTTTGATAATAATGGCTTAGTGAATACCGGCGGTTTCAACTCTGGTGCAGTCTTGAAAGAAAATGGCACTGCCCCTGGGTTTATGGCGTTTTATTTATTTGAAGCTGAAGCAGTGAAGTTATCAGCCTATGAATACACTGGTAACGTAGGCACTTTAACGCTCAAAGTATCCAAAGGTTCGGCGCAAGGTGAAACGGTATTTGGCCCAGTACAAACTGCTTCTGGCACTGAATACACGACAGAAGTCTTAGAAGCTGGTTTTTATGTGGTTGAAGCGTTGAGCCAAGAAGGTGACGCACGCGGTCGATTTGGTATCAGTGTTGACGCTAACGCCATGAGCGGCGGTGTTAATATCGGTGGTTGGATTGATGGTGTAACAGGTGGCAATGGTGAAGGTTTTGGTGCGCTGTATATCAATACACCGCAAACTGTAAAACTGAAAACCTACTACAAACAAACCTATGGTGACAGCGGGGCTAAGTTCTTCCACGTCAATGTATATGAAAATACTGACAGTGGACGGCAGTTATTTTTCACCTCTGACGCAAATTAAGCATTAGCTATTTTTGCGGTTTTTTGTGGAATGTGCTGGCGAAGGAAGTATATCGTTTATCACGACTGATGTGCTTCCTTCTCAGCACATTCTACGAATAAACACCTAGTTAAACGTATGTTCAGGCGCTGGAAATTGTCCCGTTTTAACAGCATTAACATAGGCCGTCACGGCAGCGGGCATGGAGCCTGCTTCGCTGATAAAGTCTTTAGAAAAAGAAGGGCGTTTGCCAAAGGTAATGCCTAACATATCGTAAGACACTAACATTTGTGCGTCACACACCACACCCGCACCGATGCCAATCACAGGAATATCTAACGCTTTGGTGATTGATTCCGCTAAGCTGACCGGTACGCATTCTAATAATAATAATGATGCTCCCGCATTTTGCAGGGCTAGCGCATCGTTATAAATGCGCTCCGCAGATTCTTCATTGCGCCCTTGCACCACATAACCGCCAAACTGATGCACAAATTGTGGCGTTAAACCTAAATGCGCACAGACAGGAATACCGCGTTCAGTCAATAATTGCACAGTATCGACTAACCAACTACCGCCTTCTAATTTAACCACTTGCGCATAACCTTCACGCATTAAACGCGCCGCATTCATCAATGCCGACTCAGGCGTGGCATAAGTCATAAAAGGCATATCGACCATTAATAATGGACGTTGGCAGCCACGGTGTACTAAACGGCTGTGATACACCATATCCTCAATGGTGACGGGCAATGTGCTGTCATGACCTTGGATGACCATACCCAGCGAGTCGCCCACTAGAATCACCTCTATCCCCGCTTCCTCTAACACGTGGGCAAAACTGGCATCATAAGCCGTTAAACAGGCGAATTTTTCACCTTTGCCCTTGAGTTTGCGTAAATAATTTAACGTGATTCGACTCATTATCTATATCCTATCTGATCAAGTAGGGAAGTTTTCAACAGCTCAATGTGATATTGCCGAAAGGTTAAGGCTTGGAAATGTTAAGGTCATGAGCTGGATGTTTGGATCACTGGCGCGTGATCACAGGACGTTTGTTATAAGCGGTGTAAGTCCGTTGCAGGACAATACTGTACTAAGGTCGCTAATGCCTGTCCATCGGGTAGAATCAGATCAGGCACGCATTCGTATAAGGGATATAACACAAATGCGCGATGTTGCAAGCCGGGATGGGGTAAGGTGAGTTCCGGTGATTGGTATTGTTGATCTTCATACAATACGAGATCAAGGTCTAAAATACGTGCAGCCCATTGTTGTTCTGAGCGTTGGCGACCTTGTTGTAATTCGAGTTGCTGTAGCTGATGCAACATGTCTAATGGTGATAATTGTGTGCTTAACATCGCCACCGCATTAATATAATCCGGCTGTGCTAAGCCGCCCATTGGCGGATTGCGATACAAAGACGAATGCCGCACTAAACGGGTGTTCGGTAGTGCGGCTAAGGCCGTTAAGGCACATTCAACTTGTGCTTGTGGCTCATTTAGGTTACTACCCAATGCCACAAAACAGGTAAACCAACGTGTAGTCATATTAATCAGACTGTGGCGTGGTTTGATCAGTTTTACGCGGTTTACGGCGGCGCCGTTTTAAGCGCGTAGGATGATTAATGCGTGAATGTGCATGCTCCTCACGGTCGCCATGCTCCGCATTTGAGTCAGTATGGTAATGACCACCACCACTGCCATGCTGTTGCGCCAAAAATTGTGTCCATGAATCGACATCAGTTTGCACAGGCTCACCTGCACCAGCACGCAATAACAAGAAATCATAACCCGCCCGAAAACGTGGATTATTAGCAATACTGGCACGGCTTTTCCGGTTATGACGACGACGGGTTAAACGCGGTTGCAGCAACCAAATTTCCTGAATTTGCGTCAAAATCCGGCGCGGAATCGCAAGCTGTTGCAACTGTTTTTCCATCACTTGCTGTGTCGCAGCCAATAAGGCATCTTGTTCAGTCAAATCTTGCTCACGAAATTTAGGCATTTGTTGTGCAACGGGCGGCCATAACAAAGCTGCCAGCAAAAATGCGGCGGTCACGGGTTGCTGATTGGCTAAACGCTCATCCGTATTATGCAAAGCTTGCATCACTAAACGCTCTGCAACAGGATCGGCCAAACACTGTTCAGTTTCTGAAAATAATGCCGGAAACAAGTGATGTTGGCGTAACTGAACTAAGGACTGTGCAGCATGTCCAGTTAAAAACAACTTTTGCACTTCTTCAAACAAACGTGCTTTAGGAATACCCGCTAACAAACCTTTTAATTGCGGGATCGGTTCTGCGGCAGCCGCGTCAATTTGAAAACCTAATTTCGCAGCAAAACGCACCGCACGTAACATACGCACAGGGTCTTCTTGATAACGCAAGATGGGATCACCGATTAAACGTAAGACACCTTCTTGAATGTCTTGCATACCGTGCGCGTAATCCAGCAAGGCAAAATCGCTAATGTCGTAATAAAGTGCGTTAATGGTGAAATCTCGTCGCCACGCATCTTCGTCGATAGAACCATATACATTGTCTCGCACGATGCGCCCATTAACCATCGAGCCACCTTCACCGTCAGAATGGTGGGCGCGAAAAGTCGCCACTTCGATAATTTCTTTACCAAAATGCACATGCGCCAACACAAACCGCCGTCCGATTAAGCGGCAGTTGCGAAACAAACTTTTCACCTCTTCAGGGTGCGCATTGGTTACGACATCAAAATCCTTAGGCGTAATATTCAGCAACAAATCCCGTACACAACCACCGACTAAAAATGCTTGATACCCTGCATTATGCAACTGATACAAGACTTTTAACGCTGATTTACTAATCTGATTCCGTGACACGCTGTGTTCAGGACGCGGAATACGAGTCGGTACATGTCGAATCTCTTCTTGCGGAGGCAAAGCAGTTTGCGGTGTTAACGTCGTTTCCTCGGTTCCCACTTTAAAAGGCTTCACAATACTTTTTATACCTTCAATTAACCGTTTATAAGGCAACATCACTGTCCTTGATGTATCAAACTTCACTGCTCACTATAATAGCAAATCATATTCCTTGATGTGATAGAAAGATGTGCTTGTTATTGTTTGGAGCGGGGAGAGTAGGGGAAAAACATCTATTTTTCTATTAAATTAGTGTATTAACACAAAAAATGCTTGTTATATCACGTTATGTAAAAATAAGTCCAATAAAATCAAAAGTTTTTTGTATCATCGTATATGTTGTTAGCTGTCATACATTGTTTGCGTCGCATATCATCGTTTTTTGTTCTTCTTATTCTACTTCATCAGTCGTTTATCCTCTACATTCGCTGCTAAACTAAGAGAATAGCATGAGTTCAGCTTAAGCTGGTATGTTTGTTGATGATGGTGAGAATTGCGCACAGATGCCACTTATAAGTCAAACGGATAATGATTTAATTATTTATTAATTGAATGGCATAACTGATTGAGGATACATGCACCACTTGATTAAAATTTGCGGTATAAAACACGTTGTAAACAGGTCAATATTCATTTCTTAAGATAGCTTTGAATAAGGGACATTGCATTAGTTATTTGCTAAGCAGATAGCAATTTTGTTGTATAACTTGCTAAAAAATTGAAAATTGTAGATAATTTGTCCTTACCACTCATAACCTTTTAAAATTAAGGCTATCTACTCAAATGAAGCAAGAGATACAGTACAACTCGAACAATATAGTTAGGTATATTGTTTCTATATTTTCTA
>QKBZ01000231.1 GCA_003245895.1 Beggiatoa sp.
AAAAATGCCATCAAATTTACAAAAAATAAAATAATTTGCTTTTTTTATATAAAAAAAATACTTTTTTGAGTAAATATTGATTTTTTATACGCTTGAAAGCATAAAGTATAGTTTTTGTTAATTTAGTCGTGATACTGAGTATTGTTTGAGTGACCTCAACAACATTTGCAATGTTGGAAGTTAGCAATTACACTTGAGATTCTGGTACATAACCACGAGTTTTTGCTCAACATCATAGCAACAACAGATGTGCCATTTTTACATTCATGATCACACTAGGAGGCTAAGGCTTATGTGGACTAAACCAGCTTATACTGAAATGCGTTTTGGCTTTGAAGTCACTATGTATATCAGCAATCGCTAAGCGATACCTGCCCTTATTTGCAGCGCAAATAAGGGCAGATTCCCCCTTTTTACTGCTGATTCACACTGAATCAAACCAGTAGCAAAATTGTAAAACGACGAATTACAAAAATCACAATTTTTATGTTTCAATACTGAAACAAGTTGTTACGCAATTTTTCCTAAGTGTCACGCTAACGTAACACCTTGACTAACGTATAAAGTTTGAAGATAGACTTACTTTTGTAAGGAAAAACAAAAGATTAAAACTTAACGTCAGTATTGGCATTCTTCTTGCGCTTACAGAGACCTGTTTGCCGCACAACAAAAAACCTCGAATCCGACAAAGGAGATGAAGCGTGAAAAAAATCACTAATCGTGTCGTTACTCGTCATATTATGACAATTTTGATGACGGGTGCCGTGACTTTCGCAAGTTCTACCGTATTTGCGAAAGATGCACCCGAAGCTGCTGATGCAAACTTAGTCACGGATGCAAAAATTCTCGATGACCAAAACAGCACTGGCGACGTATTAACTTACGGCATGGGTTTAGGTGGTCAGCGTTACAGCCCGATGACCATGATTAACAAGGAAACCGTTAAAGATTTAGTGCCTGCTTGGGCATTTTCTTACGGTGATGAGAAACAACGCGGTCAAGAAGCACAGCCAATTGTTCACAATGGCAAAATCTTCGTAACAGCCTCTTATTCACGTCTGTTCGCCATCGATGCACGTACTGGTGAAGAGTTGTGGCAATACGAACACCGCTTACCAGATGGCATTATGCCTTGCTGCGACGTGGTGAATCGTGGTGCAGCGGTTTACGATAATTTAGTGATTTTCGGCACTTTAGACGCGCAATTAATCGCGATTGACCAAGATACCGGTAAACGGGTTTGGCGTGAGAAAGTCGGTGATTACAAAGCCGGTTACTCTATGACTGCCGCGCCTAACATCGTAAAAGGCATGGTGATTACAGGGGTTGCGGGCGGTGAATTCGGTATCGTAGGTAAAGTTGAAGCCCGCGACGCAAAAACCGGTAAATTAATTTGGAGCCGTCCAACCATTGAAGGCCACATGGGTACTTTAAATGGTGAAGATAACGGCATCACAGGCGAAGAAGCGAACAAAACTTGGCCAGGTGATATGTGGAAAACTGGCGGTGGTGCGACTTGGTTAGGTGGTACTTACGACGCAGAAAGCGACTTAATCTACTACGGTACTGGTAACGGTTCTCCTTGGAACGCGCATACACGTCCAGGTGACAACTTATACACTGCTTCTACTTTAGCAATTGATCCTGACACTGGCAAAATCGTTTGGCATTACCAAACTACACCACACGATGGTTGGGACTATGACGGTGTTAACGAATTAATTCCATTTGATTATGAAAAAGATGGTCAAGTGATCAAAGCGGGCGGTAAAGCTGACCGTAACGGCTTCTTCTACGTGTTAAACCGTGAAAACGGTAAATTACTCAACGCATTTAAAACAGTTACCAAAGTGGGCTGGGCAGATCACGTTGATTTAGAAACCGGTCGTCCAGTAGAAACTGGCTTACGTCCTGGCAATCCTGCGGATGCACCTGAAGGCGAAACTAAGGGCGCAAGCGTATTTGCAGCACCTTCGTTCTTAGGCGCGAAAAACTGGATGCCGATGGCTTATAACCCTGACACCAAACTGTTCTACGTGCCATTAAACGAATGGGCGATGGACTTATGGAACGAACCCATTACTTATAAAAAAGGTGCGGCGTACTTAGGTGCGGGCTTCACAGTGAAGCTGTTATATGAAGATTACATCGGTGCTTTACGTGCAATCGATCCTGTCACTGGCGAATGGAAATGGGAATACAAAAACCAAGCGCCTTTATGGGGTGGTGTCATGACCACTGCCGGTGGCTTAGTGTTCACAGGCACGCCTGAAGGTTACTTAAAAGCCTTTGATGCAAACACTGGCGAAGAATTGTGGAAATTCCAAACCGGTTCTGGCGTAGTCGGTTGCCCAGTGACTTGGGAAATGGACGGCGAACAATACGTGGCAGTGCCTTCTGGTTGGGGTGGCGCGGTTCCATTATGGGGCGGCGAAGTTGCCAAACGTATCCGTACTTTAAACCAAGGCGGCATGTTGTGGGTGTTCAAACTGCATAAATCTGATGCAGCACCTGCTACAACCGCGATGAAGTAAGCCTGATTCGTTGCCAGTGTAATTCTTTTATGTAGGTCGTATAAGCGGAGCGTCATACGACAATTCGGCGGATGACGGCTCCGCCTTATCCGCCCTACATAAAAAGCTGGCAACACATTATAAGACAAGACAGTTCTCTATCTCTTAGCATTAACCGAAGTACAACTATGATGAAATCATTCTTAAAAGCAGCTTGTTTAGGTTTGAGCCTCAGTTCAACAATCGTTTTCGCACACGGTAACGTAACGCCACAAAAAGTGGACATTACCGGTTTAGAGCCTGTATTAGGCACTGAATGGGTAGATGAAAACCCCTATTACGGTAACCCTGTTGCAGTGAAGATTGGCCAAGGTGCTTATGCACAAAACTGTGCAATGTGCCACGGTATGGCAGCCGTTTCCGGCGGTATTGCGCCAGACTTACGAGCGACCTTTATGGATATGGTTGATAACCCTGACGAAGAATCAGGTGCTTACGAAAATTCAGCGGGTGACGAATTATTTAAAACACGCGTACAAAACGGCGTAGTGCGTAACGGTGCTGTGTACATGCCAAAAATGGCAGAAAAAATTAGCCAAGAAGCCTTATGGACAATTTGGGCGTTTATCTCCACTTTATGTAGTCCAGAAATGGTTGACGCTGAAGACGGTCAATGTACTGAAGTTGGCGACACCAAGTTACAAGTGAAAACAAATCTGGTTCCTTTATACAACCACGAGTAAACCGTTATGCACCCAAAATTGGTTTGGCTAACTGCCCTCTTGTGTTTATTTTCCAGTCTAAGTGTGCATGCAGCGAGCTTAGAACAAATTAAAGAAAAAGGCGCCTTGCGCGTTGCCGTGTATAAAGACTTTCCACCTTATTCCTATAGTGACCAAGGTCAACTAAAGGGCATTGATGTCGAACTGGGCAAGGCATTAGCTGAGCAGTTGGGCGTAAATGTTGACTATATGCTGGTGGTCGCAGATGAAAACATGGACGACGACTTGCGTAATGCAATCTGGAAAGGACATTACCTTGGTGGCGGGACAGCCGATGTCATGTTGCGGGTGCCTTATGATTTAGAATATGCGCAAAAAAATGATCGGGTATCTTTTCTCGCGCCTTATGCCCATGAATCTATCGTCGCTGTTTATGACAATAGCAAAATCCCTTCATTAAATAATTTACAAATCTTACAACATCATAAAGTTGGGGTTGAAACTGACAGCGTCGGCTCGTTTTACTTAAGCAG
The DNA here is from genome assembly GCA_003245895.1 of Beggiatoa sp. Classification (GTDB taxonomy): domain Bacteria; phylum Pseudomonadota; class Gammaproteobacteria; order Beggiatoales; family Beggiatoaceae; genus SZUA-411. Next base: position 3,769 of record QKBZ01000231.1, read on the forward strand.
CATTATGCAAGGCCAAATCACCAAGAGCTTGCAACATTATCTGAATTTTGCCGATGCCATCGCTGCATTTAAAGCCGGTCAAGTACAAGCTATTATCGGTATGCGTGGGCAAATCGAAGGTGGCTTAGGCACGCTGCAAGAAAACTGGGTTGAATACCCTTTAAGCATGCGTGGTTTGCGCAGCGAATGGGATGTTGGTTTAGCGGTCAAAGAAGGCAACGACGAGTTAGCTCAACTGTTAGCAAAAGCCATGACCACCTTACGAGAACACGGTCAAGTGTCTGAGATTTTCAGTCAATATGGCATGAGCTATACCGCACCCAAGGCAAATTAATTTACAATTTAGCAACAGGCGGGAGTTGATACACTGTGAGTATGACAAATGGCTCCCGTGTATTGCACACCTTTGTCTTTGATAACTAAGTAGATTAAAGTATATATCCACATCGCTTGGTTAGTAATTGATGTTATAGAAAGGAAGTCATAATGAAAAAGTTATTGATTGCAACCTGCACAGTTGCAAGTTTATGGTTTGCTGGTAATGCCTTTGCTGCTGAAGAAGCAGCGGCAGCACCAGAAGTGGACATGGAAACCTTAAACTTATTGCAAGAGAGCGCGTGTTTAAACTGCCACAACTTAACACCTCGTGAGAAAGTCGAAACAGATGCAAACGGCTTGCCTTTTGGCCCTCCGTACTTATTAGTGGCACATCGCTATCATGATACCCCTGAAGCGTTTGATAACTTGTTAAACACCATTCGCCAAGGCAGCAACCCTTACAGCAAACACTGGAAAGAAGAGTCTGCTGGGATCGCAATGCCGCCAATGATTACCGTTAGCGATGACAACTTAAAGAAATTGCTGACATGGATTCTGAATTTAGACGAAGCAAAAGCCGCAGCAGCAGAAGCCGCTTTAGCACCTAAAGCAGAAGACGCAAAAACCGATTAAACAGCGTGATACACACTGCTCGAAACCGAGCCTAACTCGGTTTCTTTTTTTCTTTTCGCTTGCCTGCACCTGACTTGACAACCCGAAATTGGAGGAGCCCTTTCGGGTAGGTGCGGTCAAGCCTCTATCACACACGGCATCTCTGCATTGTGCGCTTTCTGCGTGCGCCGTGGTCGATATACCATCAAAGTAAAGGTTAGTCTGTATGTTCAGTCGTTTACTCTACCTAGCTGTATGGGTATGCGCCGCGTTCAATGCGCATGCTGTCTCCCCTACCGCTAACATGCCTGCCGATCCCTTAGAATCTGTGCAATGGGTCACCATGTACCATGCTTTTCTCAAAGATCAGCCCGTGCAGTTTGACTCGCGTGTGCAAGTCTTTGCCCCTGACAGCGCAGAAGATTCCATGCATGTACCGATTGCAGTACAAGTGCAAGACTTAGCCGATATTGAAAAAATCTTAGTGTTTGCTGACTTTAACCCGCTACCGCGCGTCTTAGAGTTTTATCCGCAACAAGCCGAACCTTTCATTGCCTTTGATTTGAAGCTGCAACAAGCCAGCCCCGTGCGGGCGGCAGTGTTAACCAAAGACGGTTGGCATGTCGGTGGCACATGGATTGATGCCGCAGGTGGCGGTTGTACCTTGCCCAGCGCAGGACGCTCACAAGGCAATTGGGAAGACACATTAGGTCAAGTGTATGGCAAACGCTGGTCGCGTGCTGACGGTAGCGAGCGGGTACGTGTGCGCATTATGCACCCCATGGACACCGGCTTAGTCGCTGGCATTCCGGCCTTTTATGTCGAGGAAATGGTGATACGCGATGCCGAAGGAAAACCAGTATTAACCGTCAAGCCATTTGAACCGATTGGCGAAAACCCTTTATTCAGCTTTAACTTACCTGCCAAGCTTGCAGCTACAGAAACGCTGCAAATCAGTGTCATAGACACCAATGGCTATGACTCGGAGGCAGTGTTAACACAATGAATATCTTCCATAAGCTAGGATTGGTTATCATCGGCTGCTGGTTAAGTCTCAACCTACAAGCCGCCAACTTAGACTATCAATTGCAACCGCGCAAAATTGCGACCGACACTTATGTATTAATCGGCAAAACGGAAGATTTTACCCTGCGCAATGGCGGCAATATCATCAACACAGGTTTTATTATCACCTCAGCAGGCGTGTTAGTTATCGACACAGGGCCTTCACTGCTATATGGCGAACAATTACGCGCCGCCATCGCCAATATCACCGATAAACCGATTGCCAAAGTCTTGCACACCAATAGCCACCCTGACCGCTTTCTAGGCAACCAAGCCTTTGAAGACGTGCCATTAGCAGCTTTGCCGAAAACCATCGCTGATATTCGTCTCGAAGCCGATATGTTAACCGACAATATGTACCGTATGGTAGGACGTTGGATGCGTGGCACAGAACCGCTGATACCCACAGAAGAAGTGCAAACCGGTACCTTTACGCTAGGTGATCATCAATTTGAATTGACCGCGTTGCACGGGCACACACACGCAGATTTAGTGATTAAAGACACCAATACAGGCGTTATATTCGCTGGCGGCCTAGCCTTCTTCAACCGCATGCCCACCACACCACACGCCAATTTACAAGACTGGTTAAATGCCTTAGACCAGCTAGATAAAATGGACTTTAGTTTAATGGTACCCTCACACGGCGAAGTGGTGTCTGATCACGCAGCGATTCAGCAAACCCGCGCTTATGTGCAATGGTTAGAACAAACCTTGAACCACGCTGCACAACAAGGCTTAGCGATGGCTGAGGTGATGCAAACGCCGTTGCCAGAAGCTTTTGTGAATTGGGGCGTGGGACATCAGGAATTTACGCGCTCGGTGACGCATTTGTATCCGGCTTTGGAGGCGGCTAGTTTGATGCGGTTGAATTAGAGCAGTTAATTTAAATCTGATATCTTAGAGGCTGTCTGGTAAAAACTTAGATGCACTTGGCAAGGGATATTTTCAGCATAGCAATCCGTATCATATTTTCAGAAGTAGCCGTCAATATTTCAAAATCTTTGGCTAATCGACGAAACTGATTCAGCCATGCAAATGTTCGTTCTACCACCCAGCGTTTAGGTAACACTGCTCATCCATCTTTGATTCGAGTTGAGATATGTAATTTCGGTAGTGTTGTCCAAGTAGTGATATAAGCAAAATTATGTGTTCAATAAATTGAAGTTATAGTAATGGACAAAATTCCAGATTGCTCCGATATGGTTTTCCAAAGATTTAGAAAACGATAATGACTTCACATGAAAGTGTTAAAACTCAATATGCAAGTGAGGAAAGAGGTGTAATGGTCAAGTTTTTTTGTAGAAAATCTAAGCCACATTTAGAAAAGATAAGTTTTTCTGATGTGGAGTCATGTAGTCAATAGCAGAGTGTAATCTGCGGTAGTTGTAAAACCAGATATAGCGTTGAACACAATCATGGA
>QKBZ01000345.1 GCA_003245895.1 Beggiatoa sp.
CACTCCTTTAAAAAATGGGAAGGATTAAAAATAAATAATTTACCATTTTTCAAAACGATATACTCTTTATATAATAATATGATTGAGGGATGGGAGCTTTTCACTTCTCTGGAAATTGATGGGAATCAAATTATTTCAAGTGCAAGACAAAAAGTAGATAAATCAGATACTTTATTAAATACATATGATTTTTTACATTATATTTATTGCTGTAAAGTAATATCTGAAAAATTTAATTTTGATATTCGATATGAAAAAAACATATCCCTTACGGATAAAGAATATGAAAACATATTAGAAGCAGTTGATGTTATTGAAGGAAAACAAAATTCTGACATAAATAAAATAACAGAAAAAATAATGTGCAAGCTAACAGTTGATAATGACCTTCAAAATGCTAAATTTCTATTAGAATCTAAATCACCTCTTTCAATAAAAATAGTGCAAGAAAAATGTGATAAAATCAAATTGTTCGGCATGGAAGTTACTTTACCTGCAAAAGTAGCTTATTTTGGCCCTGTTTTACCTAAAATCCATGAAGAAATAGATATAGATCGACTCAAGGGAGGAGATATTATAGACATTGAATGGATTCCACAGAGTAAGTTCACATATATTATCAATTATGATGACAATTAAAATACTTTCAATTAATTAGCAATAATGTTCTATTTTATCCATTTGATCACTCTGTCTCATTAGATCCCCCCAATCTCCTCAAGCACCGCCAACCGATAACTCGTACTCCGCCCACCGCTTTGATTCTGAATAAAAATCCCGCGTTTTGTTAACTTATTAATATCTCGCAAAGCCGTATCATTAGAACACTTCGTAAGCTTGGCATATTTAGAGGTATTCATATGCCCTTTAAAATCATTCAACATTCGATTAATGATATAAGTCTGACGTTCATTTACAGGCTGAACATTAATCCGATCCCAAAGTTGCGCCTTGTACAGAATTAACTGCAATGTTTCATCTGCTTTATGAATTGCCCGCTCTAAACAAGCTAAAAACCAAGCAAGCCATTGTGTAATATCAGGACTACCCCGCTGTTGATACTCAAGCTGTTTATAGTAATCCTCGTGCTCAGCTTCGATTTGCATCGACATAGAATAAAAGCGCTCTTGTGAACCGTCAGCCTGAGCCAATGCCATATCCGTGATAGCACGCGCAATTCGCCCATTACCATCATCAAATGGATGAATAGTGATAAACCATAAATGGGCAATACCGGCCTTAAGAACAGGATCAAGAGAGGAAATGTGATTAAAAGCATCAAGAAAGGCAGTCATCTCTGCTGCAAGTCTATCTGCAACAGGGGCTTCAAAATGTACTTTTTGTCGGCCTATCGCGCCTGAAACAACTTGCATGACATCAGAACGCCACGCGCCAACAGTAATGGAATACATGCCACTGCGCCCTGTCGGAAATAAAGCACAATGCCAATTGCATAAGCGTTCTGCGGTTAAAGCTTGCTGATAATGTTGAGTTGCATCCAGCATGATTTCCACAATGCCCTCGACATCACGTTTCGGCGGCACCATGCCCGCTATCTCAATCCCCAAATGTCGCGCCAAAGAAGAACGGACATCTGCTCGATTGAGTTGTTCCCCCTCAATGGCGGAAGATTTCACAATATCATTAGTTAGCGTATCAAGACTGGCCTCACAGCGTAAATCAAAACCAAGCCCCTCCATACGCCCCAATAAACGCCCCTGAAGATAACGTACCTTAGCAAGCTTCTGCCCGATGGCTTCAGTGTCCCATGTAAAGGCTGTCCAGTTTTCGTATTCGTGTATCCACATCATAATCACCGCATATTTTGCGGCGATTATGACAGCTATTCACCGCAAAAACCAAACACCCCACTCAAAACCATCACTGTCCCCACTCAAACGGCAACAACATCAACTCTATTGCTAACACCTGATCACCTTGCACATCGCCAATCACATACACCACCTGATTTGGCAGGTTTTGTAACTGGGTAAAAAACTGTTCTGCGCTAACTTGCGTCTCTGTTGACGCAAACACAGGTGGGCCGGGTGGGGTTAATTGAAAATCGCTGTCGTTTGAGACATCGAAATGACGGGTTTGTTCAGAAGACAGCACATTGACACCTAAGATACTGAGTTGTCGGTTAACGCTGTCTATATTGCTGCTATTGCCCATTAACTGCCGAACATTGGCGGGTACAAAGGGCAGGCGAAATACATAGTCAACTTGAAAGGCATCTGGTGCATCTAAAGTGCCTAACAACATTAAATAATCACCCGTGCGTAAATCCGCCGCGCCATAGTCAGGATCACCGCCAGTGTCATTATAAATAGTCTCGGCACTGAGCAAACCCGTGACACCAAACACTGTCAGCGTTTGAGGATTTAGCTCAGCATCTAAGGCAATATGTTGCGCCAAACCACTGGCACGAATGCTTAATAAGCGCGGTGGATTGACAGGCAATGCAGTGGCAAAGGTTTCAATGCTATCAATCTCTATCACGCCATCTGCATTGCTAGTACCGCTGATGTGTACACTTAAACCTAATCGCAAATTTTCACTTAAACTATCAACTAAGGATTGCGCTAGGCTGACGCGCCGATATTCCACATCAAAGTTTTGCGGATCAACATAACGGGTGATCTTGCCGTCAATTTGTGCCGTGCTACCTTCCAACAACGGTGCAGGTGGTAACTCGCGGACAGTATCAACCATAAACAAAATAGAACCATTATCCTGTTGCACTTGCCGCCCTGTCACTTCGACCCGCGTATGTTCGGATAAGACCTCAGGTAAAGTTTGCGCCTCACCATACAGAAAGCGTTGCCCACCGATGAAAAAGCTTTGCGTGCTTTCATCTAAGTTAACTAAAACGCTGATGACCGAAAAAGTATCAGCGGTTTGTGGCAGATATTCCAGTAAAGTCGCTTCAATAGCAGGGGCTGTCTCACCATCACTCGTTAAAGCCGAACCGCTTACACGTACCATGTCGCCTACTTGTAAATCGGCAAGCGAGTCAATGCCATACAAGAAGGTATTTTCAGTAACGCGCACTTCAAGCCCTAACACTTGCAAATTAGAATTTTCGACATTGATATAGCGCACTTGTCCCCGCAGCAGATCACGGTATTCAAGACTGTCAACCGTGCCTTGTTGCTCAGTTTGGTCTTGTGCGCCCAACACATCGACATACATGCCTAATTTAAGCTGTTCAGGGCTACCCGCTTCACCATTGATGCTTATTTCCGCTGCGCTGGTGTCGTATTCAATGCCATTGACAAAAATGCTGCCGAATTTGGAAATAGGGCCGATGCCTAAACCCGTGCCGTCGATGCCGCCTTGGGCAATATCCCCTAAACCACCACCACATCCGGTCAGTTGTAAGAGGAACAATAATAGCCATAGGCATCTGGATTTTATGTGCATCGCCCTTTATTCCTTATAAAGTTGGTTTTTCTACATTTCGACAGAAAAAATATAGACCCACACCGGCATAATAACGACCTGAACCTTGTTCGGCATTAGGGTTCGCATCGCGATCTTTGTCGGCAAACCAACGGTTTAATTGTTGTAACAAAACACGCCCATCCTCGGCAGAAATACGTTGTAGTAAAGGAATTGCCTCGGCAGGCAAATTGTCATAAGAGAGCTTTAATTGTAAATAGGCTTCGTCTGAGTCAACTTCTAGGTTATGACAGATAGTATCAATCAGTAACATGACATCGGTGCCTAAAATAGTGAGCTTATCCGCCATATCACCCGCCGCGATATAGGCTTGATGTAACACACGAACTTGCCCATTTTCTTGTCGCAACACCGCGCCGATACGCACTAACTCATCTAACACAGCCCGCACAGGAATGTCGCCCCCATGTGCGCGGACTAAATGGGTAAAGCTGTGATCTTCCCCTTCCACTGGCAACACCAAAGGTACACCCGCTGCATCTTGGTAGGCGCGATCTTTTAACCAGCCATTTAACACCCGTGCTGCACGATTATATTGCACAGGCGTGGTGTGTTCACTGGGATCACGTTCCAAGTCGCGCAGGCGTTTGACCTCTTTACGTGATAAACCAGTCACAACCGCAATACGAGAATCTGTCTGCTTACGTCCGGGGAGGGCGAAGTCGTTTTCCGCCACTTCCACAAATGCCTGTTTTGCAATTTCGTCGAATTGTTCATAAGACAAACCAAAGCGTAACACTAAGTGTGCAATGGCTTTTAACATCTTACGCAACGCGGTTTGCAAGGCGGTGCTGGTTTCTGGAGTTTGGTTATGCATAACGTATTTTGTGTATTGCAATCCATTTAGTCTGTTGAAACTAAAGCGTATGGCTGCGGTGTAGTGTTATTTGGATAAGACCAACGGCATTATCCGCCATGAATGGCGCGAAAGGCTTTGCCAGCGCGACACCCCATTATCCTTTTTTATGTTTTTTTACAATACGCTAACGCTGCTAGGGGGACGCAATACGCATTGTATCATCCCTATATCCTTGTAAACGTACACACACAGTATAGTGGATATTTTTGTATTTCGCTATTTTAGTTCCAAATAGAACAAAAAATTTGTGGTTAAAAATGTCCATTTATCATCGCTAGTGATCGATAAAATCTACTGACAAGCAAAACGACACGCTTAATAATCATGTAAAAATAATAAATATCAATAATTTAACCATCATTCGGCGGCAAGACAAACTACCCATTCAGCATTTCACGTCAATACTGCACATCCTCCAAAAACGACCGCTTGTCATTTTTTGCGGTAAATCGACCAATTTTTGCTGGACTTAATTCAGATAAGCCACTAAATTATGTTCCAAGCAAACCAAATTTCAAATTTACTTGAGGATAGAAGCCATGACACGTTTACTGAAAAAAGCCATTATCGCTGCCATGTTCGGTGCAACTTTATTCAATGCAGGTGCTGCATTTGCCAGTGATGATGTTTCAACTGTGAAGTTTTATGTGAGAAACTGCGACAGCGATGGGCTGGATGATATTCGCGTGTGTGTATATGACCGTGCCGACAGTGCGCGTTGGGCACCTGCAACTGAGAAAGTCGTTCCTTATAAAGAGAGAAAACAATTTAGCTGCGAATCCTCAAATGACAAATGCCAAGTGTATGCAACCACAGGTGATGGTTGTGCATTGTCAAAAGGTGGCACAATGGACACCTCAAATAACATCACCATCACTAAAGTGACTAGCTCCAAAATTACCGCAATAGGACGGGATTACGGTTCTGATTGCCGCTAATGAATGGGAGAGTGTGCGAAATTCACTGTTTCGCACACTCCGTACAGATGAATTACCTTTAAATGCCTACCTCCCTCTTGCGTTACCTTCGTCACCCCGCAATGCTGTTACCCATCGGCGGCTTAACAGCACTTGCCTTCGCACCGTTCAATTTTTCACTACTGGCACTGCTCGCGCCGTGTTATTTATTTTTCATCTGGGAACACGCAAAACCACGCCAAGCCTTTGCCGCTGGCTGGTTTTATAACGTCGGCTTGTTATCGAGTGCCGGTTATTGGCTTTATCTAACACCGCAATCTCTGGGCAAAATCAGTCCTCTACTTAGCATCGTTTTTACTGTCACTTTTATCAGCGTGATGTCTTTATACATGGGCGTTGCCGGTTGGTTATATGTACAACTACGCGCCAAATGTGCGAAACCTTACCGCGCTTTGCTGTTATTTCCCTGCCTATGGGTGTTTGCAGAATGGTGGCGCGGCTGGTTTTTAACCGGTTTTCCGTGGTTTAACTTGGGAGATGCACAATTAGATAGCCCGTTAGTAGGCTGGCTGCCGTTGATAGGTGTGTATGGTGTTAGCTTGCTGGTCGCGGCAAGTGCCAGCAGTCTGCTGTTAAGTTGGCGTTATCGTGTAACCGTAATCGTGTTGTTTTGGTTAGGCGGCGCGGCCTTGCAGCAAATTGACTGGACACATAAACAAGGTGAACCATTTAGTATTGCGGCTGTGCAAGCTTATTTAAGCAAAGACGGCATTGGCAATATTGAGCAACTGGAAACCGTGCAGCGCGTGACTCAAACCGCTTGGCAAACAAGTGATGTCGTGGTGTGGCCTGAAACACAATTTACACTGCATGCCACTGCATTAAATGATGAGACACAGATTGGTGACGGCGGACTTGATCCCAACATTTGGGCAACTTACGAATTAAGTATTCAAGATAATGGACAAACACAGCAATTCGCCATCATCAAACCGATGTTTGAGACCTATTTAAGACCCTTGGAACAAATGGCAAAACAGCAACATAAACAAGTGGTGCTAGGGGTTAGAATCCAAGACCGACAACATGGCATCATGCACAATAGTTTGTTAGTGCTTGATGGCGAACAGCGTTGGGTCTATGACAAACAGCATTTAGTGCCTTTTGGCGAAATTTTTCCGCTGCGTCCTTGGTTAAACTGGCTGTGGCATTGGTTAGAAGTTAAAGGCGATAGTTTTAATCCTCCCCGCCGAGAACAACCACAACTCCCTGTAGGTCAACATATTGCCGGTGTCTCCATTTGCTATGAAATCGGCTTTGCGGGACAAGTTGCCGCTGCTTTGCCAAACGCCGATTTTTTACTCACCAGCAGCAGCGACGCGATATTCCTCAACACCGCAGAAATTGCGCAACACCTACAAGTAGCCCGTATCCGCGCCATTGAAAATGGACGTTGGTTAGTGCGAGCAGGTACGGTGGGGGTAACGGCGGTGATTAATGAGAAAGGGCAGGTGATTCAGCAATTGCCTTTAACAGAACAGGGTGTGTTGTATCAGACAGTGCAGCCAATGCAAGGGGGTACACCTTATAGTGTATGGCGGGATATACCAGTGATGTTGGTATTTGTTTTTGTGCTTATTGTGCTGATGCTTCGCGTCAAACTGAGTTGTAGGGCGGACAAGGCGATAGCCGTCATCCGCCACGACGCTTGCTGTCTGAATCAGAATTTACAGGATTAAAGAATTCTCAGAATGAACGGTACAGGATTTTGTTCATTCTTTACTTTACCTGAGTTTGACGAAAATTATCATTAAAAACAAAGTTATGCTTCTCGTTCCCACGCGCTTTGCGTGGGAATGCAGTCGTGACGTGCCACGTCACGAGTGAACTAAACGACGGATT
>QKBZ01000048.1 GCA_003245895.1 Beggiatoa sp.
AATTCTTCAGAGTCTGGCCCACGTTGACCCATCACACCGTAGAAAGTACCGTGTTCAGCTTCAGCGATTAAAGGCATTACGTTATGTAAGAAAGCGCCTTTTTCTTTAACGATTCGGCTCACTTCTTTTAAGTGTTGATCGTTAATACCTGGAATCATCACCGAGTTCACTTTGACTAAAATGCCGCGTTCGGTCAGCATTTCCAGCCCTTTTTGTTGTTGCTCGATTAAGATTTCCGCGCCTTTTACGCCACGAATACGGCGGTTTTTCCAGAAAATCCAAGGGTAAATTTTCGCCCCGATTTCAGGATCAACACAGTTAATGGTGATCGTGACGTGATCGATATTATGTTTGGCTAATTCTTCAACGGATTCTGGTAAAGCTAAACCGTTGGTAGACACACATAATTTAATGTCCGGTGCTTGTTCAGATAACGCACGGAAAGTTTCAAAAGTGCGCTCTGGGTTGGCTAAGGGATCGCCTGGACCCGCAATGCCTAACACTGTCATTTGTGGAATATTAGCTGCAACCGCTAATGTTTTCTTAATGGCTTGTTCTGGTGATAACAACTCAGACACAACACCTGGGCGAGATTCATTCGCACAGTCATATTTACGGTTGCAATAGTGACATTGAATATTGCAAGCTGGGGCAACCGCTACGTGCATACGCGCATAGTAGTGGTGCGCTTCCTCCGAATAACACGGGTGGTTGTGTACTTTCTCGCGGATATGTTCCGGCAGGTGATTCAATTGATCATCGGTAGTGCCGCAAGAACTGGCTGAGCATCCACCCTTGGGCGCGGCCGTTGGCTCCTGCCCTAACACGTTTAATTCCATCATTACACAATCCTCGTTACAAAATGGCATTGCAGGGTTTTGTACGCACTGTTTCAGCAAAGACCATTCCATGTTTTTAAGTTGTTGTTTTATCTAAATCTTAGTTTTTAAAGTGGGCATTTTGTAGCAAAGACGACAGGTCTTTGTGGGCAGGTTGTGACTAAGGTTACATGGTAAATTAACTTACTAAATATAGGTTTATTAAGAGAGTTTTTGTTGACGTGCGCCCTTTTTTTAGGCGGTTCACATGCTTGGTTTAGTTGGGCTAGGATTGCCCTCACCTAAATCCTTACTGCCATTGAGTTAAATGCTTGATCTTGTAGGGCGGATAAGGCGTAAGCCGTCATCCGCCGTCGGTGGCTTGACCTGAGTTCGACGAAATATTTATTGTAAAAACAATTGGTTTCTCGTTCCCACATGGCGTGTCACTGCCATTAAGTTAAACAGGCATCGTCATTGTAGGGTGGAATAGCGCAGCGTATTCCACCATAAAATTCTGCAAAAAGTAGAGTAAAAACAGATTGTAAGCCATATGGTGGAATACGGCTTACGCCTATTCCACCCTACAAAACCGCTTAACTTAACGCCCGTTAAACAACCATATCCTCCAACTTCACCTGCGGTGCAGTGCTCACCATCATTTCCCGACAGGTCTTTTGTTTAATCACCAATAAGGTCAAATCATCTTGTAAAGTTTGATCGCCAACGTGTTGACGCACATCATTAATTACCGCTTGCTGCACTGCTTGTGCGCTGCATTGCCAATGCGTTTGGATCACATGACATAAACGATCAATGCCATATAACTCACCTGCCGCGTTGCGGGCTTCGGTGATGCCATCTGTGTACAACACAATGCCTTCACCTAGTTGTAGTTCAACCTCTACATTGCTAACAAACTCGCTAATATCTTCCGTCAGACCGACCATAAAGCCCAAATCAATGGTATCAATACGGCGAATGTCGCCATAGCGATGCACATACAACACCTCTTCATGCTGACCTGAAAGTGATAACCGTCCGTTGTTATAGTCTAAAATTGATAAGGTTAAATTTTTATCCGACTTCATGCGTTGCACATTGTCGTAAATGGCGCGGTTTAGCGTTGACATAAACACACGTGGATCATTGACGTTGTTGAGCAGCAAGGTACGCACAGCAGTTTGCACCATCAGCATTAACACACCGCTTTCTAAACCGTGTCCCGTCACATCGCCAATGCCAATTTTAATATGACCATTATGTTGCAACACATCATAATAGTCGCCGCCGACCTCGCTGGCAGGTTCCATAAAACAGGCAATATCTAAATCATCAATTTGTTGTAGTTCTTTTTCATGCGGTAACACCATTTGTTGCAAACGGCGCGTTACTTCCAACTCTGTGCTCATACGCACATTTTCCGCTTGTAAGCGCTCATTCAACGAACAGATTTCTGCATTTGCCACTTCTAACTGTTGTGTGCGTTTTTGTACCTTAGCTTCTAAATCGTTAAATAAGTCTTTGAGTTGACGACTCATGCGGGCAAAGGCTTTGGCTAGATGTCCTACTTCATCATTACGGTGGAGCGGAAGTTGTTTCACATATTCCCAGTTACGAGATGCAAGGTGTTGCGCTGCGACATTTAAATGGTTAATCGGGCGCACTACCCAATAACTAAACATGCTTAAAATCAACAAAGCACCGAATATCACGGCCAATACAGCATCGTAGCTTTGTGTTAATAAATCGCCTCGCACACCCGCTTTAAGTGCGCTTAAATCTTGCCAGACCAATAAAACCCCTTGACGATCAGGGCGCAAACTATGGCCTGTTCTGCCCATAGATATTGGATAAAGCCCATAAACCCCGCTGTTATCAGCATTAAACTGAATTTGATACACGAGCTTTGCGCGTGCTTCAGCAAGACTGTGTTGCAATAAAGGGTGTTCTTGCTCTAACGCTGTATAAGTCTTTAAATTAGAAACAAAGGTGCCCCCAATATCTGCTCGTCTCAATGAAGCCAATACTACATCTTTTTCGTCAAGCAACATTGCCAGTTTAATACTGGGATCAGCACTTAAACCGGTCACTTCTTCTTGCACACGTAAGTAATCTTGTGTACGCAATAAATAACGCACATTCTCCGCTAAGTGTTCTAAGTGAAATTTTAGGGAGTTGCTACTATCTTGCTCAATACGCGTATTGGCTTGTTGTAAAGTGTTATAAAAAATAAACGCATTTTGTGCCAACACCAACATAAGAATGGCACAAATTAAAGTAAAATTAATGGAGCGAAAGAAAGTTACCATCATCTCTCTCCGTTTATAACGCTTGGTTATAAATACACAAATTATCTACCTCAACTGAACGACTTAACAATTTTTGTTTTAACATAATTTGATTCAGTTTTTCAGCCGTTACTCGTAAAGGGGCATTAGCCTGATCGATACCTAATAATTGACGGTTTTGCATTTGTGTTGGTAATACTAAGCCTTCATACATAGAACTGACTTCTGATGCAGGCAGTCTCATTCTAGGTGCCATATGTGTCGCGGCTTCCGCTGGATTTTCAGCAAAAAAGCTGAGTGCTTTAAACCAGTTATCTAATACATTTTTCACTTGTTCTGGGTATTTCTGCACATAATCTTGATGAACCACTAACACATCGACGATTTCATTTGGAATCTGACTACTATCAAAGATTTGATTCGCATTGGTGCTGAGCAGTTGGGTGCGAACAGGCTCAAACGTCACTACAGCATCAACTGTATCGGCTAAAAAGGATTGTGCATGCTCATCCACTTCTAGCGATACAATTTGAATTTCGTCGAGACTAATATTTGCCAGTTGTAACGCTCGTGCTAAGGTGTAAGCACCTACTGCTGTATTCTCTACGCCAATTCGCTTACCTTTTAAGTCTGCTAATGATTTAATTTCTGGCTTAGCAATAATAACATCTGCACCATCAGAAATATCCATAACTAATACTACGCATGGCTTGCCGCCACGTTGCTGCAACAATAATACTTCATCTAATGTCAGTGCTGCCGCATCTAAGTGATCGTTAAGGTATAAGCGTAAACTTTGAGAAGTTGAAGAGTTTTCAACTAAACGCACCTTATCTTCAGAAAAATAATGCAGGCTACGCGCTAAATATAAGGGTTCATAACCTGCCCAAATATTAGTGCCAATGCGCATAGGCGGGCTATTTTCTTGAGAGTTGCAGGCCACTAACAAAAGCGTGATTATCATGCTGAATAACAAACGTACATAAGCAGTAGAGGCAAACATAAACTTTCCTTGGTATAAAAATTTACAAAATTGTTACAAGTTTTAAACTTTTCCGCAATGTTTTAAAGGATAAAGCATGACTATTTCAAGTAAGCTTATAAAACTAAAAGATATTTATTAAACAAAATAAAATAATTTTTATTTAAAATGTAATTGCATCTTGTTTATAAACAGTTAGTTCAACTGCTTAGAATTATTTTTAATCAAGTTTTTTGCGCTTCAATCTGTTGTGATTGTCCCTATTATCAATTGATATTGCGTTATTTTGTAAATTTGCTAAGGAGTGCTCATGATGTTGCATCGCTTATCTAGCCTGTTTTTATTATTGTTATGGAGTGCGTTGTGTGTTGCGAAACCCCCGTTATTACAACAAGCTGACCGTTTTGATGCTGTTTCAGCTAAACAGGGGATGGTGGTCACTGCGGATAGCTACGCCAGTGAAGCAGGCTTAGCGGTGTTGCAAGCAGGCGGAAATGCAGTAGATGCAGCGGTGACAATCGGCTTCACGTTAGCGGTTACTTTGCCAAGAGCGGGTAATATCGGCGGTGGTGGTTTTATGTTGTTACGTTCTGCTGCTGACAATCAAATTGTGGCACTGGATTACCGAGAAATGGCACCTAATAAGTCGCATCGCGATATGTTTTTGACTAACGGTACAGCCAATAGCCATTTAAGCCGTTACACCCATTTAGCCGCAGGTGTGCCAGGGACGGTTGCCGGTTTAGCGTTGGCTTTAGAGAGCTATGGCACTTTGTCATTAGCAGAAGCCTTAGCCCCTGCGATAAAACTGGCAGAAGAAGGTTTTATTGTGTCACCTCGCTTAGCACGCGGCATTTCTGAACGCGCTTTTGCCTTGCAACGTCATCCTTCCTCGCAAGCCATATTTTTCAAAGCAGATGGAGCACCGTATCAAGCAGGCGAGGTGTTTAAACAACCTGAGTTAGCGAAAACCTTAAAATTAATTGCTGAAAAAGGTACTGCCGCGTTTTATCAAGGTGAAATTGCCGATTTAATCGTGGCTGAAATGCAACAACACGGCGGTTATATTACGCATGAAGATTTAGCCCAATATCGTCCGGTGTTACGTGAACCGATACACGGCACGTATCGCGGTTACGATGTGTACTCCATGTCACCGCCTAGTTCTGGTGGGATACATATCGTACAAATGCTAAATATTTTAGAAAATTTTAACTTGGCACAATCAGGCTTTGGCAGCGCAACAACGATGCACATCATGGCCGAGGCAATGAAATTTGCGTATGCAGATCGCGCTAAATTTTTAGGCGATACCGATTTTGTCAGCGTACCTATCGCGGGGTTAACCAATAAAGCCTACGCCAAAACGCTAGCAGAAAAAATTGATTTAAATCATGTTAATGAAGAAGTCAGTGCGGGTAATCCTGTTGCTTACGAAAGCACTGAAACTACACATTTTTCTGTGATAGATGCGGCGGGTAATATGGTCGCCAACACCTACACACTAAATTTTAGTTTTGGTTCAGGCATTGTGGTGACTGGCGCGGGCTTCTTATTAAACAATGAAATGGATGATTTCAGCAGTAAACCTAATGTGCCAAATGCTTATGGTTTGTTAGGCGATGAAGCCAACGCGATTGAACCGAAAAAACGCATGTTAAGTTCAATGTCGCCGACGTTAGTGCTGCGCGAGGAAAAACCGTTTTTAATTACTGGCAGCCCCGGTGGTTCGCAAATCATCACCACTACTTTGCAAGTCATTGTGAATGTGATCGATCATCAAATGAATATTCAAACAGCAGTGAATTCACCTCGCTTTCATCATCAATGGCAGCCTAATGAATTGAAGGTAGAAAAAGGCTTTTCACCCGATACTTTAGCCTTGCTTACCGCTAAAGGTCATCAAATTAAAGAGCAATCAGCAATGGGCGGAGCTGCTAGCATTTTAATTGATGATGAAACGTATTATGGTGCGGCTGATCCGCGTCGTGGAGGGTTGGCTGTGGGATTTTAGAGGGAGTAGGTCGCATAAGCGTAGCGTCATGCGACGTTAACGGCGGATGACGGCTAACGCCTTATCCGCCCCACAAAATCAGTTTACGGTACATCAAGCTGCACTTTGGCTTCAATACGTTGCCCTTGATACATCAAATCCTGATGACCGTTTGTGTTTAAAGTCACGACAATCTCATAACTTCCTGTAACAAGACGGGGTAAATAATACCAAGGGCTGTATAAACGCGTGATTTTTTGTCCATTAACATATAAATGGGCGTGACCTTCACTAAATTGATAAGTCTCTTTTTTATCTAAATTTGCTGGCGCAAACTGAAAATTTTGCGTCACTAAATGCAAATTCCAGCCACTTTTGCTATCAGGTGTAACATGCAATTCCACTTGTGGCACAGCAGCACCTTCGGGAATTTCTAACATGCTATGGTGCATTCCGTGGTGTGCGGGATCGTCATCTGCAAAGCTGAGCAGTGGCGTATAGCTAATCAATAAAGCGAGCAAAAAAGTGTGTAAACGTAACATCATAACCCCCTAGAGCATCTTGTGTGCGTAGTGTAATGGCATGGTTTTGATGTGGTTTAAGTTATGCACAATTTTGCAAAAAAAAAGCCTCAATATCTTAACCAATATTGAAGCTCTTTCTGATTTTATTTAAGCGTATTTTTAATGGTTTTTATTTTGTTTAATTTTTTGTAGATAGGCTTCAATAATTTCAGGGTCAAAACCTTCTAGGCGTTGTTCTAGATCAAGCCCTTCTAGGCGTTGCTTAGGGTCAAGTCCCTCTAAGCGTTGCTTAGGGTTAAGCCCTTCTAATCGCTGCTCAGGCGTTAGCCCCCGCAAGCGATTTCTCACATTGATAGAATCCCAGCCAACTTCCTCTAATAATTCTGCATATTTAATGACATCTTCAGGTGTGATTTCAATTTTCATCGTATCAACTTCCACAGAATTTAGTAACAGTCTGAGTAAACCACCAGCAATTCCCAATTTAAGACCGACTAAAATAGTATGGTATATT
>QKBZ01000079.1 GCA_003245895.1 Beggiatoa sp.
TAATCCAATCTAATTGCTTTACATCAACTGTTTTGTACTTTATTTTCTTCATCGAGAGAACGCCTGTTTTGTCTGTAGTAGGACTGGGGACTTTATCCTATTCGGGCGTTCTCTTTTTTTTGTACTATAGCTGACTACAAACATCAATTAATTTATGCTTAGCGTTGATCCCGCTTATAACTGATCGCCACGACCAATGCCATAATATTGAAAGCCGCGTGCACGCATCCGTTTTGGATCGTATAAGTTACGACCATCAAAGATTAACGCCGCTTTTAGCTTTGACTTAATCAAGTCAAAATCAGGACTGCGGAACACTTTCCATTCTGTAACGATGATCAAAGCATCGGCATCTTGTAACGCTTCGGTAGGCGAGGTGCATAATTGTAAATCGTCACGATCACCATAAATACGCTGTGTTTCCTGCATCGCTTTAGGATCATAGGCTTGCACTTGCGCCCCTGCTGCCCATAAACGTTCCATCAACACCCGACTCGGTGCCTCGCGCATATCATCCGTGTTTGGTTTAAAGGCTAAGCCCCACAGTGCAAAACGTTTACCTTGTAACTGATTGTTAAAGACTTGCTGGAGTTTGTGGAATAACAAGCCTTGTTGGTGTTGGTTAACGTTTTCTACTGCCTGCAAAATATTAGGTTCTTCTTCATATTCACGATAAGTGCGACGTAAAGCTTTGACATCTTTAGGAAAACAAGAACCGCCATAACCACAACCGGCGTATAAAAAGTCAAAACCAATCCGAGGATCAGACCCAATCCCAATCCGTACTTGCTCAATGTCAGCCCCAATGCGTTCAGCCAAGCGAGCAATTTCATTCATAAAACTAATTTTGGTCGCCAACATGGCATTTGCTGCGTATTTAGTTAATTCGGCAGAAGGCACATCCATCACGATCAAACGATCATGATTACGGTTAAACGGTGCATATAATTCGCGCATCAACGCAATGGCATGTGTGCTTTCTGTGCCTAAAATAATGCGATCTGGGCGCATGAAATCAGCAATTGCAGCCCCTTCTTTTAAAAATTCAGGGTTGGACACTACATCTACCGCATAGCTTTCCCCACGCGCACTTAAAACCGTTTGAATGCTATTAGACACACGTTGTGCAGTACCGACTGGCACAGTGGATTTATTCACCACCACTTTGCCTTCGTTCATGTATTGCCCAATGGTATTCGCTACCCCTAGCACATATTGCAAATCCGCAGAACCATCTTCGTCAGGCGGCGTGCCAACAGCAATAAAAATCACCTCACCATGCCGTACTGCTGCCGCGCTATCAGTGGAAAATTGCAGCCGTCCTGTGCTCATATTGGTGGCCAATAAATTATCCATACCCGGCTCATGCATAGGCACAATACCTTGGCTCAGCAAGTCAATTTTGCGCTGATCCACATCGACACACATGACGTGATTGCCCACATCTGCAAAACAGGCAGCGGTGACTAACCCCACATACCCTGCGCCAAAAATAGTAATACGCATAAAAACTCCTTATCGCGGTTTTTCTAGTCAAACTTGCTGCGGAAGCAAACAATAAGGTGCTACACAGCAAATGCTATTCCTTCGCCATGTGTATAACACACTGGGGCTAATCAGAGTGAAAAAACGAACTACTATGACAGGTAAATATGAATGTTAAATGACATCGAAGTGCTTAACGGGGAGGGA
The DNA here is from genome assembly GCA_003245895.1 of Beggiatoa sp. Classification (GTDB taxonomy): domain Bacteria; phylum Pseudomonadota; class Gammaproteobacteria; order Beggiatoales; family Beggiatoaceae; genus SZUA-411. The sequence continues at coordinate 1,693 of QKBZ01000079.1, forward strand.
TGTGCCGTGTTGCCTGTCATCAGGCGGTTAAACTTCTGTGCTATTTAATAGCCTCACTTACATACGTGGAATAAGGTGAGACTATGAACGAAGAAAAGCTGATGTTGTACGGCATTTATGTCATTGAAGATCAAGTGCAATTACAACAAGCACATTACATATTGGATCAAAACAAGAAAATGTTAATGATGTACTACGATGGAGGGGATCGCAATAGTCGCATGCCCGGTTATGTATATTTAGAACAAGTTGACCCACATCAACGACTGGCAAAAACACCAGAACAAGCCGTGAGCAAATTTGTTAAACATCAAGAAGCCTTAATCGCATTAGCGAAAAATTTAATTATGTAGGCATTAGTGCATACGTCGCAAAAGTCAGGGCTGACTTTTGCGATATTGTTTATTCACTAAACAAGGGCTTTTGGCCTACCGTCAACAAAATAGGATAGTGTTTGACTTGCCCTTCTGCATCTTCACGCTCAATAGTATGTGCGGTGAAGGTTTGAATATTGGTCAAACCCGCTTGTTCAAACCAATTGCTTAAGGTTTCCCGCTCAAAGCCATGATGGGGAATTTGCACATCAGGCGGATGAAAACTGCCATCTTCTTTCTCTAAGTCAGCAATGGCTAAAAAACCTGCGGGGTGCAGCGCATTGCTTAAAGTGCGCAGTAAGGCGGGTGCGTCGGCAACGTGATGTAAAGTCATGCTGCTATACGCAAGGTGATATTGCTGCGGCGAAGGCACTTGCTCCACCAAATTGTCTTGCATTAAATCACAGCAACAGGTGGTGACATTGGGGATTTGTCGTTCTTTGATTTTGTCCGTTAACACGGCGAGCATTTTCCATGCATTATCTAAAGCAACGACAGTGCGAAAGCGGTGCGCGAGGGCTAATGTGACTAATCCCGTGCCACAGCCATATTCTAAGGCATCCATACCGTCATTAATCGGCACATGCGTGACGATGGCTTCTGCAATGGCATGGGCTAAAGTGACGCGCGTGCTATTGCCATCCCACTGATCTGCTGCATCGTTAAAGCGCGCGAGACTGAGGTCTTCAATAGATTCGGTCATAACATCTTTTGCGTTAAGTAAAGTGAGTCCAGATAACAAGTCATTACGCCTAAGGCGTTTATGCGTTTACCCTTGATTAAATAGGCACACTCTGCTGCATTTACAACTGTTTAAGCTAAGGGATTATGTTGAGGACAGTGTTTAGTGGGTCATGCAAACGAAAACAGCCAGTCTTGCGGTGCTAGACTGGCTGTTTAAAGTCATGGTGATGATGGACTTGTAGGGTGTGCGAAATCCCACGCGGTATGCTGTTTGATAATCAACTGTTGTTGATGTGGGATTTTGCCCACCAGACCCGCTACCATTAAGTTAAGCATGTTTGTAGGGTGGAATAGGCGCAAGCCGTATTCCACCATGCAGCTTACAATCTGTTTTTACTCAGCTTTTTGCAGAGTTTCATGGTGGAATACGCTACGCTATTCCACCCTACAACGCTCATGCTCTCTTAACTTAATGGCAGTGACACGCCGTGTGGGAATGTCGCATGGTGGGCAAAACGCCGATTGAGGTTGGAAACAAACCCTGCTTCTCGGCGGCGTTTCGCACACCCTACATCATCATTGCAATTAAGCTTTACCCATTATTTAGGATAAACACGTTTGTACTTAATGTTTTTCACCATATCAGACTGGGTACGTCCATAACCAGCATAAATCTCAAGACCCTCTAAGTTTGAGATATTCACATTGCTGAAGATAGAATATTTTCCATTATCCAAAGTGACTTTTTTAAAGATTGGATAAACAGCAGGTTTTTCACTGCTCTTAAACCACACAACCTTTGCACCCTCATTTTCAAAGAAATATGAGTCATCATTTAATAAAATCACAACGTATAGATAACCTTCTTTGCCTTTATCTTTAGTCTCTACATTCAAATTCAGATTTAGGCTTAAGCTGCTGGTATCACCGGTTGTTTCTCCGCCTGCTTCAAACTCAGTGGCGGCAGAGCTGTCGCTAGTGTATTCATAAGCACCAATGTCACATGCACCTTCACGGCTTACACCACGTTGGTCAGTGTCAGGACAGCCAGAACCGGCGTTGATCGCAGGGCTGCCTTCTAATAAAGGAATCGTTGGCGTTAAACCACCGTAATCCCCTACAGAGCCTAACAGTGGATCAACGGCTTCTTGACCTTTAAAACAATCGTAGTCGTTGTTTAATTTGGTTTGTTTAGTTGGAATTTGAATATTATTACCGCCGTCAACAACGGACGCAATACAGTTGATTTGAATGCCCCATTTACTGCCAGCAGTATTGTGCGCAATGATGGAGTTTTTAAAGACCGAGTTTTCACCACCTTCAACACCACCGCCTAAAGCACCGGCTTCGTTATAAGCAATGGTAACGTTAGTAAAAGTTGATTTTTGATCTTTGTTAAGTGCAATCCCAGCACCAAAACCTTTTTCCCATTCTTCTTCCCAATTTGGGTTAATGGCTTGGTTGCCTGCAATCGTGGTATTTTTAACCACTGCGGGTGCTTGGAAATATAAACCACCGCCTTGTAATTCAGATAAATTGCCAATAACCGCACTGTTAGTTAAAGTGAATTTACCCGTTACATCAGAAGAGCCACCGTGTGCAATCGCACCGCCTTCACCGTATTCATAACTGATGTTGCCTTCAAAGTGACAATCATCAACTTCTACACTTTCAGCACCGTAAATATAAGTTTCTAAAGCGCCGCCTGCGTGATTAGTTTCATTATTCAGAAACACGCTGCGTAACACTTTTAATTCACCTGTGCCAAAGAATTTTTCTTTTTTCGCACTTTCAAAGCGTACTGCACCGCCACCACCACAATTGTTTAATTTATCAATTGCTGCGGTGTGCATGGCTTTATTGCCTTCAAAATAACTATCAGTGACTGTAACATCACTGAATACGGTGTTAATCCCCGCACCGTTATTGGCTTCATTACCGATAAAGACAGAGTTATGAACCACACTGGTATTTTCTGCATCTAACCAGATTGCACCACCACCGGCACAAGGTTCACTGTCCATGGTAGACACGTTGTCAAAAAAGTTTACATTTTCAACGTATAAGGTGTTCCAATAACTAGAGTGAATAGAACCACCTTTTTTCTCACTATAGCCATTTCTCAGTGTGATATTGCGCACAGTGACGATATTGTCATCATCACCGCCATAACGACCTTGATTCACTAAGATATGACGGGTTTTCTTTTGCCCGTCTAAGGTGATTAAGCCACCACCATCAATCGTGGTATTGCTATTTAATTCTAACTGTTCAGTTAACTTGATAGTGACCGGATCATCACCACAACTGAATGTAACTTCACCACCGTCTGCAACGGCTGCTTGTAAAGCCGCTTGTGTACAGCTAGCAGCCGTCCCATCACCCACAACCCCTGCCGCAAAGGCATAGTTTGGCAACAGCAGTGCTGCTAGCACGCTGAGTCGAATTGTCTGTTTCATTGTAAATAGCTCCTGAAAGATGCCTACCCCGAACAAGCAAGGATAACGCTTGTCGTAGTTACCTGTTACTGTATGATAATCATGGCTTTTTCGCAAACAGTTGCACTATATCCATAATCGATATAACAGAATTACGCATTTATACCTTGCTTGGTCACTTGATTAATTTGTTAATTATGAAAGTGAATGCAAATAAAGGCAACTGCTGTACTGAATGCAGGTATGACAAATTGTGACGAGAGATGAGAAAAGGCAGAATAAAATGGGGGCGAGAACTGTGATTGAAGATGAAAAGCGTGGATTTTTTATTTAAATGAATTTTTAATTAAAAAGCGACTTTTAAAATACATTGTTTTTAAGCAAAAAAAAACCACAGTTTAAAAAAACTGTGGTGAGGCTACTTTAAAGGGTAGGATTAAGGGGATAAAAAACAAACATGCTCAGTTAAAGTGCGCACCGTTGGTATAGGGGTCTAAACAACAGCCGGAAAATATCCATGTCTCACATCCGTGCAAAACATGCCGTCTTCGAGCGAGTTTGAAAACTTCGGTATCAGTGTTAAAAAATTAGCTGTTTTGTTGCAATTGAATTTGGTAAGTCAAATGTTTGATGTAGCTAGCAGTTGCATCACTACGACGTTTTAAAAAGTTTAAACCAAAAATGCTATGTAAATCAGTCCACATACGGTTTTTTAATTGGGTTTCTTCTAAAGTATCGCGTAACCATTCAGCTTTTGAATAGCCTTCAATTTCTTTAAAGCTATGACGGTTTTCTACAGTCACATAAGGTTGGTAGAACGCTTGTACTTGTTCTACTAAACGTTGTGAAAAAGGTTTGGCAATAATGAATGAAGTTTCCATGATGTATCGACCCCGAAATTCTGTGTATCTTGCTTTGTTCTGTAAGCGCACTGTTGTGCGTAATTGCTTAAATACATGCAGGTGTTGTGCCAAAAATTTTATTTAAAATTCAAATACTTAACAAATAAGCAACCAAACAATAGCAAAAGCGTGAAAAAAAACTCGGCGGTTGCCTGATTTTTAACACTGTAGACGCGGGAAAAGTGGAAATGATTAGGCTAGAAAGGGAGGTAACGGTGACAGAACGATAAAATTGTTTGGACTGTCAACCGCTTAGCAATAGTTTAAAAAGTCACCGGCATGGAAAAGTTCAGCATAAATACGTCATAACCAGGGTTAGGTGCCTCTAGCTTTGCGTTGGAATAATGCAGAAAACGCAAGTTGACATCATATTGCTGTGCTTCACCAAAGCGCATGCCCACTGCAATCCGATCTTCAAATTGATAACGCGAACCGGTTGTTCGTCCTGCCAATTCTTTATCCGACAAGTAAGCAGCACCAATGGCAAGCTCTGCATAAGGCGACCAATCGCCTTGTGGACGCGGCGCAAATACAAAGACTGGCGTGATCGCCCAGATGTGCATGTCTTTGTTTAAATGCGGTTCTGGCTCAGGTATGCGGAGATAATGGTAACTGGCTTCCCAATACCCACCTAATTGCCAATTGCGCCATTGCCATAACGGTGTATCCCATAGCCATTGCACGCCTAGACGGGCACTGTATAAGTCATAGTCTATATAATTGCCGCCCACGCCTATAGAAACACGGTCTACCGCCATTGCTGGCGTACTGCTCAGCCCTAATAGCAAAGCACTCGCAACTGCTAAAGCAGGTCGATTCATCGTTGTTATCCTTATTTATCTTTGTTGTACGGATCAGATTAACAATTAATAACTTACTTAATCACTCAACTTTTAATTGCCGAATGTTGCTGCTGTTACATGGCTTTTGTCATAAATCTCAATACAACAAATACGCTAAGCGATGCTAATATGTTGTTAATCATGTACTAAATTATTTTTAATAAAAAAATTAATT
>QKBZ01000131.1 GCA_003245895.1 Beggiatoa sp.
TGTTTGTGTATTTTTGTTGTAACCAACCATACAAACAATCGGCCTTTTTGTCGTATATGCTACCTACAAAAAAGCCGACAAATACCACTACAATTTATTAAAAATCAATAACTTAAAATAAAAATAAAAATTGGCACGGAGCTTGATATATAGATAGTGCGACAAGTTAAGTCCCATTCTCATATCTTCAAGGAGAACTGAAAAATGCGTCAATGTGCAATTTACGGTAAAGGTGGTATCGGCAAATCTACCACTACTCAAAATTTAGTAGCTGCTTTAGCTGAAGCAAACCAAAAAGTAATGATCGTTGGTTGCGATCCTAAAGCTGACTCCACCCGTTTGATTCTGCACTCTAAAGCTCAAACAACCGTCATGCATTTGGCTGCAGAAGCTGGCACAGTTGAAGACTTAGAGTTAGAAGATGTATTGTCAGTAGGCTACGGCGACGTTAAATGCGTTGAGTCTGGTGGTCCTGAGCCAGGTGTTGGTTGTGCTGGTCGTGGTGTTATCACCGCTATCAACTTCTTAGAAGAAGAAGGCGCTTACGACGAAGATTTAGATTTCGTATTCTACGACGTATTAGGTGACGTAGTATGCGGTGGTTTCGCAATGCCTATTCGCGAAAACAAAGCACAAGAAATTTACATCGTTTGCTCTGGCGAAATGATGGCTATGTACGCTGCTAACAACATCTCTAAAGGTATTGTTAAATACGCTAACTCTGGTGGTGTTCGTTTAGCTGGCTTAATCTGTAACAGCCGTAACACTGACCGTGAAGACGAGCTGATCGAAGCTTTAGCTGCACGTTTAGGCACTCACATGATTCACTTTGTACCACGTGACAACATGGTACAACATGCTGAAATTCGTCGTATGACTGTGATTGAATACAATCCTAAATGCAAACAAGCTGACGAATATCGTGCATTAGCTCAAAAAGTTATGAATAACGAAAAATTCGTTATTCCTACTCCTTTAACCATGGACGAATTAGAAGAATTATTGATGGAATTCGGCATCATGGAAGAAGAAGACGAAAGCATCATCGGTCAAAAAGCAGAAGTATAAGCTTATACGCTGCTGACTGTTTCTCCCGCCCCACTGGGGCGGAGAGATACACTAACAAAGAATTCTTTCCCCCTTTCACGAGTCAGTCCACAGATTGGTGGCGGCAAGTACAGGAGATGTTTAGTCATGGCAGAAATGACACGCGAAGAAACTGAAGCCCTCATCCAAGAGGTGTTAGAAGTTTATCCAGAGAAAGCCAAAAAAGATCGTAGCAAGCATTTAGCAGCGAATGATTCTTCTTTGGAAAAATCCAACAAATGTATCACTTCCAATAAAAAATCATTACCTGGTGTTATGACCATCCGTGGTTGTGCATACGCAGGTTCTAAAGGTGTGGTATGGGGTCCTATCAAAGATATGATCCACATCTCTCACGGTCCTGTTGGTTGTGGTCAATATTCTCGTGCTGGTCGCCGTAACTACTACGTGGGGACGACTGGGGTTAACACTTTCGGTACAATGAACTTTACCTCTGATTTCCAAGAGAAAGACATTGTATTCGGTGGTGACAAAAAATTAGACAAATTATTGGACGAAATCGAAACCTTGTTCCCATTGAACAAAGGTATCTCCGTTCAATCTGAGTGCCCAATCGGTTTAATCGGTGACGACATCGAAGCGGTTTCTAAAAAGAAAGCCAAAGCTATCGAAAAACCTGTTGTACCAGTACGTTGTGAAGGTTTCCGTGGTGTATCTCAGTCTTTAGGTCACCATATTGCTAACGACGCAATCCGTGACTGGACTTTAGGTGCTCGTGACGGTGACGACAGCTTCGCAACCACTCCTTATGACGTAGCCATCATTGGTGACTACAACATCGGTGGTGACGCTTGGGCTTCTCGTACTCTGTTAGAAGAAATGGGCTTACGTGTAGTTGCTCAATGGTCAGGTGACGGTACAATTTCTGAAATGGAATTAACTCCTAAAGTGAAATTGAACTTATTACACTGCTACCGTTCAATGAACTACATCTCTCGTCACATGGAAGAAAAGTATGGTATTCCATGGGTTGAGTATAACTTCTTCGGTCCTAGCAAAATCGCAGAATCTTTGCGTAAAATCGCTAGCTTCTTTGATGACAAAATCAAAGAAGGCGCAGAAAAAGTTATCGCCAGATACCAACCATTAATGGACAACGTTATTGCTAAATACCGTCCACGTTTGGAAGGCAAACGCGTAATGTTATACGTTGGTGGTTTACGTCCTCGCCACACTATCGGTGCTTATGAAGACTTAGGCATGGAAGTAGTGGGTGCAGGTTATGAGTTCGCGCACAATGATGACTACGACCGTACCATCAAAGAAATGGGTGACGCGACCTTATTATACGATGACGTAACTGGTTATGAGTTTGAAGAGTTTGTAAAAGCAGTCAAACCAGACTTAATCGGCTCCGGTATTAAAGAGAAATACATCTTCCAGAAGATGGGTATCCCTTTCCGTCAAATGCACTCTTGGGATTATTCTGGTCCTTACCACGGCTACGATGGCTTCGCTATCTTCGCGCGTGACATGGACATGACATTGAATAACCCTTGCTGGGGCAAGCTGAAAGCACCTTGGAAAGCAAGTGATGAAAGCGAGTTACAACTCGGTGCCCAAGCTTAATTGTAAGCATTAAGTAAGTGATTCGGCGGTAGTCTAAACGCTACCGCCACTTAAAAAATCCGGTAAAGAAACGGGGCTGACGATTCTTTACCACACTGGTTCAACTTCTACAGTCGTATCTACAGATTAGTAGTGCGTCTAGGAGATTTTTATCATGCCTCAAACTATTGACGACATCAAGCCCAGCTATCCTTTATTCCGTGAGCCTGAGTACAAAGAAACTTTAGGCAACAAAAAAGCCAGCTTTGAAGAAGCCCATAGCCCAGAGAAAATTGAAGAAGTTTTCCAATGGACTACTACGGAAGAATACCAAAAGCTGAACTTTGAGCGTGAAGCTTTAACTGTTAACCCTGCTAAAGCTTGCCAACCTTTAGGTGCAGTATTATGTGCCTTAGGTTTCGAGAAAACTTTACCTTACGTTCACGGTTCTCAAGGCTGCGTTGCTTATTTCCGTACTTACTTCAACCGTCATTTCAAAGAGCCAGTTGCTTGTGTATCTGACTCTATGACTGAAGATGCTGCGGTATTTGGTGGTCAAAAGAACATGATGGACGGTTTAGAAAATGCGAAAGCGTTATACAAACCTGACATGATCGCAGTTTCTACCACTTGTATGGCAGAAGTTATTGGTGATGACTTAAACGCATTCATCAACAACTCTAAGAAAGATGGCCGTGTTCCACAAGAATACCCAACTCCTTTCGCCCATACTCCAAGCTTTGTTGGTAGTCATACCACTGGCTGGGACAACATGTTTGAAGGCATCGCTCGCTACTTCACCTTAAACTATATGGAAGGTAAAGTAGTAGGCAGCAACAACAAGATCAATATCGTACCTGGTTTTGAAACCTACTTAGGTAACTACCGTGTAATCCACCGTATGTTGGATGAAATGGGCATCGACCACACTATGTTGTGTGACCCAACTGAAGTATTAGACACCCCAGCAGACGGTCAATTCCGTATGTACTCTGGTGGTACTACTTTAGACGAGATGAAAGATGCGCCTAATGGTATCGATACTGTCTTGTTACAACCTTGGCATTTAGAAAAAACCAAGAAATACGTTAAAAACACTTGGAAACACAGTGTTCCTACTTTAAACATCCCTATGGGTTTAGAGTGGACTGACGAATTCTTGATGAAAATGTCTGAACTGACTGGCAAAGCAATTCCTGCTTCTTTAGAGAAAGAGCGTGGTCGTCTGGTTGACATGATGACTGACTCTCACACTTGGATGCACGGCAAAAAATTTGCTATCTGGGGCGATCCTGACTTCGTAATGGGCGTTGCTAAATTCTTATTAGAAATGGGTGCTGAACCAACCCATATTCTGTGCAACAACGCTAACAAACGCTGGCAGAAAACAGTTCGTAAAATGTTAGATGAATCTCCAGTAGGTCAAGATTGTGAAGTTCACATTGGTAAAGACTTATGGCACATGCGCTCTTTAGTCTTCACTAACAAACCTGACTTCATGATTGGTAACTCTTACGGTAAATTCATCCAACGTGATACTTTACATAAAGGTAAAGAGTTTGAAGTACCTTTAATCCGTATCGGTTTCCCAATCTTCGACCGTCATCACTTACATCGTATGACTACTCTGGGTTATGAAGGTGCAATGTACATGCTGACCACCATCGTAAACGAAATCTTAACCCGTTTAGATGAAGAAACTCGCGGTATGGGAACTACGGACTATAACTACGACTTAGTTCGCTAATCCTGAAACGACTAGAGACTTAGGCTTGCTTAAGTCTCTTTTTCGTGAGATGAAGAGGGGAGCTGGGTTTCATCCCAACTCCCCTTTTTTAAGCTACTCACTTTTTGCCGATATGATAAAGGAACAGCGCTCATGCCTAGCGTTATGCTGAGAAGAAACGAAGACGGTCAAATTAGTTTTTACGTTGCTAAAAAAGACCTTGAAGAAACTATCTCTACCATCGAATTTGAAGCTGATGATAAATGGGGCGGTGAGATTGAGTTAGCAGATGGCTCTAAATATTATTTAGAACCATTAGATGAAGCACCCAAATTGCCTACAACCCTCCGCGTAAAACGCTTATAATCAATTCATAAGCTGTTGTTCACTATGGCGTTGCGAATCAACTTTGATTTATGTACAGCGTGTGGTGATTGTGCCCCCGTCTGTCCTGAAGATGCCATTCTTGAACATCGCTTAGTGTTTGAAATTTTGCCGGAGCGTTGCACTGAATGTGAAGGCGAAGCTGATACAGCACATTGTCTGAGCGTTTGTCCTATCGACGATTGCATTCTACCTGTGGGGGTTAACTCATGACTCAAGCAGCACCGATTTCTCGTGAATTGGCTTTGCGTATTGGCTTAGCAGCACGCGAATTACCTGATACTGAACCACGCCGCTTAGTTGAAGTGTTAGTCGAGTGTGTTGGCTTACCATTAAGCGAACAAAAACTGGCTAAATTAAGCGTGAAAGAATTAAAAGCTGCTGCGGATGGTGAGCTAAGTGCTTTACCAACCGAAGCGTTAAAAGCAGCTTTACGTTGCTTAAAAGAAGACACCTCTGTTGAGGTGGAAGACCTGCCAAAAATTCAAGCTTATCAAGATGGCGACATGCCTTCTTCTATCCGTGTGGCCTGTGCGTCTAACAATGGCGAACAATTAGATGGTCACTTCGGTTCCTGCGCTCGCTTTTTAATCTACCAAGTGTCTAGTGAAGAAATTCGCTTAGTCGATATTCGCTCTACAACAGGTGATAAAGAAGCAGAAGACAAAAACGCATTTCGCAGTGAATTAATCCAAGATTGTGATGTGTTATATGTCGGCTCAATTGGTGGCCCTGCGGCAGCTAAAGTAGTGAAAATGGGTGTTCATCCTATTAAAGTGCCACAAGGCGGTCCAACTGAAGACATGTTAATGCAATTAAAAACCGTCTTAGCAGGTTCGCCACCACCTTGGTTAGCCAAAGTGATGGGTGTTTCACCTGAAGATCGTAAACGCTTTAGCATTGATTCAGCCGAGGAAGAAGAAGCATGATAGAGCCAACACTGGCAGAACAAATTGCGGCACAAGTTGAGCAGCTCGGTGTCGGTGAACAGACCTTACAAACATTACGGGGTCAGTATCCAGACATCGTGTTTACTTACTGCATGGATGATGATATTAATACGCCTGCACCCGTTATAGAACGTGAGGGCTTTAATCTCTATTTAATTGACAGTCGACAACACTGCTTAGGTTTAACGCGCAATTTTGAAGTGGCCAGTGGCATTGTGTTGGCAGAAGTCATTGCAGACGATGATTAACGCTTTTTTCTTATAAATTCTGCTCATTTTCCAACAATAAGGAGATAACGAACATGGCGCAAGTAGGCGTTTTCTTTGGTACCGACACCGGCAATACTCGTAAAGTTGCTAAAATGATTCAAAAGAAATTTGATAGCGGTGTGGTAGAAATCTTCAACGTCACTAAAGAAAGTGCAGTAGAAGAATTTTTAAACAACTACACTAACATCATTTTCGGCATGCCGACTTTAGGTGACGGTGAGTTAGAAAACAGCGTGCGTGATTTCCTCGAAGCATTAGAATCACAAAGTGCTGATTTAAGCGGTAAAACTATCGCTTTATATGGCTTAGGTGACCAAGAAGGTTATGGCCACGAGTTCTTAGACGGTATGGCTGTTGTGCATGAAAAATTTGGCGCAATGGGTGCTACCTTAATCGGTCGCTGGCCTTCTGATGGTTATGACTTCTCTGGTTCTAAAGCATTAGACGGTGACGAGTTCATCTGCTTAGGTATCGACAACGATAACCAAGCAGACATGACAGCAGACCGTGTATCTCAATGGTTAGAACAAATCAGCGGTGACTTAGGCTTATAATTTAGCCGAGTCTGCGTCTGACATTACCTGCTGAGCTGACAGGTAATGGCTAACCTGCTGTTAAGTGTGACACCTTTGCTATACCAAAGGTGTCACCATCCCTTAAGACCGTATAGCTGTTATTATCATGATTGAAGCCGTCTTGCAGTCTCAAGATCAAACGCCCATTGGTGATTGTGACCGTTGTCCACACACAAGCCGTTTATTAACGGGGCGTTGTCAACCAGGTGATCGCTGTGTACGTGTAAAAAGTGGTCGTCAAATTGATCGATTTTTCCGCGAAAATCCTGATTTAGCCCCACAGTATCGCCATGACCCTTTCTGGGAAATGCGCGCGATTACTGCCCGTTATCTCCCTCAAGAATTATTATTTGAACTGTTAGATGATCCTGATGAAACGGTACGCCGCGCAGTGGCTGCTAGAGCACCGTTAGATGGATTATTGCAGTTATTGCAAGATGAAGATCGTGAAGTTCGCATTACGGTTGCGGATCGCTTGCCCGCCGAACATTTAGAAAAAATGGCCACCGATAGTGATTATATGGTGCGTAATTATGTTGCGCGTCGTATGCCTAAAGGCCGTTTATTTCGCATGATTTACGATAAAGATCGTTTAGTCCGTCAAACTATCGCTGAACGCCTGCCTGAAGTGAGCTTAGGTTTAATGGCAGATGACCCAGAGTGTGAGATTCGCCGCATTGTTGCTGAGCGAATTGACCCAGCGTCAGCAGCTATGATGTTAAATGATAGCGATTGGGTGGTACGTTTTTATGCTGCTCAACGTGCACCATTATCTGCTTTAAAAGCCTTATTAAATGATCCTGAGCCAGATGTGGTTGCTGTGGCTAAGGAACGCTTAGCGCAAGCAGAAAAATAGCTTTTACGCGAATATAAGCGTTTAAAGTTTATAAAAAGCCTCGGTGCTTAGTTAGCATTGAGGTTTTTTTATGTGTGTTTGTTAGAAACTATGGTTGTAGGTCGCATAAGCGGAGCGTCATGCGACATTAACGGCGGATGACGGCTTCGCCTTATTCGCCCTACACCAGACATCTCCCATCAAAATACGAAGCAAACAAGAAAAAATAGCTTTCATCTCTATCGACCTCACACGCACAAACTCAACAACTGCTCAAGAGCGTGTATAATATCCGGTCTTAATGAATACCTAACGCATCCTGCGTCATTACCACGACAGCATCCAATAGGAGTTACTTTGGCAAAAGCAATTCAGGCCATTCGCGGAATGAATGACATTCTGCCCGATCACATCGGATTCTGGCAGCATTTAGAAAACACCGTGCGCACTATCTTGACCGCTTACGGCTACCAAGAAATTCGCATGCCGATCATGGAAAAAACCGAACTGTTTGCCCGCTCTATTGGCGAAGTGACCGATATTGTCGAAAAAGAAATGTACACTTTCGCAGATCGTAATGGCGACAGCTTAACCTTGCGCCCTGAAGGCACTGCTGGCTGTGTACGTGCAGGTATTGAAAACGGTTTAATGTATAACCAAATCCAACGGCTTTGGTATACCGGCCCCATGTTTCGCCACGAGCGCCCACAAAAAGGCCGTTATCGACAATTCCACCAAATTGGTGCAGAAGTGTTTGGCCTCAATGGCCCTGATATTGACGCGGAAATGATTGTCATGACCGCTCGTTTCTGGCGTGCTTTACAATTGCCTGAAGTTGAGTTACAACTCAACACCTTAGGTTCAAATGAAGCCCGTGCGCAGTATCGAGATCAGTTAGTCGCTTATCTGTCTGATCACATGGATCAGTTAGATGAAGACAGTCGCCGCCGCTTAAACAGCAATCCGTTACGCATTCTTGACAGTAAAAATCCAGACATGCAAACGCTGATCGCAGGCGCACCACAATTGCTAGACCACTTAGACAGCGAGTCAGCCGATCACTTTGAATTATTAAAACAACGCTTAACGCAAGCAGGCGTGGCTTTCCAAGTGAATCCGCGTTTAGTGCGTGGTTTAGATTATTACAACCGCACTGTGTTTGAGTGGGTGACGACACAATTAGGCGCACAAGGCACAGTCTGTGCTGGCGGGCGTTACGACGGTTTAGTGGAGCAAATCGGTGGGCGTGCAACTCCTGCGGTGGGTTTTGCCATGGGCATCGAGCGCTTAGTGGAATTATTAGTGCAAGCACAAGTCGGCTTACCTGATAGCGCACCACATGTGTATTTCATCATGGCTGGTGCAGAAGCGGAACAGCAAGGCTTTTTGCTGGCAGAACGCTTGCGCGATGAATTGCCACAACTGCGTGTGTTAAATCACTGCGGTGGTGGCAGCATCAAAAACCAGTTTAAGAAAGCGGATAAAAGTGCGGCACAACTGGCCTTAGTATTAGGCGAGAGTGAGTGCCAGCAACAGCAAGTGCAAGTTAAATACTTGCGCGAAGAACGTCCGCAACAAACGGTTGCACAGACAGAGTTAGTAACCGTATTGAAAACCGTATTAGCACTATAAACGTGCGGTGCTTGCCGTCAAAACCTGATTTGTCACACTGACAGGTCAGGTTTTTCGATGTCCGTCACTCAGATATATCGAACTGGTTGCAAATGGTGTAAACATATCACTGCCGTTGTAGGGGGGAATAGCGTAGCGTATTCCACCATGAAATTCTGCAAAAGCTGAGCAAAAACAGCTTATAAACTGCATGGTGGAATACGACTTGCGTCTATTCCACCCTACAAATGCGCTTAGCTTAATGGCAGTGTGTAAACATAATGAATTAACGAATTTAGACATAAATAGGAAAGACTTGTGAGCTATACAACTGAAGAAGAACAGGTTGAAGCGATTAAGAAATGGTGGAAAGAGAATGGCTTATCCATCGCCGCTGGGGTTGTATTAGGTTTTTCATTATTGCTGGGCTGGCAAGCATGGCAACAATATAACCAACAAAAAGCGGAAACGGCCTCAGCACAATATGAACAAGTATTATTGGCGGTTGAGCAAAACCAAGCAGATCGCGTGCGTGAAGCAGCTAACGTGTTATTAAGCGATTACAGTGACAGCCCTTATGCCAGCTTAGCGGCATTAGCCTTGGCTAAACAGTCTGTGGCAGAAAAACAATTAGATGCAGCGCAAGCCCATTTACAATGGGTATTAGATAACAGTGCATTACCTGAATTAGTGCATGTGGCACGTACACGTAAAGCGCAACTGCTATTAGAACAAGGCAAATTAGCAGATGTACAAAAGCTGTTAAGCGTCGCGGATAAAGGTGCTTTTAGCAGTGTGTATGCAGAGTTAGAAGGTGATGTGGCACTGGCGAAAAAAGAGGTTGAAACTGCCAGAATTGCTTATCAAAAAGCTTTATCAGATGAGAACTTAAACCCTTCACATAAGAACTTATTGCAGTTAAAGCTAGATAACTTAGGCCAACCTGCTGACAGTCAAATTATGGCTGCGGCACCTAAAGTGCCAACACAGGAAGAAGCCAACGCTGCTAAAGAAGCCGCGCAAACGGTTGAGGAAGGCTTAATTGATCCTACGGCTTTAATGGATGCTATCGCAACGCCTAGCACCGCAGAAACTGCGGCGGCTGACGTATTAGACGCAACAGGGACTCCAAGCACTGTTGCTGCTGTGACTGAAACAGAAAACAGTACAGCGGATGAAACAGCATTAGCACCGATCAAAGTGGAATTAGTTGAAGATGCGGCAACTGCAACGCCTAGCACTGCTATACAAGATGTAAAAACCGTGTCTTTAAATAACATCATGAAAACAACGCTGACAGATGAAGCAGCCACGCCTAGCACGGCAGTGGATACTTCAAAAGGCTTATCTTTAAAAGCGGTGAGCACAACCAGTTTACCTGTTGAAGCTGAAACAGTGCCTGCTGTGCAAGATGAACTTGCCACGGCGAGCACAACGAACTAGGAGTCAGCATGACACGGTTACGGCAGTTAACAGCATTAATGCTCGCGCTGAGTTTAGGCGGATGTAGCATGTTTGGCGGGCAGGATAACACCGCTCCGCCTGCTCCCTTAGTCGAATTTTCACCTACTTTACAAGTTGAAGGTTTAGTGCAATGGCATGCTTCAGCGGGTGATGGCTTAGAGGAAGAACAGTTTTTACAGTTAACGCCCGCAGTTTATGATCAAACTGTTGTTGCCACTGATCCTGAAGATGGCGTAACCGCGTTTGATTTAAATACTGGCAAACAGCTTTGGCAAGCCGCGTTAGATGGCGTAGCGATTTCTAGCGGTGCGGGTTTAAGCGCTGAGTTAGCCGTTGTTGGTTCTAGCGAAGGTGAAGTGGTCGCTTTGAACGCTGCGACAGGGCAAGAGCTTTGGCGCGCTCAGGTATCTAGCGAAGTATTAGCACCGCCACAAATTGCGAGTGGCATTGTGGTGATACGCACCTTAGACGGTAAATTGTTTGGTTTAGACAGCCAAAGCGGCAACCGGATTTGGGTGTATGAACGTAGTGTACCGATTTTAACCTTGCGCGGTGTCAGCACGCCATTGATTATCGGCCCTGCGGTGGTGTCTGGTTTTGACAATGGCAAATTAGCCATTGTGCAATTAGATAACGGCACTTTAATCCAAGAAGTGAGCATTGCTGTGCCACGTGGTCGCTCTGATTTAGAGCGCATGGTGGATATTGACGGTAACTTAATTGTCATGGGTGATGTGTTATATGTTGCCAGTTATCAAGGTCGTATTGTGGCGATGAATTTACGCGATGGGCATTTGCTCTGGCAGCGTGATTTATCATCTTATTCTGGCATTGGTGCGGATGACTCTTATATTTACGTCAGCGATGCTGATAACCAAGTTTGGGCATTTGATCGCTTTAATGGCACTGCCGCTTGGAAACAATCTAAGTTAACAGGACGTTTATTAACAGCACCTATTAGCACCGGTAATTTTGTTGTTGTCGGTGATTTAGAAGGTTATTTGCATTGGATGCGAGTAGAAGATGGTCAGTTTGTTGGGCGTTATCAAACCGATGATTCACGCATTTTAGTGCCACCAGTATTAGCAGATGGCCGTTTAGTAGTCTATAACAATAGCGGTCAAGTAACGGTGTTAGCTGCACCTTAAACAAACGCTTAATGTAGGAATGTAGGGTGGAATAGCGTAGCGTATTCCACCATGGATTTCTGCCAGTCGTAAGTAACAAGCGTCATGGTGGAATACGGCTTGCGCCTATTCCACCCTACAACAAGCATCACACGACAGTAACGACGGATGACGACTAACGTCTTATCCACCCTACGAAAGCTTACTGTCATCAGCCTCTTTCAACGTGCCTTTGTGAATAGCGCACGTTTAGCCTTTTTCTGCGGAGTAAATAAAACCCACTATGTTGCCAGTGATTGCCATTGTTGGCCGACCCAATGTCGGTAAGTCAACATTATTTAACGTGTTAACCCGCTCTCGGGATGCCTTGGTGATTGATGAACCAGGGATGACACGCGACCGCAAATTTGGACGCGGTCACTTAGGCGAGCAATCGTTTTTAGTCATCGATACCGGCGGTTTAGGTGAAGATGAAGACGCGATTGTGAACCATATCACGCAACAAGCCACAATCGCAGTGCAAGAAGCGGATGCGGTGTTGTTTGTTGTTGATGCGCGGCAAGGGTTGACTGCTGCGGATGAGGCGATTGCACAACGCTTGCGCCAAAGCAATAAGCCGGTTTATTTAATCGTGAATAAAACCGAGTATTTGCAAAGTGCGACCGTTAGCGCAGAATTTTACAGCTTAGGTTTCTCGCCGTTAATGCCTATCTCTGCCACACATCGCCACGGTGTGAGCGATATGTTAGAGCAAGTATTAGGTGATATACCTGAGGAAGCTTTATGGCGCGATGTGCCAGAGGCATTTGCAGAAGAATCTGAGGACAGCATTCGCATTGCGATTGTCGGTCGTCCTAATGTGGGCAAATCGACCTTGGTTAACCGTTTGTTAGGTTACGAGCGGGTGATTGCTTACGATAAACCAGGCACGACACGAGACAGCATTTTTGTACCCTTAGAGCGCGATGGTCAGCACTATACTTTAATCGATACCGCAGGGGTGCGCCGCCGTTCCAAAGTGCATGAAGTGGCTGAAAAATTTAGTATTGTCAAAACTTTGCAGGCAATTGAAGACACTAACGTGGTGATCATGTTAATGGATGCCCGCGAAGGGATGACAGATCAAGATGCCGGTTTGTTAGGTGAAATTTTAACGGCAGGTCGTGCTTTAGTGATTGCGATCAATAAGTGGGATGGCTTAAGTGCTTACGACCGCGAGCAAGTGCGCTATAACTTAGAGCGCAAATTACACTTTATCGACTACGCCAAAGTGCATTTTATTTCTGCTTTGCATGGTAGCGGCGTTGGCTTATTGTTTGATTCGGTTAAACAAGCATGGCGTTCAGCCAGCGAGCAAATCGGTACTTCGCGCTTAAACCAAGTGTTAGAAGATGCTATTGCCAGCCATCCACCACCGTTAGTGCGTGGACGACGCATTAAACCACGTTTTATCCATCAAGGTGGCACTTGCCCGCCGACGTTTGTGCTGCACGGTAATCAGGTCACTTCAATGCCCGATAGCTATAAACGCTATTTGACTAATATTTTCCGTCAAGTGTTTAAGTTAGAAGGCACGCCGATTCGCTTAGATGTGCGGCAAGGGGAAAACCCATATGCAGGGCGTAAGAATACTTTGACACCGCGCCAAGAATATAGCCGTAAGCGTTTGATGAAGCATGTGAAGAAGAATAAGAAGAAGTAAGTTGTAGGGTGGAATAGCGCAGCGTATTCCACCATAAAATTCTGCAAATAATTGAATAAAAGCAGATCATAAACTGCATGGTGGAATACGGCTTGTGCCTATTCCACCCTACAATGCGATAGAGGACAACATGGCGTATTGGCTAATGAAATCAGAGCCAGAGGCTTTCGGCATTGACGATTTGCAACGGGTGCGCGTTGAACCGTGGGATGGCATTCGCAATTACCAAGTGCGCAACATGATCCGCGATGAAATGAAAGTGGGTGACATGGCTTTGTTTTATCACTCCAATGTCAAACCCGCAGGCGTAGTTGGCAGCATGGTGATCGTGCGTGATCCCTATCCCGATGACACCGCGTTTATGCCTGAGCATAAATACTACGACCCCAAAAGTACGCCGGACAATCCGCGTTGGTATCGCGTCGATGTGGAATTTAAAGCCAAATTCTCGCACATGGTGACTTTAGACGAATTACGTCAACAGCCAGAATTAAACGAATTAGCGATTTTAAGACGTGGAAACCGTTTATCGATTGTGCCGGTCACACCGGAGCAATGGGACTGTATTCTCCGCTTAGCACAGCCATAGAGGCAAAAAACGATCATGGACGTGACAGCAAACGTAGATGAACAAGAGTTGGCAAAATTCGGTGCGCTTGCCGCCCGTTGGTGGGACCCGCACAGCGAATTTAAGCCCTTACACGACATCAATCCATTACGCTTAAACTACATCATGCAACGCTGCGGCGGTTTAGCCGGTAAAAAAGTGTTAGATGTTGGCTGTGGTGGCGGTATTTTAAGCGAAAGCATGGCAGCACACGACGCAGATGTGATGGGCATCGATTTAAGTGAAGCTCCACTCAGCGTGGCGAAACTACACTTATTTGAGTCTGGCTTAAAAGTAAAATACCAACTCATTAGTGCCGAAGCCCTTGCTCAACAACAACCACACAGCTTTGATGTCGTGACTTGCTTAGAAATGTTAGAGCATGTGCCTGTGCCTTCGTCTATCGTTGCAGCTTGTCAGCAGTTAGTGAAACCGGATGGGCATGTGTTTTTCTCTACCATTAACCGCAATGCCAAAGCTTACGCTTTTGCCATCATTGGCGCGGAATATTTGCTACGCATGTTGCCCAAAGGCACGCACGATTATGCGAAATTCATTCGCCCTGCTGAGCTAGAGGAATGGTGTCGCGCTGCGGGTTTAGAATGGCAACATATCACCGGCATGCACTACAACCCACTGAATCAGCAATATAGTTTAGGCGAAGACGTATCAGTCAATTACTTAGTGCATGCGTGCAGCGGTGCGTAATGGGCTTAGTATTATTTGACTTAGACGGCACGCTGATTGATAGCGCCTTAGATTTAGGCTGGGCGTTGAACACCTTGCTGAATCGTGCCGGTAAAGACAGCTTGCCCTTAGATACTATTCGGCCTTGGGTAGCAGGCGGCGCAGGCATGTTGATCCGTAATGGCTTTCAAATCACGGCGGAACATCCTGAACACGAGTCGTTAAAACGGCAATTAGTCACCTTATATGCAGAAGACCCGTTACGCCATACAGTTGCTTTTGATGGCGTTCACGAACTGTTAAACGCCATAGAAGCACGCGGCTTACAATGGGGCATTGTCACCAATAAAATGGGCTGGTTAACTGCGCCCATTGTACAAGGTTTAGACTGGCATCAACGCAGTGTTTGCACGGTGAGCGGTGATACCTTGCCAACGCAAAAGCCTGATCCAGAACCGTTGCTGCATGCCTGTACGCTTGCAGGTAGCACGCCTGAACAAACTGTTTATGTCGGCGATGCACAAACAGACATCATTGCCGGACAACGAGCAGGTATGGCGACCTGTGTTGCCTTATACGGTTACTTAGCCGCTGACGAAACGCCACAGGATTGGGGCGCAACGCACTTGCTAGACACGCCGAGTGCTTTATTAGACTGGCTAGAAGCCACAGGATTTTAGTCATGCCCAGCCCGCAACAGTATTGCGCTGAGAAAGTATATCAAACCGGCAGCAGCCTTTATTACAGCTTACGCGGTCAAACTGCGCCGACTTTACAAGCCTTGATCAGCTTACATGCCTTGTTTCGTGAACTCAGCGACGTGTTATATGAATGCCACGAAACACAATTAGCACAAGTCAAACTGGAATGGTGGACAACGGAAGTAAACCAATTATTCCACGGCGAACCGACGCACCCTGTCACACAAGCCTTAGTGCCTGTGATTGCACGCTATCAACTGCCAGAGCATTATTTCCAAGAATTAGTGGAAGGCCAGCTTATCCTGTTAGAACAAACGCATTACCACAGCTTTGCCGAGCTAAGCCAATGTTGTCGCATGAGTGATGGTGTCGCCAGTTTATTGTGTAGTCATGTGATGGGCTTTCAGCATGATAATACCTTGCAATATGCTGAACGCTTAGGCATTGCCTTGGCCTTAGCGCGTGGCGTGCGCTTTTTACGACGTGATTTGCAACGCGGTCGCCTCACTTTACCAATGGAAGATTTAAACCGTTTTCAAGTGTCTGAACACGACGTGTTAAACCTACGCCACACGCCTGCTTTACAAGACTTGTTGCAACATCACACCCAACAAATTTACCAACTGTTTCAAGCGGCTTTTGCCTCTTTGCCTGCGGGTGACTGTTTTGCCCAACGTGCTGGTTTAATCCGCGCCCGTCTTAGCATCGCAGCCTTGCAAGAAGTAGAAGCTGATAATTTTCGTGTGTTAGAACAACGTATTAGCCTGACACCGGTTCGCAAATTATGGCTATCTACCATGACCCATTGGCAATCACGTTATGGTAAAAAACCGCTTGTCCCGCCCAATAAAGATGCTGCAATGCGATAACCACAGCATCTTACTGGTTGAAGTCCGTAGCCAAGCCATTCATACTTATTACAGAAACAACGCCGCATCCTGACTGCGATACACGGCTATTAAGTTAAGCACATGTAAGTCGGATAAGGCGACAGCCGTCATCCGACATAATGTGGTTGAAGCTTGAACCAAGCGACTTACGGCGGATGACGGCTTACGCCTTATCCGCCCTACAAGACCATAACAACGCTTAACTTAATGGCAGTATGACTGCGATAGCGGGCAGTTAACCTATCTTAACGACAAGCATCTTTAAGCCCGCTAATATTGTGTAACACGCTTAAACGCCACAGCCGCGACAAGTAACCTTCACGACCGCTTATAACCTTCAGATAACACTACATGACAGACTATTTACTTATTTTTATCAGTACGGTACTGGTTAATAATTTTGTTTTAGTGAAATTTTTGGGTTTATGCCCATTTATGAGCGTTTCCAGCAAATTGGAAACTGCAATGGGCATGGGGTTAGCCACCACTTTTGTGCTAACTTTATCCTCTATTACCAGTTATTTGGTGAACGAATACTTATTAATTCCCGCCGATTTGGAATTTTTGCGCACGATTGCCTTTATTTTAGTGATTGCGGTAGTGGTGCAATTCACAGAGATGGTGGTACATAAAACCAGCCCTGTGTTGTATCAAGCCTTAGGCATTTTCTTGCCCTTAATCACCACCAACTGTGCAGTATTAGGCGTGGCTTTGCTAAATGTGCAAGAGCAGCATGGTTTTATCGAATCAGCCGTGTATGGCTTTGGTGCCGCAGTTGGCTTTTCTTTGGTGTTGACCTTATTTGCTGCAATGCGCGAACGCATTGCCGCCGCCGATGTGCCTAGCGTATTTAAAGGCGCACCGATTGCGCTTATTTCAGCGGGGATTATGTCTATTGCCTTTATGGGCTTTGCTGGGTTAGTAAAAGCATGATTATTACTGCAATTGCAATTTTAGGGGGCTTAGCCCTGATTTTTGGTTTAGTGTTGGGCTATGCTGCGGTGCGCTTTAAGGTTGAGAGTAATCCTATCGTGGATCAAATCGATGCTATTTTGCCGCAGCAACAATGTGGCAAATGTGGTTTTCCTGGTTGCCGCCCGTATGCGGAGGCGATTGCTAGCGGTGAGGCGGATATTAATCAATGTCCCCCCGGTGGCGAAACCAGCATGTTAGCCTTAGCCGATTTATTAGACCGCGATCCACAGCCCTTAGACCCTGAGCATGCAGAAGAAAAACCAGTCATGCTGGCGGTGATTGATGAACAGAACTGCATTGGTTGTACCTTGTGTATCCAAGCTTGTCCGGTCGATGCGATTTTAGGCACTGCTAAGCACATGCACACTGTAATTGCCAGTGAATGCACGGGGTGTGAGTTGTGTCTTGCACCGTGTCCAGTTGATTGCATTAGCATGGAACCGATTCCAAGCACGACCAGCACATGGAAATGGCCTTATCCGGTTTATCGCTTAAATACCGCCCCTGCGCGTGCCACCGCTGAGGCTGAAATGGAGTCTGCGGCATGATGAATTTATGGAAGTTTAACGGCGGCGTAAAGTTATCAGGACATAAAGCACTGTCTAACACGCAGCCCATCATCAAAGCAGAATTGCCAAAATATTTGATTTTGCCTTTATTGCAGCATATTGGCGTGCCTGCGGAAGCGGTGGTCAATGTGGGCGATAAGGTATTGAAAGGTCAAGTAGTGGCGCGTTGTCAGTCTGATAACTGTGATTTATTCGCCAGTTCGCCGATTCATGCCTCTAGCTCCGGCACTGTGGTTGCGATTGAAGATCGCTTAGTGCCACACCCTTCTGGCTTGCATGCGCCGTGTATCGTGATTGAAACCGATGGGCAAGACACTTGGGCAGACAAAACACCGTTAGCGCATTATCAAGAATTGCCACCGGCTGAAGTGCGGCAACATATCGCCCGTGCGGGCATTGTTGGCTTAGGTGGTGC
Source organism: Beggiatoa sp. (assembly GCA_003245895.1). Taxonomy (GTDB): domain Bacteria; phylum Pseudomonadota; class Gammaproteobacteria; order Beggiatoales; family Beggiatoaceae; genus SZUA-411. The sequence continues at coordinate 18,143 of QKBZ01000131.1, forward strand.
CGGTTTTCCCTCGCATATGAAATTGCGCCCCGAAGGCATCGACACCTTGATTTTAAACGGTGCTGAGTGCGAGCCATATATCACTTGTGATGATCGCTTAATGCGCGAACGGCCTGATGAAATCGTCAGCGGTGCCGAGATTTTGATGTATGTATTAGGTGGCGCGAAACGCTGCTTAATCGCAGTAGAAGATAATAAGCCAGAAGCTTTTGAAGCTTTACAAGCAGCAGTGGCGCGGCGTAGTCGGATTGGCTGCGATCATTGTCGTATGGAAGTGGTGCAAGTGCCAACCCGTTATCCAACTGGCGGCGAGCGGCAGTTGATTCAGGTGTTAACCGGTAAGGAAATTGGGCGCTCGGATTTACCTGCCCGCTTTGGCATCGTGATGCATAATGTGGAAACCACGAAAGCAATTTACCGCGCGGTGGTACATGGCGAGCCGTTGATTTCCCGCACCGTGACTGTGACCGGTGGTGGCGTTTCTGAACCACGCAATTTAGAAGCACCGCTTGGCATGCCGATGTATAGCTTATTGGAACAATGCGGCAAAACCGATGCGATCAAACGCTTGGTGATGGGCGGGCCGATGATGGGCTTTGCCTTACCTTCGGATGAATTGCCGATTGTTAAGACCACTAACTGCTTGATTGCTTACCGTGACAATGAAATTTCATTGAAACCAGAGCCGATGCCGTGCATTCGCTGTGGTGCGTGCGCTGATGCCTGTCCGGTGAATTTATTGCCGCAGCAATTGTACTGGTACGCGAAATCGCGCGATTTCAAACAAGTGCAATCACATCATATTTTTGAATGTATCGACTGTGCTTGCTGTGCTTATGTTTGTCCAAGTCATATTCCATTAGTCGATTATTTCCGCTTTGCTAAGGCGGAAATTCGTGCCGCAGATCGCGATAAACAGAAAGCAGATCACGCACGACAACGGCATGAACTGCGGCAACAGCGTATAGAACGCGAAAAAGCAGAGAAAGCAGCGCGGCATCAGCAAAAACGCAGTGCGCCGGAAGATCAGGAAACGGCGGATCGTAAAAAGGCAGAAATTGCCGCAGCGGTGGCGCGTACACAGGCGAAAAAGGCGCAGGCGGCGAATAATACGCCAGAGAATCAGGCAGAACAGTGATGTCGGATGGGCTGAGATACGAAGCCCCTCAATCGCGTCAACGGATTAACCAGTCCGTATAGGGTTACTGCCATTAAGTTAAAGGCATGCACGCTTGTAGGGTGTGCGAAATGCCGCCACTGAGTTTATGTGTCGCAATACACTTTCTCGGCATTTTGCGCACGCGGAGAAGTTCTAACATCATGCAGACTTCTCCGCGTTCGCCCCGCAAAAGGACGCGGCGCAAACCCTACAAAACCGCTTAACTTAATGGCGGTGTCGTGCAGGGTGAAATACGGCTTACGCCTATTCCATCCTACAAAAAATTTCCCCTCCCCTTGCCTTGTCATCCCCTTTTAATACCCCTACCATAAATCTATCAATTCCCCGCTCAAGACCACGTAATCCAGAGGAGGAGGTCTGTCATGAGCCTAAAAGCCGTTAGTCAAAAACCGACTGTTGCCGTGCATAAATTTAGCTCGTGCGATGGTTGTCAACTCGCGTTTTTAAACTTAGGTGAGCATTTAATTAAGCTCACGGAATTGGTCGATATTCTGCATTTTGTTGAGGCAGGGCCGATTGATTTTGATTCTCCCGTTGAGATTGCCTTTGTTGAAGGCAGTATTTCTACCGAAGAAGAAGCTGAACGCATTCAAGCGGTGCGCAAAAACAGCCGTTTTTTAATCACTATTGGGGCGTGTGCCACTGCGGGCGGCATTCAAGCCTTAAAAAATATGAATGACGAGAAAGCATGGACAGCCGCTATCTATGCGCAGCCGCAATATATCAGTACCTTAGCCACCGCTACCCCCATCGCTCAGCATGTGCGCGTTGATTTAGAACTGCACGGTTGTCCCATTAACAGCCATCAAATTTTATCCACCATTCGCGCCTTACTGTTTGGCGTTACCCCTGTTCAAGATCAAGATAAATTATGCAGTGAATGCAAACGCTTAGGCAAAGTCTGTGTGATGGTGACGCAGCAAATGCCGTGTATGGGGCCTGTCACCCGCACTGGCTGTGGTGTGTTATGTCCTCGGCAAAATCGTGATTGTTATTCTTGCTATGGCCCTGCGGAAAATGTGAATACAGCTTCATTAAGTCAGCAATTAATCTCGCTTGGCTTAAGCAAGACGGATGTCGCCCGCCGGTTTATGCTGTTTAACAACCAAGCACCAGAATATGCGGCTGCTGTGATGCACATCAGGGAGGCAAAATGAGCGAGCAACAACGCGATTTAACCATTGAAGTGCCTGTATTAGCACGGGTGGAAGGCGAAGGCGGTTTAAGCTTAGAGGTGAAAAATGGGCAAATTACGCAATTGCAACTGCGTATTTTTGAGCCGCCGCGCTTTTTTGAAAAATTTTTAGAAGGGCGTAGTTATCAAGAAGTGCCGGATATTGTGGCGCGTATTTGTGGTATTTGCCCTGTCGCTTACCAAATGAGCGCAGTACATGCCTTAGAATCCATTTTTGGTGTGAAGATTACGCCTTGGATTCGCGCCATGCGCCGTTTGCTGTACTGTGGCGAATGGTTAGAAAGTCATAATTTGCATATTCATTTATTAGCCGCGCCAGACTTCCTCGGCTATCGCAGTGCAACGGAAATGGCAGCACAATATGGCGAGGAAGTGAAACGCGGTTTAGCCTTGCAACATATTGGCAATGACATTATCCGCATGTTGGGTGGGCGTTCTGTGCATCCGGTGGGGGTGAAGGTTGGCGGTTTTTATAAAGCCCCTAGCTTGGCAGATGTTGAAGCCTTAAAGCAGAAAATCCGCGCCGCGATTCCGCAAGCGGAAGCCTTAGTGCGCTGGACGGCTTCACTGGGTTTACCGGATGACCATCAAGAGTTTGTTTGTGTTTCCACCCATCACGCACAAGAGTATCCGTTTAACGAAGGCGATTTGATCTCTAGTGACGGGCTGAATATTCCGATTGCGGAATATGAGCAGCATTTTAAAGAGTTTCACGCTGCACACTCTACCGCCTTGCATTCTCACTTACATGATAAACCGTATTTAGTAGGGCCTTTGGCGCGGGTAAATTTAAATTATGCGCAATTGCCTGCGCCTGTGCGTTTGAATTTAGAGCGTACCAATGTGCAGTTCCCTAGCAATAATATGTTTCATAGCCTTGTTGCGAGAGCAGTTGAAGTGCATTTTGCGTTGTTGGAAGCCTTGCAGATTTTAGACAATTACCATGTGCCAGATAGCCCTTATGTGCCTGTCACACCGCGAGCAGGTACAGGTTACGGCTGTACAGAAGCACCGCGTGGCATGTTGTGGCATACGTGGACGACTAATGAACAAGGCGAGGTAGTGTCCACGCGCATTGTGCCACCTACTAGCCAAAATCAACCCCGTATCGAGGAAGATTTAAAATTGTCATTAGAGGCGATGGGCTTAGATCATAGCGATGACATTTTGCGCTTGCGGGCAGAAACGGTGATTCGTAATTATGACCCGTGTATTTCTTGTGCAACGCATTTTCTAAAATTAAATGTGAACCGTGCTTGATGTCTGCACCGTTATTAATTGGCATTGGCTCGCCATATGGCGATGATCAAGTGGGCTGGCGGGTGATAGAAGCCGTGCAATCTGCCGATTTATCTTTATCGGCTGTGCGCTGTGAAACGCCCGTCACCACTTTATTAGCTTTGTTGCAACAAAGTGATGAGGTGATTTTAGTCGATGCAGTAGCCTATGAAGCGCCTGTCGGCACAGTGTTGTGCTGGTCAGGGGCTGAAGTGATGCAAGCACAATCCGCTGTGTCTAGTCATGGTTTTAATTTAGCCAGTTTATTGGCATTGGCGGATAGTTTAAGTATGTTGCCGCGTTCGCTGACGGTGTATGGTGTGGTGATTGATGCGCGAAATATTCCACAAGTGCCTGATTTGCCATTGAGTGAAGCGGTTGCTGAGGCGGTGGAGCAAATCGTGGCTTTGTTGCGCGAATAGATTTGTAGGGCGGATAAGGCTTTAGCCGTCATCCGCCGTAAGTTGCTTGGTTCAAGCTTCAACCGCGTTATGTCGGATGACGGCTGTCGCCTTATCCGACCTACAAAATGGCAACTTGGCAATGACCAAAATGCTGGGCGCGAGAAAACATTTTTCAACAAAACTTATACAAACAGTTTTTGAGATTAATTATCATTACTGTTTAGTTCCATGATAAGATGTGCCGTATACAGGTAACACAAAAAAATAACTAAGGAGAATCGTGTCGCCCGTGATCTAGCGTTTTATATCGGCAGGAGTATTCCGATGAACATTGTGCACAATCCTTATCATATTGTTGAAGAATCCATCACTAGCGTTGTCTTTAAGCGATTTAGCTTGTGGTTGGGGTTGTTAGTTATTGTCATGACGGTTATTGGTTATAACCAAATTGCAGCGCATGTACGTCAGCGCGTTGCTTTGTATACAGAGCAATACACTTTTCAACGGGCGCAACACGAAGAAGCACGCCTTGCTGCGGCTTTGTCACAACTCACTTGGTTGCAACAAACCTTGCAACACTTTCCCAAAACCACTATCGCACCAATCTCCGCTACTTCAGCAAATTGCCAAACACTGACACAAGTATGGCCAGTTGCGCCTGAACTGAGCCAACAGTTATGTGTTGCCTTGCAAACCTTAGTGTTACCTAACGAAACACGTTTAAACACCGATTTATATTTATGGCATCCCAGCAGCCAACATGCACTGCATTGGTCAGCACAGCAACAACAATGGCATAACACCTTGTTACCTGACAATTGGCAAACACTATCAAAACAAGTTCCTGCTTTATATTGGCATTGGCAAACTACTCCCGCGAAGGCATGGGTTTGGTTGCCGCTGGATGAGGAGATGAATAGTCCGTTTCGTTTGGCAAGCAGCATAGACTTAAGCACTATTTTTAGTGAGTTAAAAACGGAAATGCTGCCTCAAAGCGAAAACTTTTTATTTGATGCGCAGCAACAATTGATTGCCAGCAGCACACAACTCAACGATGTAGGTGCATTACTCCCCTTAAAATCACATTGGCGAGCAGATGGGCAAGCGTATCGAGCCGTGGCGCATTTAAACACGCCTGATTGGTATTGGGTGGTACGGGTACCGCAAACGGTGTTGGCGACAATGGCATGGGAAAGTGCACAGTGGATTTTAATCGTGGGCGGTTTATTAATGTTGTGTGTGCTGGTGTTGCTGTATTTTTCGATGGCTTCGCTAGTGTTAAAGCCTCTACATCGCATTTTATCGGCGACGCAAAAGCTAGGGGCTAAAAACTTTAGCACACGGGTCAAAATGAAGCGTTTAGATGAATTTGGTGTGCTAGCTCGTGCGTTTGACAAAATGGCGCGACAGCTTGGTGAACATGAGCAGCAAATCCGCACTTATGCACAGAATTTAGAGCAGCATACGCGGGATTTGATTGCGGCTAAAGAACAGGCGGAGGCGGCAAGCATTGCTAAAAATCGTTTTATTGCCAACATTAGCCACGAGTTACGCACGCCTTTAAATGCCATTATTGGCTATAGCGAGATGTTGCAAGAAGAAACAATTGATTTGGGAATTGATGAATTTGAAGAAGATTTAGACAAAATTCACCGTTCTGGTAAACATTTATTAGGTTTGATCAATCAAGTGCTCGATTTGTCTAAAATTGAAGCCGGAAAAATGACCTTACATTACCATCTCTGCTTATTGAAGCCATTACTCACTGATGTGCTCAGTATGGTGCAGCCACAAATGCAGACTAATAATAATCAATTAATACTTGAGCTGCCTGATTCTATTAGAGAAATAGAATGTGATGAAGGTAAACTTATACAAGTGTTATTAAACTTGTTAGGTAATGCAGCTAAGTTTACAAAAAATGGTCAGATTAGTTTAATTGTGAGAGATTTTACCGACCCAGAAACCTCATTGAATTGGATTCAATTTTTAGTCATCGATACAGGGATTGGCATTGCTTCACAAGATCAAAGCAAGATTTTTGATAGCTTTACCCAAGCAGATGATTCAACAACGCGTGAATATGGGGGGACTGGTTTGGGTTTGAATATTAGTAAACGCTTTATTGAGTTATTAGGTGGCCGTATCGCTTTAAACAGCGAAGTTGGGAAGGGAACTTGCTTTGAAATTTACCTACCTAAACGTCGCCAAATCAGTGATATATCAGGCAAAACTGAAGTTGTGCCGCAAAAAAATGCTCCTTCCCATAATCCGCTAAAATACACGCCACTTTTGGCTTAACGACAATAGATAGCGATTAGCACTTAGTCAGTCATTTTAATGTACTGACTAAGTTCTGAATCTGTTGTCGATTAAGTGCACAATTCGACCATTCATTGTCTAAAATTGCCCCTTGTTTTTGATAAAATTGAATAGCGGGATCATTCCAATTTAATACTTGCCAATGTAGCTTAGTAATCGCTTGACGTTCTGCAATTTGTAACATAGCATTAAATAGCAAGCTGCCTACACCGGCATGTCGATGTTCAATGTTGACAATGAAATCATCGATGTAAATAGATTTCCCCTTCCACGTTGAATAACTATAGAAATACAGTAGCAAACCAACGATATGCGTTTGATGTTCTGCAACCAATGCTTGGAACAATGGCTGTTCACCAAAGCCATCTTGTAATAATTGTGCTTCAGTATTGATCACTTCATGTTCTGCTTGCTCAAAAGCAGCAAGCTCCTGCACCAGTTTGAACATAGCAGGTATGTCTGTAGCTTGTGCAGGACGGACTGTGTAAGTTGTTGTTGTCATGGAATCTTAAACGGTTGTTACCTAAAATCGACTAAAATTAAGAGAGATGTAACGCAAAATGTTGCATTGCATGATAGCATAGCTCATTGTCAGTAAAATATTTCCTGAAGTTTAAGTAACAGTACTATAAGCATTATTTATATAAAAAAGATGCGTCAGAGGG
>QKBZ01000182.1 GCA_003245895.1 Beggiatoa sp.
AACCCGCATCACTTTGAGCTTTTTCATAAAGAATAGAGGCTTGGCGGGTATGTTGTTTAATATTATAGCAAAAAATTTAAAAAATTCTATTTGATTTTTCTAGCAAAATAATGGGTTCCGCTTCACTCTATCCCTCCTACAAAACTACGTTTATTTCCCCCATCTACCACCACATTCAGTTAAACTATCCCCCACCGATGGATAGCAAGCACGACACTTTAATTTTGGGGCGTGAAGACCCATAGAATGCCTGTACTTTGCGATAACACAATAACAAGTTTTTAAAGATTGATAGGGATTCAGCGCATCATTATGAGCATTGAAGAAAGCACAATTGCCCTTGCGGGCGTGTTTCAAGCCGCTGAGCTGGTTCGCTCAGTTGCGCGGCACGGGTTGGTCGATCAAGCACCGTTTGAAAGCAGTCTGTATAGCATTTTGCAACTTGAAGCAGAATCAACAGAAGCCGTTTATGGCAGCATTGGCGGGCTTAAATGCGGTTTAACCGTGATGTTAAACCAATTGCAGAAAAACAATACCGGCAGTCCAGAACTGCGCCGCCGTGAAGTGGAAGTGATGCGCTATGGCTTAGGCACCATGTTATTAGAACGGAAGCTGATTAAACGCCCCGACATGCTGTCCGAATTACAATCCGGTATCGAACAAGCAGGCGAATTAGCCGACAGCTACTCAACCGTACACCCTGAAGTGATCACCCACTTAGCGCGTTTATACTCCAACACGCTGAGCACCTTTGATTATCGCATTCAAGTCAGCGGCGAACCGCGCTATTTAGAAAACCCGAACAACGCCGACAAAGTACGTGCCTTATTATTAGCTGGTGTCCGCTCTGCGGTGTTATGGCGGCAAAAAGGCGGAACACGCTTACAACTGCTATTCTCTCGCGGCAAAATTCTGCGTGAAGTGCAACGCTTGCTGGCACAAATCAACATGGTGGAGCAGGTGTCACACCCGCCCCGTTAAGCGGTTACAAAATTACGCCACCGCCTAAACACACCTCATCTTGATAAAACACCACCGATTGTCCCGCCGTAATCGCGCGTTGTGGTTCGATAAAATCAACTTGCACCCCGTTTTCCGTCTCAGTGACCACACAGGCTTGATCAGTTTGACGATAACGGGTTTTCGCTTTGCAGTGCAACGGAAACGCAGGCACTTGACCGCTGATCCAATGCACTTGTTCAGCCTGTAAGCTTTCGCGGAATAGCAAGGGATGATTGCCACCTTGCACCACAATCACCTGATTTTTAGCGACATCTTTACCCGCCACATACCACGCCTCGCCAGAACTGCCCGCACGTCCACCGATGCTCAAGCCTTGACGTTGCCCGATGGTATAATACATCGCGCCGCTGTGTTCGCCGATGCACTCACCTTCCGGTGTGACAATCTCGCCTTTTTGCGCCGGTAAAAAACGGGCTAAAAACTCACGGAAAGGCCGCTCGCCGATAAAGCATAAACCGGTGCTGTCTTTTTTCGCTTGGGTGGCTAAGCCGATTTTTTGCGCAATAGCACGTACTTCGGTTTTTTCTAATTCACCAACTGGAAACCAGCTTTTCGCTAATTGCGCTTGTGTTAACAAGTGTAAGAAATAGCTTTGATCTTTATTCGGGTCACAACCTTTCAGCAATTGAAACTCGCCCTCATGCTCGCGCACTTGCACATAATGCCCTGTTGCAATGCGTTCGCCGCCTAAGTGCAAAGCAAAATCTAAAAACACTTTGAATTTGATTTCTCGATTGCATAACACATCGGGGTTTGGCGTGCGTCCGGCTTTATATTCCGCCAGAAAATGTTCAAACACGTTATCCCAATATTCCGTGGCAAAATTGACGGTATGTAAGGGAATATCCAATTGATCGCACACCGCTTGTGCATCTTTTAAATCTTCTGCCGCGCTGCAAAAAGTCTCGGTGTCGTCTTCTTCCCAGTTTTTCATAAATAAACCGGTGACGGCATAGCCTTTTTGTTTCAGTAAATACGCAGTGACAGAGGAGTCAACGCCGCCGGAGAGACCGACGACAATAGGCGTGTTTGCATTCATAACCAAAAATCTGATGTAAAACTAAAGTGAACGGTGGTAGCACAGTTTTGTAGGGCGGATAAGGCGTAAGCCGTCATCCGCCGTAACTTAATGGCAGTGACTTGTAGGGTGGAATAGCGTAGCGTATTCCACCATAGAATTCTGCAAAAAGCTGAGTAAAAACAGATTATAAGCTGCATGGTGGAATACGGCTTGCGCCTATTCCACCCTACAACGACTCATCCTACGGGTCAGTGCTATTCGCTGGCGTGTAAGTGGGTTAACAAAGACAAGGGGTAGCGAATACCCGCTAAATAATCATCGATACAGCGCAATACCATTGGGCTGCGCAAGCTGTCACAACGCGCTACTTCTTCACGGCTTAACCAAACGGTACGCAAGATGCCTTGATCCAAAGGACGTTGTGGATCATGGTCGTAATGTTGACCACTAAAGCATACTCGAATATAGGTGACGGCATTGGTTAAGCTGGTGTATTGATAAATACCGACTAATTCTTGTGGGGTAAATTTCCAGCCGGTTTCCTCTAAGGTTTCTCGGCTCGCTGCTTGCAGCAAATCTTCACCTTCGTCAAGGTGACCAGCCGGTTGATTGTACACAATGCGACCGTCCGCTTCTTCTTCCACTAATAAAAAGCGTTGATTCTGTTCGATAACAGCCGCAACTGTCATATGAGGTAGCCAAATCGTCATGTGTTAACCATCGAGGGAGGAAAAACAGTGGTTCAGTATAGCAGTTTTCGTGCGTGTGATTGAATCAACGATTTTGTAGGTCGGATAAGGCGCGAGCCGTCATCCGACATCGTGCGCTTGAAGCTTGAACCGAGCCACAAGCGGCGGATGACGGCTTACGCCTTATCCGCCCTACAAGCCTGCTTGCTTATATTTCGTGCAAATAAGCACATTGATCCAAAACAAATTGTAATATCTGGCTTATTAATGCAAGCTAACTAGCCCTAAATTTAAAACGACATCACTTAATTAACTTATTTTTGATGCTTAAAAAAAAACACATCTTATCGCTGAGCATGAGATAAGGAATATAAAAATGCAAATAACTAACCTACCTAATTACAAGCTCTCATCCACCATTCATGAAGGTGCTGATTCAATCACCTATTATGCCGTTAAAAACCAAGATAATCAGAAGTTTGTCATTAAACTGTTGCAAAAAGATTATCCGACACCGAGACAGTTGGCACGTTATCAACAAGAATTTGAAATTCTGCAAAGCTTAGACAGTGAAAGTGTTATTAAAGCTTATCAGCTTGAAAAATATCAAAATACTTTATTTTTATTGCTGGAGGATTTTGGTGGGCAATCATTGAGTCAATTAATGCGCACCGCTTATACACAAGGTGGATTAAAAGGACTTTCTGTCTCTGAATTTCTACCGTTAGCGATAAAAATGGCGCATGCGTTGGGGGAAGTGCATGCGGCGAATATTATTCATAAAGATATTACCCCGTCTAACATCGCTTGGAATCCTCAAACGCAGCAACTGAAAATCATTGATTTTGGCATTGCGTCTTTCCTGCCACGCGAAAATCCTTCGCTAAAAAGTCCTGAACAGCTAGAAGGTACTTTGGCCTATTTATCCCCTGAGCAAACGGGGCGAATTAATCGCGCCATTGATTATCGCTCAGACCTTTATGCACTAGGGGTGTGTTTTTATGAACTGTTAACGGGACAACTGCCTTTTTCCTCGCGTGATGCGATGGAATTGGTGCATGCGCATATTGCAGAAATCCCTGTGCCTGTGCATGAGCTTAACTGCAATGTGCCGCCAATTCTGTCTAAGATGGTAATGAAATTATTGGCGAAAAATGCTGAAGATCGTTATCAATCTGCATTTGGCGTTGAAGCGGATTTAATTAAATGTTTGGAAAGTGATGGCACACAGGCTTTTATACTGGGACAAAATGACTTTTCTGGGCGTTTCCAAATTCCGCAAAAGTTGTATGGACGCGAGGCGGAAATCGACACCTTATTGCAGTCCTTTGATCGCATCACGCAAGGCAGTTGCGAGATGGTGTTGGTGGCGGGTTATTCTGGTACGGGAAAAACGGCTTTAGTGCATGAAGTCTATAAGCCGATGACGGAAAAACATGGCTATTTTGCGGCGGGCAAGTTTGACCAACTACAACGCAATATTCCCTATTCCGGCCTGTTCCAAGCCTTAAACAGCTTATGTGATTATTTATTATCGGAAAGCAGTGAACAAATTGAACATTGGCGGCAAACCATTTTGCAGGCGGTGGGCGAAAATGGCAAAGTGCTGATTGATGTGATTCCTAAACTGGAACTCATTATTGGTGAGCAGGCCGAGGTGGCTGAGGTTGAAGCCTTGGATATGAAAAACCGTTTTAATATGGTGTTTCAAGCTTTTTTCAAAGCCATTAGCCAAGCAGATCACCCACTGATTTTATTTTTAGATGATTTGCAATGGGCGGATACGCCTTCGTTAAATTTGCTGAACCCGTTGATGACCGACAGCGGCAGTCGCTACTTTTTGATTATCGGGGCTTATCGAGATAATGAAGTGGATGAAGCGCACCCACTGACGGCATTAGCCAATAGTTTAAACAAAGCACATGCGGCATTGAGCATTGTGCAATTGCCTAATTTGACGCTGGATGAAGTCAATATGCTGGTTGCTGAATCGTTAACGGTCAGTGCTAGCGTTGTGCAGCCACTTAGCAAGCTGGTCTATGACAAAACGCAAGGTAATGCGTTTTTTGTCCATGAGTTTTTAAAACATTTAGTGCAAGAGCAGTTTTTATGCTTTGAGCAACAACAGCGGGCATGGCAATGGGATGTCGGCAAAATTGCTACTCTGAATATAACCGAGAATGTCACCGAGTTGATGGTGGGCAAAATCAGTCAATTATCGACACAGACCCAAAATGTACTCAAGCTGGCGGCCTGCATTGGCAATTGTTTTGAGTTAAAACTGTTGTCGCTGATTTGTCAGCAAAGCCAAGCGGATACTTTGGATCACTTGTGGCCTGCAATAGAGGAAGGCTTAATTAATCCCATCGATGACACCTATAAACAGGTAGAGCAACAAGGTGATAACGGCGAGATTAATCCGTTCTTTAACTTCCAACATGATCGAGTGCAACAAGCCGCCTATTCGCTTATTGCTGATGCAGATAAACCTTATTTTCATTATCAAATCGGCAACTTATTACTTGCAGACCCCGACAATATAGAGAATAAGTTATTTGAAATGATGGATCACTTAAACGCGGGTCTTGATTTTCTTACTGAGCAAGTAGAACGGGATCGCGTGGCATTGTTAAATCTGCAAGCAGGCCAAAAAGCCAAGGCAGCGATTGCTTACAGTGCTGCTTTGAGTTATTTCCATGCCGGTATTGATTTAATCGCTGAGGACAGTTGGCAAACACAATACGACTTAACGCTGTGCTTATATCAAGAAGCCAGCAGCACTTCGTCCTTGACGGGCGATTTTACCCAAATGGAACTTTGGGCAGATCAAGTGCTCGAACAAGCACACACAACCTTAGACAAGGTGAAAGTGTATGAGGCGAAAATTCAAGCCTATGCAGGGCAGAATAAACTGTTAGAGTCCATTGCAACCAGTTTAGAAATCTTGCATTTGTTAGGCTGTGATTTGCCAGAAAAGCCGAATCTAAAGGACATTCAACACGGATTTGATGAGACGATGGCTTTATTGCCGCAGTCTGATCTTCAGCAATTGACACAACTGCCGATCATGACGGATGAAACTGCACTTGCCATCATGCGTATTATTGCTAGTGTGATACCGTCAACCTTTCAAGCCTTCCCCAACTTATTTCCTTTCATGGTTTACCAAGAAGTGCAATTATCGATTAAGCATGGTAATTCGCCGTTTGCCGCGTGTGCCTATGGCGATTTTGCCATTTTACTGATTGGTTTATTTCACGATGCAGAGTTGAGTTACCAATTTGGCAAAATTGCCAGCACTTTGGTAAAACTGCTTGATGCGAAAGAAACCAAAGCACAAACCTTGTTTAAAACCACGGCATTTACCTTTTACAGCAAACACCATGTAATTAAAACCTTGCCTTTATTCCAAAAAGTCTATCAAGCAGGCATGGATGTTGGCAATTTAGAACATGCTGCTTTTGCGGTCAGCTTTCAGTGTATTTATGGTTTTTTTGCCAATATGAAGCTGAAAGAAGTAGAACAAATGATGGTCACGAATACCAAGCGTATTAGCCATATTAAGCAAGAAAGCCAGTTATATTTTTTACAAATCTATCATCAGTTAGTGGTGAATTTGGTGGAGGAAACCGAAACACCGTGGATTTTAACGGGCAGCATTGCCAATGAAACACAGTTACTCAATATGCTGCGTACTGCCAATGCACAAATCGGCCTTTTCTTGTTATTTCTAGGCAAACTGATATTGGCTTATCTATTTAAAAATATGGAGGAAGCCTTAGAAGCGAGTAAACAAGCACGGCGTTATTTAAACAGTGGTCGAGGCTTTTTAGTAGAACCTATTTTTTATTTTTATGAATCTTTGAGTTATTTAGCCAATTATCATAATTTTTCTTTACCAGAACAGGCATCTAGCCTACAAAAAGTAGAGGAAAATCAAGCTATTTTGCAACACTGGCTACCACATGCTGATATTAATTTTCGACATAAATATGATTTAGTCGAAGCTGAGCGTTTGCGCGTAATTGATCACACAGTCGAAGCAATGGAACGCTATGAGGAAGCCATCACGGGTGCTGAGCGCAATGTTTATCTGCAAAATGAAGCCTTAGCTTATGAGTTAGCAGCCGAGTTTTATTTGGCGCGTGGCATGGATAAATTTGCACGGCTTTACTTTAGAGAAGCTTATTTCCGCTATGAGCAATGGGGCGCAAAAGCGAAATTAAAACAACTCAGTGAAGCGCATTCACAATTATTAGCCGGTCAAATTGGTGCTAGCTTTAACACCAGTCGAACGCTCAGCGGCACGTTAGCAGGCAGCACCTTTATCGGCTCTCCC
>QKBZ01000098.1 GCA_003245895.1 Beggiatoa sp.
GAGCACAAGACTGGGGGATTTAGGCCGCTGTTTTGGGGTAAAGGCACCGAATTACGTTCAGGCAACGGTATTTCAAACATAAGCACGCATTATTGGTTACACTTAAGACTCCATACCTTGCGCTATGCACACACATAGCGTTTTTACCACCTTGAAGGAGCACTCTAACATGTTACAAAAAGCACTTGCTTTAGGCTTAAGCCTAAGCTTATTGGGTTTGAGCCAACCCCTGTATGCTGCTGAAGCCCCAGCAGCGGAATCTCCAGCACCTGCGATAACACAACGCGACTATGGTCAGCAAAAAGTGGTTTACCACATTAATTACAATGATGAGAAACACGTGCTGGGCGCGTTACGCAATATTCAAAACCACATCAACGCAGTTGGTGCAGACAATCTTGATCTAAAAGTGGTTTTACATGGCGCGGGCGTAGATTTATTAATCAAAGCCAACGAAGACATGGACTTTCAAAGCAAAGTCATTAATTTAAAAACACAAAATGTGAAATTTGCGGTGTGTAATAACACCTTGGTGGGACGTAAGTTAGATTACGGCTTGGATTTATTCGATGTGCAAGCGGAAGACATCGTGCCTAGTGGGGTCGCTGAATTATCGTATTTGCAGCAGCAGGGTTATACCTATATTAAACCGTAGGGTGATGTTTTCTTGTTTCCACACGCCGTGTCACTGCCATTAAGTTAAGCGATGCTAACGTGTAGGATGGGTAGAGCAAAGCGAAACCCATCATGTTGCAGAATGACATGATGGGTTTCGGCGCGAGATAATATGGTGATGAAAACAGAATGACGGGCGCGCCTCTACCCATCCTACACGCTGTTCAGACTTTTCCGCGTTCGCGCCGCAAAAAGACGCGGTGCAAACCCTGCAACAACCTTAATTTGATGGCAGCAAGTGTTTTAACGGCGGATGACGGCTTGCGCCTTATCCGCCCTACAAGAAAATTGCGCTCATAAAAAAAGCCCACTTTGCTTTTTAAAGTAGGCTTTTTTCCTAAAAACGTTTTTTTAAGCGACTGCGAGAGTCTAGTTATCTCAACGCAGCGTGTTGTGCTTCCCGTGTGGTCTATTATTCATATGATGCGTTATGACGCACCAAATATGGTTTTAATATCTCGGTCTAAAATTGCTTCGTAGCGAATAAAAAAGTCATACGCTTCGTCAATACAACGCTCAACATTCTCTTGCGAGTTGTCTGTTTGAATTGAGCGGATAATCCGAGACAGCAACATGCTAGCTGGAACCACTTGTAATTTATAATTTTTACGTCCTGTCACTAGATAATTCCAGCGAACGTCATGTTTTGGGGGCAACATAAACACGTTCTCACCTCCAAAGTTTTTGTCAATAACCCTACATTCCCAGTAAATCAGTATACCGGCTCTGTCATAAACTACACAATTGTTTCTTTAAAACTTAGTGCAGAAAATGCGCGTTAGGTTTGACAAATCGACTGCTGGTTTGTTTCAAGTGATGAATGCACCTGAAAGACCTAAACGCATGACATAAGCTGTAATTATATGTATTGACTCAATTTTTATACTGTTTAGACAAACCCAGCAGAACAAGGCTTGTCTAAACAGCGAACCCATAAAATCTCAACCACCTGCCACGGGTGGCCAAACTGCAAGTACATCATTTGCTTGTAATAAATGACTGCCTCGCTGTTCCGGTGCAATATAACTACCATTAATAAGCACTAGATGTGCCATTTCCAATGGTACATTGTGTTTCAGTAATACTGACTGCGGGGTTGCCGTGTCTGGTACTTCTAACACCAATTGATTGCGGTATGCACTGGCGGGTAAGTAATCACTTAAACTCGCGTACAACTTTAAAGTGATTTGCATAATAGTTGCCTCAGCGCGGCATCCAAGTCATGTTTGCCGATTGTGTACAGGCTAAAAAGGCTTCCATCAAACGGGTTGGGTCTTCTTTTAAGCGGGCTTTCCATTCGCCTAATTGCACGCGATTTTGAATTAAACCACGCAATACACCCACATGCTGGGTCATGCCCAAGGTAGTCGCGCCCACCATCACATCATCTTCAAATTCTAAGTTAATGTAATGGAAACGATCCGGATCATGGAATTCCCCCGAGTCCCCTGAAGCTACCCCCATCCATAAACCGAATGAAGTAGAGATTAAGCCTAAGGTGTCTAACACGTTCATGTTAAAGCTACCGCGATAATAGGTCTGCTCGCCTGCCATATTCAGTGCGGCAACGCGACCGTGTTCGCTGGCAGTTGGTTGAATCGCGTGAACATCTAAGTTCCATGTCGAAAAGTCACGACCTTCCGCCACGTCACCTGCGGCATAAATGCCAGCCACATTGGTTTGCAAGTGGTGATCAACCAAGATGCCTTTATTCACTTGAATGCCACTGCCTTGTAAAAAGTCAGTGTTTGGCTTCACGCCCGCCGCAGAAATCACCATATCGACTGCTAAAATTTCACCATTGTCTAAGTGAACTAATAAGGGTTCTTTAACGTGTTTGGTTTTGTCTACGCTTGTGGTTTGTTCGACCGGTTTTACTTCGCTACTACCGAAGAAGCGGGCTAAAAAGCCTTTAGGCTTGTCGGGTTCAGCGGTTGGTGTGCGTTGTTCTTCAGGCACAGGCTGTGCGCCAGTCGTGCTTTCAATTTTCATCACTTTGGTGGAAGTGTGTACGGCAACGCCTTTTTGCTCACACCATGTTTTAATCATGCCGCCAGCGGTTTTGTTCATCATCCGTGGCACCATACGGTCGCCCATTTCTACCACGGTTAAATTCACGCCGCGCAAGGCTAAGGCTTCTAACACGATACAACCGATAAAGCCCGCACCTAATAATAAGACTTTAGTACCGGGGGCAAGTTGTGAGGCGATTTTGCGCCCGTCTTCTAATGTCCAGCAGTTGTGTACATTGGGTAAGTCGATACCGGGCACAGGTGGTTTTAAAGGACGTGAGCCAGTGGCAATTAACAAATTGTCAAAGTCACGTTGTGTGCCGTTTTCTAATTTTACTAAATGGCGGCGCGTGTCGATGGTTTGCACACGGCCTTGCAATAATTCAATGCGTAATTGGCGGAAGTGGTCTTGTGTTTTGCGTAAATGCGTACCTTCTTCACCAATTTTTTGAATTAAGTAGTAAGGGATCGCCATGCGGGAGTAAGGGGCTTCTGGCTCGTCCCCAATGATGGTGATACTGCAAAACGGGTCTTTACGACGTAAGGTTTCGGCGGCAATCACGCCAGCAGGGCCTGCCCCGATAATAATATGCTGCATAACAAGTCATCCTGTAAAAGCGGTTGCGAATAAAATACGGCCAGTCTAAAAGACTGGCCGAACTGCACTCACTCACATTACGCAAAAATATGAGGTAGGGTGTGCGAAACGCCGCCGAGCAGTTAAATTCGTTTCCGATCTCACTCGACCTGAGTTCGACGAAAAATTAGTATTAAAAACAAAAATAGGCTTCTCGTTCCCAAATGCCATTTGGGAATGCAGTCGTGACGTGCCACGTCACGGGGGACTAAACAACGGATTATCTTGTGTTTATTTAGCTTTATCTTGGAAATAACCCCGCGACGCAGCGCGTCGTGACTGCATTCCCACACAGCGTGTGGGAACGAGAAAGCGATTGTTTTTAAACACTATATTTTGTCAAACTTAAGTCACTCGGCGTTTCGCCCACCCTACACTTATTGCGTAAGGTGAGTTATCAAGGTCAGCGGATTACGCTAAACCTAAACGCTGACGTGTTTCGTCAGTCGGTACCCCTTCAGGGTTCCAACCGCGCAGTTTGTAATATTCAGGCAACATCACGGCTAACTCATTAGTTTTACCTTGCGCTGGGCCTGTTTTCGCAGGTTCATTTAATAAGCGTGGTGGCAAGGTATCGTCTTTTTTGCTTAAGCCCGCTTTTAAGTTGAATTCCCGCTCTAAGTTCCAAATCCGCTCGCCCATGGTAACTAATTTTTCCATAGACCAATCACCTTCACAGGCAGCTTCAATTTGCGGTTGGATGTCGTCTAAAGTCCACGCGAAAGTGGTAAATACGCAGATACCCGCAGAGTCAACCACTGCGGTT
The DNA here is from genome assembly GCA_003245895.1 of Beggiatoa sp. Taxonomy (GTDB): domain Bacteria; phylum Pseudomonadota; class Gammaproteobacteria; order Beggiatoales; family Beggiatoaceae; genus SZUA-411. The sequence continues at coordinate 4,091 of QKBZ01000098.1, forward strand.
GCATCTTGGAATGCTTTCACTAACTCAGGTTTGCCTTCAGTCTCTAATGGGTCAGTTTTGTGTGGAATGCCCATGACTTCTGAAGCGATGGTGTAACCGCGTAAGTGGCACGCACCACGGTTACTGGTGGCGTAGGCTAAGCCGATACCTTGAATACCGCGCGCGTCATACGCTGGGAATTCTTGGCCTTTTACAGTCATAGATAATTCAGGACGACCGTATTTTTCGCATAAACGGCGAGAGCCTAAACCGATGTCTTTACCAAAACCTTCACCTTTAGCCGTTAATTCCGCTAAGGTGGTTAAGGCTTCAGCAGAACCGAATTTCAGTTCTAAACCGCCAGTGTGTTCTTTAGTGATCACACCTTCTTCGTATAAGTCCATTGCCGCTGCAACAGTCGCACCGAAGGAAATTGGATCCATACCATCTTCGTTACATAAGAAGTTGGCATAAGTCAGCGCGTCTAAATCATCAACACCAGTATCAGAACCTAACGCCCATGCAGCTTCATACTCTAAACCACCGGATGCGCCCCAGTATTCTGGTTTGTTAACGATGGTGTAGTGGTCTTTATCAATAGTAGAGATACGACCGCAGGCGATGGTGCAACCAAAGCAAGCCGCGTTAGTGACTAAGTTTGGTTTATTGTCGCTGGCGCGTGGCTCGTGCATGGCTTCGCCAGAGATTTTGCTCGCGCCTTCAAACTGCACTTCACGCCAGTTACGGGTTGGCATCGCACCGATTTCATTGATGACGTTCATCAACACTTGAGTGCCGTATTGTGGTAAACCTGCGCCGGTCACTGCATTATCGTGCAGCACTTGTTTACCTTTACGGGTGGCAGCCATAAACTCTTTAGGGTCTTTAATGTTGGCAACACCTTTGGTGCCACGCACTACAACCGCTTTTAAGTTTTTAGAAGCCATCACCGTACCGACACCAGAACGACCGGCTGCACGGTGTAAGTCATTGATGACACCCGCGAATAAACAGCCTTGCTCTGCTGAACGACCGATAGTCGCAATACGGATTAATGGGTCTTGGTGTTTTTGGCGTAACTTTTTGTCCGCTTCCCACACAGATTGACCCCAAATGAAGCTGGCATCGACTAAAGTTGGTTTGTCATTTTCTAAGAATAAATACACCGGTTTAGGTGATTTACCTTCAAAAATGATCATATCCCAGCCTGCCATTTTAATTTCTGCGCCGATAAAGCCGCCAGAGTTTGAGCAAGCGATGGCACCGGTTAACGGGCCTTTAGTGATCACGGAGTAACGGCCACCAGTTGAGGCATTAGTACCGGTTAAGGGGCCTGTGGCCATGATCATTTTGTTTTCAGGTGATAATGGATCGACGTTTGGATCCATTTCTTCCATCAAATACTTAGTTGCTAAACCGCGTTGACCTAAGTATTGCATTGCCCAGTCCATATTGAGTGGTTCTGGCATGCAAGTGCCTTCAGTCAAGTTGACGCGTAAAACTTTGCGTGTCCAAGCCATGATCAATACTCCCCTTATGCTGTGTGTTCTGCGTTAGCGGTTTTCGCGGCCCATGCGCGCATTTTGTCTAAGCCAGTCCAGTTTGCATCAACATAAGTGATGGCACCTGTTGGGCAAGCTTCGGCGCATTGTGGATTACCGCCGCATAAGTCACATTTGATCACTTTGCCGGTTTCTTGGCTGTAGTTCACAGTGCCAAATGGGCAAGCGATGGTGCAAACTTTACAGCCTACGCATAAAGAGTTTTTGATTTCTTTAGCGCCAGTGCCTTTGTTTAATTGAATGGCTTCAACTGGGCAAGCGTGTAAACACCATGCTTCAGCGCATTGGGTGCAGGTATAAGGGACAAAACGGCCTTCGTGCTCGAAGTTGAACACTTTGATCCGTGACTTGGAAGGGTTAAATACGCCCTCATTTTCGTAAGAACAGGCCATCTCACATTGTAAGCAGCCAGTACACTTCATAGGGTCGATATGTAGAGATTTTTGCATTGAGGTTTCTCCTCACCATGAGTGTTATGGTGTGTGTTATAGTCGCCAGCCTGAGGTTTAGATGTTGTTATGTGCTGACAACTAGAGTGTGAAGCCGTGTTCAGGCAAAAAGTAGACCGAACAGGGCAAAACTGCTAAATCGTTGAGAAAAAACTATTTAATAGCTTTTTTATGAATTTTTTTTAGTTATTAAGTAAAGGCAGAATGTCTCATATTTGGGACAAGCTGAAACAGTTTGCGCCAATACTTTGGATCATATAGGGGCAAGCCATTGTGAAAGCAAATGTTTAAAGAGACAAGTAAAGTTTGTATTAAAAGTTTAATTTTTGTTAATTTTATTTTGTTTTGATTCAAACGATTAGTTGATAATATTTGTTTTTCCGTATTAAATTAAAGTTACATAGTATAAAGAAATATTTTTTTTAGGGTTTTTAGTATGAAACTACATTTAGATAACACAGCAGGCTATCTGATCAAGGCTTATAACGTGGGTAGCGTGCAAGTGAATGATGAGACCTATACGCATAATATAATCGTGATGCCAGAGTTGTTAACGCCTTGGCAGGCTAGCAGTTTTGATGCATTAACAGAGGCTGACTTTGAGGTGATCGCTGCGTGCAAACCGGAGTTGGTGTTGCTGGGGACAGGTGAGAAACAGCAGTTTCCTGATTATGGCTTGATGGTGTCGTTGATTAAGGCAGGGATTGGGGTTGAGGTGATGAATACTCAAGCGGCTTGCCGAACTTATAATATTGTGGCTTCGGAAGGTCGGCAGGTGGCGGCGGCGTTGTTGTTGGGGTGATTGCTTTAGTTTAAGGGGTGGCTGCAATGAAGATTTTACGGGTGCGTGTGCCAGAGTATCGGGCGTTGAAAGATGTGGATATTTCTTTTGAGCCAGATTTTGTGCCGAATATTTTTCCTTTGGGTAGCCAGAATGGTGGGGGGAAAAGTACTTTATTGCAGTTGTTGTTTGCGTTTTTGAGTTTT
>QKBZ01000247.1 GCA_003245895.1 Beggiatoa sp.
TTCACGGCTTAAATTTGCTAACTCTGCGACTCTAAACGCTTTTTGAAAGATAGGTTCATTTAATATCGTAGGAATGTGATCAAAATCTTCCAAGTTTTTTAAAAAATAAAGCCATTTATCAAAGTGGTTTTCTAACTCATGCTCTTTTTTATTGAAAAGCGGCATTTGAATGAATTTAAAATTTAGCTTGTTAAAAAATAAGTCGCCGTCTTGATCATACAGTGCAACATCCCGTAACAGTTTTTTCTTTTCTTCCGCTTCATCATATTTAAAATCTAACAGTGCGATAAAGTAAATCGGATTCAAGCGAAATGACCAAACGCCTTTTTGCGCCTGCTCCCGAATAGGAAAAGTGACATAAAACAGTGCGCGATCTTTAAAAAATGGATTTTGGCTTTTTGCATTTCAACAATAAAATGCTCGCCTGTAGTGCTAATGCAGTTAATATCAAAAATAGCTTTACGTTCTTGCAATAAGTTAGGTAACTGCTCAGTATTCTTAAACTGCAAACTGGCAATTTGATGCTGAGGTGGTAGCAGTTGATTAAGAAAATCTATCAATAAATCTTTGCTCGCGTCCTCACCAAAAAGTTTTTTAAAGCCAAAATCAGTATAAGGGTTTAAGTATTTAGCCATTGTCTTGCCTTGTTTTTCCATTCAATACTTACTTATAACACTATCAGATTGTGTCGAGCATGCCATACGGTTTTCTAAACTGCTGAGGCACATCAGTTGTAGGTCGCATAAGCGTAGCGTCATGCGACAGAGCGGCGGATGACGGCTTGCGCCTTATCCGCCCTACATCTTAGCCAACAACTTATGCGATAATAGCCGCCTTTGTGTCGTCTGAAAACTGTATTAGCTATGAAACTCAATGATTTAAATCCACCACAACAAGCTGCGATTCGTTACACGGAAGGGCCTTTGCTGGTCTTGGCAGGTGCAGGCAGTGGTAAAACGCGGGTGATTACTAGCAAGATTGCGTGGATGATTGAGCAACAGATTTTCAGTCCTTCACAAATCGCTGCCGTGACTTTTACCAATAAAGCTGCCCGCGAGATGAAAAGCCGTGTCAGTGGTTTGACTAAAGGACAAGAGACACGTGGTTTAACGATTTCGACCTTTCATAACTTGGGTTTAAATATCTTACAGCGCGAAATTAAGGCGTTAGGCTATAAAAGTGCATTTTCTATTCTTGACCCACATGATTGCGCGTCTTTAGTTAAGGAAATGCTGGGGCAAAATAATAAAGTCAGTTCAGATGTGCTGAATTTTTATTTAGCACAAATTAGTAATTGGAAAAATAATTTAATTTCTCCACAGCAAGCGATTAGCAAAGCCGACGATCCTAAGCTAGAGGATGCCGCGTATTATTACGACAAATATCAAGACTTATTGAAATCTTACAACGCAGTAGATTTTGATGACTTAATTTTATTACCGGTGCGTTTGTTTCAAGAGCATGCTGATGTATTAAGCCGTTGGCAGAATAAAATTCGATATTTATTAGTCGATGAATATCAAGATACCAATACCAGTCAATACCAATTAGTTAAATTGCTCGCCGGTAAGCGCGGCTTATTCACAGTAGTAGGTGATGATGATCAGTCAATTTACGCATGGCGTGGTGCACAGCCAGAAAATTTAGCCCATTTAGCACGCGATTACACACAATTAAAAGTCGTTAAATTAGAACAAAATTACCGTTCTACCAATGCCATTTTAAGCACGGCTAACCACTTAATTGCCAAAAATCCTCACGTATTCAGTAAAAAATTATGGAGCGATAAAGGACGCGGCGATACCTTACGCATTTTAGTGGCGAAAGATGAAGTGCATGAAGCCGAGCGCGTGGTGTCTAATTTACTCAATCATAAGTTCCAATACCGAACAGGTTATAACGATTACGCGATTTTATACCGCAGTAATCACCAAGCACGTATTTTTGAATCCGTATTGCGGGCGCATAAAATCCCCTATTGGATGAGCGGCGGCACCTCATTTTTTAGTCGTGGTGAAATTAAAGACATCATGGCTTATCTGCGTTTAGTGGTGAATCCGCGTGATGATGCCGCGTTTTTGCGTATTGCCAATGTGCCGCGCCGTGAATTAGGCAGCACGACGCTGCAAAAATTAGGCAATTATGCGCAGCAACGACACGCCAGCTTATTCCAAGCCAGTTTTGAAATCGGTTTAGAGACGCAGTTAGGTGCACGCAGTTACCAGCATTTACAACGCTTTACTCGTTGGGTATCTCAATTTTCTGAACGTAGCCACCATGAGCCGCCGGAGATATTGGCGAAAGAGCTAATTTTAAATATTAACTATGAACAATGGGTTAAAGATAATAGTTCTGACAAGCGTGTTGCTGATAAGCGCATGGGCAACGTGTGGGAATTAGTGGAATGGTTAAAGCGTTTGCATCAAGAAGAAGGCAAGAGTTTAAGCGCGATTGTCAGTCATATGGCGTTGTTAGATGTGTTAGATCGGCAAAATGAAGATAGTGGCAATGCCGGTGTTGCCATGATGACCTTGCATGCGGCAAAAGGGCTAGAGTTTCCGCATGTGTTTCTTGTCGGCATGGAAGAAAATATCTTGCCGCATTACAACAGCCAAGAAGATGAAGCAGGCATTCAAGAGGAGCGGCGACTGGCTTATGTAGGCATTACGCGCGCGCAAAGAAGTTTAACGCTGACTTTATCGAAAAAACGCAAACGGCAAGGCCAGTTTATCAACTGTGAACCAAGCCGCTTTTTAGATGAGTTGCCGCGAGAATTTGTGCATTGGGAAGGCCAAGACGCGATACCACAAAAGTCTACTGAAGAAGTCAAAGCTATCGGTACTGCGCATTTAGCCCATATGAAAGCCTTATTGAATAAATAGTTTAATCAGCCCGTTTTTGCTGTTTAAAGTCGTTAAAACTTTGCTTTTCATAAGCACTACTTAACACATATTCAGCTAACCAGAGAAATTCTTGCGGATCAGCGATTAAGCCTGAGTGACGGTAAATAGCTTCACCGTTTAAATTGAAAAAAATGTAAACTGGCGTGGCACGGACACGGTATTGCTGTTGGCTAAATTGTTTACTACTAATTGGCCTGCCATCAAAGTCGATTAACCCAACATCGCTTAAAATATCAATAGCAAAGGTCTTAAAATGCTGTTGGTAAACACTTTGTACTTCTGGCTGAGAAAACACCGTTTCTCGCATACGCTGGCAATAAGGACAGTCTTCCATTTCAAAAAATAGGAAAAGTCCTTGTTTATATTCTGCTTTTGCAACAGCAATTTCTTCTGGTAAATCACCAAATGTGAGATTAAAAAAAGCATTGCTATTGTCTGGCATTTGCGGGGCTGCTGTGACGCTAAACGCAAAGCACCATAGTAAGAAACCTAGCCATTGTGTGAGCCTGCGTGTCATAACATTTCCCCCTTTGATGATTCGCGTGGTTGTGTTGTAAGGTTCGCGCTGTCTCTATTCGCAGCGTGAACCCTAGCAAACCGCTATTTTAAACTTGCACCATTTCAAAATCAGCTTTGCCGACACCACAATCAGGGCACGTCCAGTCAGCGGGCACGTCTTCCCAGCGTGTACCCGGCATAATGCCATGTTCTGGTGAGCCTTCTGCTTCGCGGTACATAAAGCCACAAACAACACACATGTAGGTTTTATAATCGTTGTCAGACATAGAGAAAATCCCTCTTACGACAGATAAACAGTCAATTTTTTCAGCATAAAATAACAGATAGCAGTCAGTCGTGTCATTTTCAGCCTAAAACTGACCTTAACTTGCGACTGATTGCGCGTGAAAAAACAGCGTACTTTAGTCGGTTAAAGCGGTACTATTGTACCTGAGCGTTAACGGATTGGGTATTTACGCCGTCTTATCAACTGTTGGAGAGTAGTTCATGTCATCACCTGTTCAAGGGCTTTATGCCATTACGGATAGCACACTGATTCTTGATCATAGTTTTATTTATAGTATTGAACAGGCGATCATTGGCGGCGCACGTTTGATTCAATATCGGGACAAAAGTCATGATAAGTTGCGTCGTTTGGAGCAAGCGCAAGCCTTATTAAAGCTGTGTCATCGTTATGGTGTGCCGTTGATTGTCAATGATGATGTGTTGCTGGCGCGCCAGATTGGTGCTGATGGCGTGCATTTAGGGCGGGAAGATAGCGATTTATTGGCTGCACGTAAGATGTTAGGCAAAGATGCGATTATTGGTGCCTCTTGTTATAACCAAATAGAACGCGCTGAACAAGCTGTGATGGATGGTGCAAGTTATATTGCTTTTGGTAGCTTTTTCCCGTCTCGTATCAAACCACGTGCTGCTGTTGCACCCTTAAGTATTTTGAAAACCGCGCGGGCGCAATTTGATTGCCCAATCGTCGCTATTGGCGGTATCACACCAGATAACGCACCCAGCTTATTGCAAGCGGGGGCAGACTCGCTGGCAGTGGTATATGGCATATTTGGGCAACGCGATATTTTTACCGCTGCTCAGAAATATGCAAAATTGTTTAATACTAAGCCTTAGTCTGGTTCAAATCTGAATATATGATGTTGATACCCGTCTCATGCTGGCAACGGTATCTACACAAGTTTAATTTAAAAACCTGCTTCTGGTTCTCACATGCTGTGTCACTGTCATTAAGTTAAGCGTTGTCATGGTCTTGTAGGGCGGATAAGGCGTAAGCCGTCATCCGCCGCAAGTGGCTTGGTGCAAGTTTCAACTGTGTTATGTCGGATGACGGCTATCGCCTTATCCGACCTACAACATCGCTTAACTTAATGGCAGTGACGCTGCATTTGGGAACGAGAAGCTACTGTTTTTAATATTAAATTCTGACTTGTATAGATGCTTTTGCTCACACTAGGCGGGCTGAATTCATTGCTATGAATGCCATCAGGGAGGGGATATGCAATCCACACATGTGTTGCGTCATTTTTTGAGTTTGTGTACTTGGCTAGTTATCTGGCTAGCCATGTTACCTGCACAAGCAGAGCCATTGCCACCGGAAAAAGTACCCACGTCTTTGCAAGCGTGGACAAACTGGGTGTTGGAAAAACAACCAAATCGTGTTTGCCCTTATCTATTCAGCGATAAAGGCAAAACCACGCGCCAATGTGAGTGGCCTAGTTACTTGAATTTATCGGTGACGGCGCAACAAGCAGAATTTAGTCAACGCTGGCAGGTATTCCGTGACGGCTGGGTACCTTTAGTCGGGCGTAGTCTCACAGCAAACCCTCATTGGCCACAAATGGTACAAGTGGATGGTGAAGACACAGTAGTTGTGGATCGCCAAGGCGAGCCGTGGTTGTGGTTGCCAGCCGGTGAACACGAGGTGACGGGGCAGTTTGAATGGACATTGCGCCCAGAAGCTTTGCAAATCCCTGCGGAAACGGGCTTAGTTAAATTAAGTATTAATGGACAAGAAATTGCGCAACCGCGTTTAGACCGACAAGGCCGTTTGTGGTTGCAGAGTAATCGTCCCACTGATAATAGCGCGGAAGAGAATCGGCTGAGCATGCGCGTGTATCGACATATCACTGATGACATTCCCTTACAGGCAGTGACACGTTTGGTGTTAGAAGTGGCGGGACGGCATCGAGAAGTCAGTTTAGGTTCTGTACTATTAAACGATCACATTCCCATGCAGTTGGTTAGCAGCTTGCCAGCCCGTTTAGAACCAAATGGTTTATTACGCTTACAAGTGCGCCCCGGTACATGGCAAATCACCATTTACAGTCACCATCAAGGCAATGCAGAACAATTAAGCAGCCCTGCCTTAACACAAGGCACTAATTGGGTCAGTGAAGAACTATGGGCATTTGAAGCCCGTCCACAATTGCGCTTAGTGGAAATAGAGGGTTTAACCGCCATTGACCCACAGCAAACCAGCCTGCCCGAAGAATGGCGGCAATTCCCGACCTATCAAGTCACCGCCAGCGACACTATGAACTTAATCGAAAAACGTCGCGGCGATACTGAACCCGCGCCCGATCAATTAGAACTGACGCGCCATTTTTGGCTAGATTTCGACGGGCGCGGTTATTCGATTCAAGATCAAATTAGTGGGCAGTTAAACAAAGGCTGGCGACTGGAAATGGCAAACTCTGATCCCGATGCCTTGCAACAAGAAGATGGCGTTCAAGTTGGGCGGGTTAGCGTCAATCAGCAAGATCAATTTATCACGCGCTTAACGCCTGATAGCAATATGGGCGTAGAAGTACGCCAAGGCCATTTAAACTTGTTAGCAGACAGTCGTTTAAACAGTGGTCTAGCCACCTTGCCTGCGGTGGGCTGGTTACACGGTGACGGCGAGCAAAGCCAATTCCAGCAAGTTAACGCAGTGCTACATCTTCCACCGGGTTGGTCTTTATTTAATGCAACGGGTGTAGACAGCGTATCGCAAACATGGTTACAAAACTGGAGCAGCTTATTAGATGTGTTTGTGGTGTTAATTCTATCGCTGGCCGTCGCTAAGCTCTGGGGTGTGTTGTGGGGTTTGCTAACCTTGCTTACCTTGGTATTAAGTTATCACTATCAACCCGCGTTGCCTTGGGTATGGATGCAAGTGATCGCAGCGATGGCCTTATTGCGCGTGTTGCCTAATATGGGCAGTTTACAGTGGTGGGTGAAAGCCTACCGAAATTTGAGTTTAATCGCGCTTTTAGTGTTAGTAATTCCATTTTTAATCCAAGAAGTGCGCGTCAGCTTTTTTCCGCAATTAAGCGAACCGTGGACACATTTAAGCGAAAATTCAGCTTATTACGACAATAATTACACTTACACCACGGCAAGTGTTGCCGACGATGACGAATATTATGCTCAAGAAGAAGCGGATTACGCAGTTTCTACACGTTCACAAAGTAATGCTATGTATCGACAAGGGCAAAGTGCCCCTAAAGAGAAAAAAATCAACAAACTGTTATTACAAGTTGATCCCAATGCTTATGTGCAAACTGGCCTTGGTGTGCCGAAATGGGAATGGCAACGCATAGAATTAAATTGGAGTGGCCCTGTGGGCTTTGATCAACAAGTGACACTGACCTTACTC
>QKBZ01000352.1 GCA_003245895.1 Beggiatoa sp.
GTGGCAACAGTGTTTGTGCAAATAAGTGCGAGGCACTTAACATAAAAACACTGATGATCGTAGACAGTAGCCATTTTTCGGCCTGAAAAGGCCGACACACACACAACATCATTATTATTCTCCTTCCTCTCCTTTGTAGGCATATCCGCTTGGTATGGTAGAAATGTTATAGCGTACTGCTGTAGCACCTAGCAGTTAGGTTATGCCTATGTTTTTAAAATTGTTGTCCACCTATTATTGATAACAAAATAGGATAAGGCAATAAGACTTATTCTGAATGTTTGTCTTACAATTGATAAATTATCCTTATTGATAGTAAGTGAATTGCGGTGATAAAAACAAGCATTGCCACCTGTCGTGATGCTTGTTATTTGAATCGGGGTTGATGATTTGCCAGCCAGTTAAATAATGTAAGAATGTAGGGCGGATAAGGCGCGAGCCGTCATCCGCCGTCGGTGGCTTGGTTCAAGCTTCAAGCGCGTGATGTCGGATGACGGCTAAAGCCTTATCCGACCTACAAAAGAGCTTAACTTAATGGCAGTGACACGGCGTGTGTGAACGAGAAACCAATTGTTTTTACAACAAATATTTCGTCGAACTCAGGTCATCGGGAGACTATGGAAATGAGAAATAACGGAGTAGATAAGATGAAGCCTTTACGAATTTTTTTTGTGTTTTGCTGCTTATGCTTCAATACAGATGTTTATGCAGAGGAAGCAGTTCCTGTTTGCACTCATACTTTTCCCGTCTTGTCTGAACTTGATGAGGAAGTTTTGGCAACACTTCCAACACCGGAAAAATTAAAGCCAGAATTGTTAGACGCTAATCGCGTATATTCAATACATGAGGTTGATCTCACATTGCCTGCATGGCGGGATAATAGTTCTGGCATTGATGTGTCAGGTCTTTACCAGTGTAAAACAGGTGAATTATTATCAATACATCAACATGATGCTATATATACTTACCCACGCCCAAATTGTTCTAAAGAGATTATTCAAAGACGGGTAGCACAATTACTTGTTACTAATATCAATAAAAAACTTGGTTTTTTAGAACGAATGCGTTTATATGATGAGAAGCTAGATAAATTAAGACAACATGATATTAACGATTTAGGTGTTGAAGAGTTTAGTTTTTATAGCGATGAGTTAAATTTTTATGGCATCATAATTAATGAAGAAGATGAGTTTTACTCATTGGCTACAACTTTATTGCCACTAGTTCAATCTGATCCAGAGCTTTGTATTTTTAAGGAAAATGATGAACTGAATTTATGTGCTGACCCTGCAAAAGTTGAAGATCGCACCCGTTTTTTATCATTTTCTTATAGTGTTTCTAATATAAATAATTACAAGAGTGGTTTCAGTTTAATTGTTGATGTAAGTTCTTTTCATTCTAGTTTGGCTTATTATGTTGAACGAACGTTGGAATGCACTCAGATTTTTTAAATCAAAGAGTATTAAACTTTGATTTATAAGCTGTAGGAATTACGCAGTTGCATTACTTGTAGGATGGGCTGACGAAGGATAGCCCCTCCTTTACCGTAATGAAACCTCGACTGATGGGCTTCGTGCCTCAGCCCATCCTACACGCATTGCCGTTCTTCGCTAAAGGGTAGTCAACTGTGTAACTTCTAAAGCTATTTTTCATTCTAGCAAGCATTAATTTTTAATATTGCATCCATTTTCAGACATATCGGCGGATGACGGCTGTCGCCTTATCCGCCCTACGAAAAAACATCTATTCGCGTTGAACTGCGCAACACCTAAGATGATTTGTCCGCGCCGAATTGGTAAACTTTTCGCCCAATTCTATCCCCGAACTCAGCACACAAACGCGAGGACACTCCCCTGAGCAAAAAACTCATGAAATCGGCTGCCACGGTGGGCGGCGTAACCCTGATCTCTCGTATCATGGGCTTTATCCGCGATGTCGTGATCGCACATACCTTTGGCGCGGGTGCCAGCACGGACGCTTTTTTAATCGCGTTTAAAATTCCTAACTTTATGCGCCGCTTATTTGCTGAAGGCGCGTTCTCACAAGCTTTTGTGCCCATTCTCAGTGAATATAAAACCCAGCGCGAAACCGATGAAGTGAAACATTTGGTTGATCGCGTGGCAGGCACAATGGGCGGCGTTTTATTAACAGTGACGGTGACAGGCTTATTACTCGCACCGTTCTTGGTGATGTTATTCGCCCCCGGTTTTATTCAGCACGAAACCAAATTTGATCTGACCATCGACCTATTGCGCATCACGTTCCCTTATTTGCTATTTGTTGCGCTAACCGCCTTTGCGGGCAGTATTCTCAACACCTTTGGTCAATTCGCCGTCCCTGCGTTTACCCCTGTGCTACTGAATATTTGCTTGATCACAGCAGCGACAGTGTTCGCACCTTATTTCGATCAGCCAATTACAGCCTTGGCGTGGGGAGTGTTTGTCGCAGGTGTAGTGCAATTGTGTTTCCAATTACCTTTTCTACATCGCCTGCGCATGTTGCCGCGCCCGATTTTTGACTGGAAAGACAGCGGCGTTAAACGAATTTACACCTTAATGCTGCCTGCATTGTTAGGGGTATCGGTGACACAAATTAATTTATTAGTTGATACCTTAATGGCTTCTTTCTTGGTCACAGGTAGCGTGTCATGGCTGTATTATTCAGACCGCTTGATGGAATTTCCTGTCGGTGTCTTCGGCTTAGCATTGTCTACCGTGATTTTGCCTAACTTGTCGAAAACCGTGGCACGCAGTGAAATGGGCTTATTTAACGCAACTTTAGACTGGGCGTTGCGTTGGGTATTCGTCATTGCCTTGCCTGCTATGTTGGGTTTAATCATTCTCGCTGCCCCCATGCTCACCACCTTATTTCATTACGGCGAGTTTGAACAAAACGACGTATTAATGACCAGTTATAGCTTAATGGCCTATTCCATCGGCTTACCCGGTTTTGTGTTAATTAAAGTATTAGCTTCTGGCTTTTATGCCCGCCAAGACACCCGCACGCCAGTACGCATCGCCGTGATCGCTATGATTGCCAACATGGTGTTAAACATCACCTTAATTTGGTTTCTACAACACACTGGCCTTGCCTTGGCAACCGCTTTAGCCGCTTTACTCAACGCCGCATTGCTTTACCACGGCTTGCGCAAAGCCGACGTGTTTCAACCGCTCGCTGACTGGCCACGTTTATTATTTCAAGTCGCCATTGCCTGCACTGTGATGAGCCTTATTTTAATCTGGGGACGTGGTGAATTAAGCGAGTGGTTAGCGTTACCATTATGGCAACGCGGTGCATGGTTAGGGGTATGGATAGTGTTGGGTATGTTAAGCTATGTCATCAGCTTATTTGCCAGCGGCTTTCGCTTCCGCCAGATGGAATTGCAGGCGGCAGACGCTTAACCTTTTGTACTCAACGCCCAATAGACCTTGCGTTAAACTGTATGGAATTCATTCGCAATTTAAAACAACTACGCCCACGACATCGGGGCTGTGTAGCTACTATCGGCAATTTTGATGGCGTGCACCGTGGTCATCAAACCCTATTGCTGCAACTGCTCAGCCACGCCGAACGCCTAAAAGTGCCCACCACGGTGATGCTGTTTGAACCACAGCCTCAAGAATTTTTTGCCCCTGAGCAAGCCCCCGCCCGTTTAACCCGCTTGCGTGAAAAGCTGATGGCTTTGCAGTTATATGGCGTAGATCGTGTGGTGTGTCTGCGCTTTAACCAGCATTTAGCCTCATTATCAGCAGATGAATTTATTCAGCAAATTTTAGTCGATGGCATACAAGTCAAACACTTAGTCATCGGTGACGATTTCCATTTTGGTCGCCAACGCCAAGGTAATTTCGACACTTTAAAAAATGCAGGCGAGCAATATGGTTTTAGCGTAGAAAATCGCCATAGTTTCTTATTAGGAGATGAACGGGTCAGCAGTACCCGTATCCGCCAAGCCCTAGCGGTCGGCGACATGCGTGCTACACATGAGCTTTTAGGTCGCCCCTACACCATTTGCGGACGTGTTGGCTATGGTCAGCAACGCGGTCGCACTATCGGTTTCCCTACTGCAAATATTGCGCTGCACCGCGCTAAAGCCCCTATTTCTGGCGTGTTTGCGGTGTATTTGCATGGCTTAGCCGGACGACCCTTAGCTGGTATTGCTAATTTAGGCACACGCCCCACCGTAGATGGGGATCACAGCTTATTAGAAGTCCATATCTTTGACTTTAATCAAGTCATTTATGGGGACTATGTAGAAGTAGAATTTGTGAGTAAAATACGGGAAGAACGCCGTTTTGACTCTTTTGAAGCGTTAAAGCAACAGATTCAAGACGATGTACTTTTGGCGAGACAAGCCCTATTGCCCGCAACTTCTTAGCAACATACTGATAATACAAACCAATAAACCCGTTGCCTAGTTATGATTTTCGGATTAACGTAAGGCTTTAACACACCGCCCTTCCAGCCCTAAGGCCATCATTTGAAGAATGAGGATGCACTAATGTCAGACAATACGCAGATTGAAAACCGGCTGAAAAGCTTAGAATCACATTTAAAGGAAGAAATGAATGCGCTGCATGATGTGGTAGACACATTCCGTGAATTAGACGAAGTTGCTTACAATTTAGGCTTTATCGACCGTGAAGATTCATTTGCGACCCGTGTTTCTTGGTGGCCAATGGTCTCGGTGTTAGGGACGTTTTCCTCAGGTAAATCCACTTTTATCAACAGTTACTTAAGTGAAAAACTGCAACGGACAGGCACACAAGCCGTTGATGATAAATTTACCGTGATGTGCTTTAACGGGCAAAAACAAGAAATGTCCACCTTACCGGGTACAGCTTTAGATTCTGATCCCCGTTTTCCGTTTTACCAAATCAGCCATGATGTAAAAGACATCGTGTCTAATGCCGGTCATCGCGTTGACTCTTATTTACAGTTGAAAACTTGTGCCAGCGAAAAATTACGCGGTCACATTTTAATCGACTCCCCCGGCTTCGACGCAGACAGCCAACGCACTTCTACGCTGCGTATTGCTCGCCATATCATTGATTTATCTGACTTAGTATTAGTGTTCTTTGATGCACGTCACCCAGAACCCGGTGCGATGCGTGATACCTTAGAGCATTTAGTGGCAGAAACGATTGATCGTCCTGACGCGAACAAATTCTTATTTATCTTAAACCAAGTGGATGTCACTGCACGGGAAGATAACTTAGAAGAAGTGGTTGCAGCGTGGCAGCGTTCTTTAGCACAAGCCGGTTTAACTGCGGGTCGTTTTTATCGCATTTATAATGCTGATGTTGCGATGCCGATTGACGATGCTACAGTAAAAGCGCGTTATGAATCAAAACGCGATGCGGATATGCAAGAAATCATGACTCGCATGGAGCAAGTGAAAGACGAACGTGCTTATCGTATCGTTAGCGTTTTAGAGCAAATCACACGCGAAATTGAAGATAAATTAGTACCGCAATTAAGCACTTGGTTACAACGCTGGAAATCTCGTGTTTTTTGGACAGATGTTAGCTTATTAGTGCTGATTTTAGCGGTATTAGGTGTGATTTACGGCACCGTTTCACCTGATTTAAGCATGATCACTGGGTTAGATAATGTCGGTTTAGGTATTTTAGCCGGTGTTATCGTAGTCGTTTTAGCAGTAATTCACGGCAAAGTCAGTAGCGCAGCGGCAAAACGCACTTTAGCGCAAATTGAAATGCAAGTGATGGATGAGCGTACCCGCGACAGCTTAATGCGTGCTTTCCGCAAAAACGCCACTATTTTCAAATTCTCTACCAATCCAAAAGGTTGGGGCGATTATGCACGCCGTCGTTTATCTGGTGTGCGGGCGAAATGTGGTGAGTATGTACAACGCTTAAATGACCGCTTTACGAATCCTTCTGGTAAAGCAGTAGAAGCTGAAAAAGCTAACGGCTAATTTCTGTGTAGGTCGCATAAGCGCAGCGTCATGCGACGTTAAATGCCATCTTGGGTGAATCAAGATGGCATTTTTATTGGGCGTTTATAACCACTCGCCCAATTCATCACGACGGCGAAACCAGCCGGTAATACTCAATCGCTCACGATCCGTAATGCACACCTCATGCGGGATACGCTCGCTCAAAAAACAGGTAAACGTGCCCGCGTGCGGCAAAACTTCCGCAATACACTGTTCTGGTTGTTCAGGATCATATAAACGCAACATGCCGCCCGCCATTACCGACCAATCAGCATTTAAATAACTAACTACTGTGACAATACGCTCAGACTCTTGTGCCACGCGGTCGTAATGTTTGCGATAAAAACTATTAGGCGGATATAAGGCAAAATGTGCTTCTAAACTGGCTAAACCTAAAAATAACTGTCGATTTAGCTGCTGTCGCAATTGCTCTAAGGCACATAAATAAGCCCGTTGAAACGGCAATGGTAAGCCTTGTTCTAGCCAGTAAATTTGATCGCCGCGAATACGTTGATCGCGCTGAAATTCGGTATAGACCGCATGGCGTACTTGTGCCGGTTTAAACTCGTCAGCTTGATGTAATTGCCGCGCCTCTGCTTGTAAACCTTCCACCAACCAAGTTGGCCAGAAGTTGGGCTGTACTGACCAACTTTGATTAACCAATTCATTAATAACATGTTCAAAATTTAGCGTTGCTAATAAATGCGCTAAGGTTTCCGGTGTCACTGTCTCTACCGAAACTGTAGGCGATAACTCAGCCAACAATTCACGATTCGCACAAAGTTCAGGTGCGTTCATGTATGTGTGTTCACTCCGAAAAGTAAAATTTTTAGGGAAAGGGGACAATTTTGCGGCGAAACGCAGTCAATAGCTGCTTGACGTGGGCGCGCTGTGAACACAGCGGGAAGGAGGCTTAGGCAAGGGGAGGCGTATTGTGGTGGATAGTTTAGGTGGAAACTCGGGAGAAAGCACGTTTTTTTAGCAGTTTTAGGAAGTTGTATGGCCATAATTGCTTGCGCATCGCGCAAGCAACCTAAACTATCACTCTCATTCCACTAATACTAATTGCAAGCTTTTCATTAAACGCTGTAAATTT
>QKBZ01000086.1 GCA_003245895.1 Beggiatoa sp.
TCGTTGTCGGTATCCAAGTTGGTTTGCTCTCGGGTAAATCTTTTTTTTTCCAATGGTTGAATGAGAAGAGCCGAATGAAGTGAGAGCTTCACGTTCGGTTCTGTGAGAGCCTCAAGGGGAAGTTCCTTGGGGCTACTCGACCAACGCAATTTCTCTGCTAACGAATCGCCTGATTAAACTTCACAAACGCATCATAAAACGCTTTCGGTTCGCCATTAATATCCAACACGCCATTTTCTTGGCAGATTTGATACAGATAAAAGCCCGTTAACATGACGGCTTCTGTACCTTGGTTGCTAATCCGTAAAGTGTCGCCCATTAAAAAGTCCACATCTGTCAGGCGCAGGGTTTGCCATGTATCAGCGCTTGCTTCACAACTCACCGTCTGTTGCCAATGCGCGGTTTCTGCCTTTTCCCGCAGCAACTCAATAGACAAGCTTGCCGATGCTGTATTTTTTACTTGGAACACTAACGTAAACGGCTTGCCATCTCTGAGCACTAACTCGCTACTGGTCGGCACTGCTTGGCTTAATTGTGCTGCTGTGGGTAAATAAGCCGTTTGACGCTGACTCGCTTCGTCTAAACGCACTTCCCCTTGGCTAAATTCCCAACACGGATATTGCCGTTCAAATAAACCATTGCGCAGCAAATTCATTGGCTTATCTTGCACCGTCCACAAGCTATAACCCATCGTATGATGTTGCAGCATTTGCGCGGCATAGTGTAAGAAATCGGGCAACGCTTCAGGGTCTAGCGTGGTATTGCTTTCAAACCCTGGCGTGTTGTCGATGAAGTTAAATTGATCGAAAAATAAGGTGTTAGGCGTGTGTTTGCGCACGGTGTCGATTAAATGTTGCAAACGGTCTAAGGCATCTTTTGCCGACACTTGCTCGCCCGTATTTAACGCTCCCCATGACGGAGAATAATACAACATGGTAGTGTGAGTATCGCCGTCGATGTCTAGCAGTGGATAATGGCAAAAATACTGCCCTGCTTCGCCTAAAGCCTCGCAATCCATACGCACTTCCATGGTCAACGGCGGGAATGCCGCACGACCGGCTTGGAATATTTGCTGTAATAATTCATCGCAGAAGCGTAAGAAATAACGCTGTGCAGGCGTGTTATGTGCAGGTGCAGGCACTTCGCTGAAATCCTTAAACGATTGCTGATATGCAGTGCTCACCGTCTCTAAGCTGTAATGCTCTGCTAAAAATGCTTGATAACCAGAGTGTTTTGCATATTTCAGCCGCATTTCGTCAGGCACTTGTTTTTCACCTGCTAACTGCAAGTGTAACTGCATATCTTCCCACGTAATGAAACCGCCAACGACATGCGGTACTCCGCGCACGGTCTCCCACATGCGAGTTAAAAAGGCTGTCCATGCTTCCTGAACTGCTTCATCGGTTAAAAAGGTCACAGAGCGCATTAACATATCGCACTCATGCTTCACACCGTGTTCAAAGGCGAAACCTAAGCGCAGAATCACTTGTAAACCATACATTTGTATTTGCGCTAACAACTGATCCAAGCTTTGCCAATATTCTTCATGGTAACGAATTGGATTCACGCTTGGCTGAAAACCTACCCACGGGATGACTAAAATCACCGTGTTAAAGTCCATCTCCACTAAACGGGCTAAATCGGCTTCAGTTTGCTGTGGGTTGTAATAACTCCAGCAGTCGATAGCACTGCCTTGGGCGAAGTAATGCGTGGCGCGAATTTTCTGTTTCGGTGTAGGGAAACTGCCCAACGCTGCCCAACGCCATGCCGCTGCTTCAGGCGAAATTTGTGGCGGTGGTAATAATTGCTGCGCTAAGGCGGCTGCCCATTTCTTGAGGAATTTTTCCTTATTAATGGTTTGATAGGCTTTATAACCGCTGTTGACATCGGTACCTGCGGTGATGCCTTCGTGATGAATCACCACCGAGTCAGGGCAATACATCACTTTATAGCCCGCATCCCGTACCGCAAAGCATAAATCGGTGTCCTCGTAATAAGCTGGCGCATATAACAAGTCAAAGCCACCGATTTGCTGCCATAAGCTTTTACGAATTAACAAGCTTGCGCCGGAGCAGTAATCGACCGGACGCGCACGGTTAAAGCGTGGATCAGTTGGGTCTTGCATGCGCCCGTAATTCCAGCCGCTGGCATCGTTGAAAATAATGCCTCCCGCTTCTTGCAATAAGCCATTCGGGTAGACCAGTTTAGAGCCGACCGCGCCGACTGTTCCATCATTTTCAATGCTGTCTAATAAGCTGTGCAACCAGTTCGGCGTTACTTGGGTATCATTGTTTAAGAACAACACATACTCGCCCCGCGCCATGTCTGCGCCTTGACGACAGGCTTCAACAAAGCCTTTATTATCCGTGTTGCTGATGACGCGGAAATTGCCGTATAGCTGAGACAATAACTGCGGTGTTTCATCACTAGAAGCGTTATCGATCACAATCACTTCGCGGTGAATGTGTTGATCGTAAGCTTGCACGGTAAGCAAACAGTTATAGGTGTAAATCGCCTTGTTAAACACCGGAATCACGATGCTGACTTGTGGTGCGCCCTCACGTTCTGGCAAGTAAAACGGATGCCAGTGCAAACGGTTAACAAAGCGCGGCGGTTGCGCCCGACACCATAAGGCAATACACGCATTGTCTTGTGCATCATCACTGTAAATCACCACCGGTAAAGCTTGCTCTGGCTCGCACTGCACAGGCTCAGCCAACGCTAAATCCACCCACGCATTATCCTCAGTCCAATCTGCTGCATTAAAACGCTGTTCGCTGTCACCTAAACACACCGTGACATGACAATGGTTAATACGTTGATAATTGCCGATGCGCAGACGAATGCCGGTAATTTGGTCGCCAGTCGGAGTCACCCAGCAGCGTAAACGCACGCCTTGGGTCAAGGCCACCGATTGATCGCCTTGCGGTTGGGTAGGAGTCAATGTTTTGCCGTCTGAGCCGATTAAATGCAAGGCTGGTTGCCATTGTTCGTCTAATGAACATGGTGGCAAGGCGACGGGTTGCGGTGCATGTCGCGGTGCGTAAGGCTGCATTAAGCTGAGTAAGCGATTGCGCACCGCCGTCGCGCCATAAGTCTGTTCGATATACTCGCGGCCTTGGTCTGACAACTGTTGCCACAATTCCGCATCTTGATATAAACGGCACACTTCCGCCGCAAAATCTTCTGCATTGTCAGCGATTAAGGCGGTTTGCTCATGTTGTAAGCCCATGCCTTCCGCGCCAATGCTGGTTGTGACCACGGGCAAGCCCAAGGATAAAGCTTGGCCTAACTTGCCTTTCATGCCCGCGCCATAGCGCAAGTAAGAAACGAATACACGGCGCAACTCAAATTCCGGCGGCACTTCATCCACCCAGCCAATGATCTCAACTAAGTCACCGGCTAAGGCTTGCAAGCGCGGTTTCATGTGGCTGCCGATTAAATACAGTTTCACGCCTGCCAACTGTTTTTGAATCAGCGGCATCACTTCAGCCATAAAGGCCAGCATGGCATCTTCATTCGGCTGGTGGTTGTAATTGCCGATAAAGACTAAGCCTTCGCGCTGCGCAAAACCGTTTTGTGGCGCGGGTTGCTGCTCGTGAATATTGGGGATCACTGCATACGGCAAATTCGGTAATTCTTGCTGTAAATGCACGCCATCATCATCTGTCACCGTAATCACGCAATCAGACAGCAAGCAATTCGATAATTCTTTGCCGCGTGTGCGTTCGGCGCGAATGGCTAATTCTGGGTCGTTTTCGATTTCCGCTTGGCGACGTTCGCGCACATAGTGAATGTCTACCGTATCGTAAAAAATCTTAGTATCTGGCGAACTGAGGCGAATAAACGGAATGTAACGGTGGCCTTCTGCAACACGGCAGATAAAGGCGAAATCAAAACGGCGATGGGCTAAGGCATCTGTTAAGCCATAGGTGCCACAGAACACTTCTACTCCTATCGCTTCTAAGGCTTCGCGGTATTTTGGATTAGTGTCTAAATTGTCCGGTAAAAATGTGATGTGATAGCCCAACTCCGTCCAAATGCGCAGCAAGGTAAAAATACGCAACGAACCAGAATCCTCGTCAAACATTGGCAAGGTGGCATCGATCACTAACACGCTAGGACGCAATTCTGGATTCAGCAAGCTGGTGACATGCTCAGGAAATGCTGGCATGTGTTGCAACAAGCTGGTTTGCCAGCGTTGATAAAACTGGCGGCAATCGCGTTGATATTCGCCGTCGTCTAAGTTAATCGCTGGTTGATCATTGTGATAACTGAGACGCGCTTGATAACGGCTATACCATGCTTGGCTACGCAATTGCCAAATCAGTTCCGCCAGTTGGTACAAGCTGGTGTGATAACGGCGCAGGGCTACCATGTCCACAGCAGCTAAACAGTCGCGGCGTACAATAATTAAACTTGTGCCAGACGCATAGACATTGCGCAGATAACGGTGATAAGGATGATCCGAGTGCTGACCACAGGGCGTATGTTGAATACCCCCTTCTCGCAATACGGTCGCATAACCGGCGCGAATTTGCCCATTGCCGTGCTGTTCCAACGGGACGAGCAAACCAGTGTCATCTTGCATCATGCTTTCCGCATGTTTGACTAATTCGGTATTGCTCGGCAAAGCGTGAATGCTGGCGCACCATAGCCACTCCGCGTCACTGTTTTGTGTTGTCGCTGCCAGCAAGTCCGGTAAGCTTTGCGCCGCTTGCATGCGAATACCGTGTTCTAAGCAATACTGGCGCAACTCGTGGCTAAAATCGCCCAATAACACCACTTGTGCAGTACTGTCCGCTTGCTGCAACGCTAAACCTAAACGACGCAAATAAAGCTGTGTCGCTAATACTGAAGTGTTCCAGCTAATGTCTTGAATTAAGAACACATGACGCGCGTTTTCTGCCAACAAGTTGGCACATAACGGCTCATCTAACACACCTTGCTGCACCCAATACGGCATGGCAGACACATCGGCACTGTCTAACAGCGGTTTCGCGGCTACAGTCGGTTTATGTTCTTGACACCAAACTGCCACCCCTGCCTCAGCACAAGCATCTGGCGAGTCAATCTCAATCTGATAGGCTTTGTTTGCAGAGTCGGCGATAGGCTCAAATTGCACCGCGTAAAAACGGTTATCAAACATAGTCATCGCGTCGAGATAGCACACGCGCAACACGTCCGCTTGTCCCAATTCACGGATAATCACCCGCACTTGACACGGGTTCACCCGCACCCGTGTTGCCATCAACAGGTCTAAACGGAAAAAGTCATCGAATGGGCAATAAGAGGAAAAGCTTAAACACTCGCCTGCATCGAGCAAAAACGGCACAGAACCTAAGTTCTGCACCACTTCCATAAAACGCGGTTCATCATTATCACCTGCGACGGAGGCAAAAGTCGGATACAGCGTGGATAAAGGACGCGGCGCTGGTAATTCCGCTGCCTCATGTGACAACAAGCCAACAGGGAATAAGGTGCTAGGGTCAAGTGTTTGCGAACTGTTTAAATGTTGTTCTAAACGCTCGCCTAACTGCTGGGTTAAGGTTTGAATGTGCTGGGTTAAGGGCACATAACGGCGTACTTGTTTCCAGCGCGAGGCAGACAGCAGATTTAATAAGTGTTGCAACTGCTCGTAAATAATATGGAAATCAGTTTGCACATGGTCACGGGCAGCGGTCAGGTGATGTTGTAAATCAACGGTTTGCGTGACACAGCGTTCAGCGCGATCCCGTACCCATGACAACAAACGCTGATAGTCGTCAATAATACTGCCGGTTTGCGTCGCCAAAGCATAAGCGCTTTCTGCCTTAGTCGATAAGCGTTCTAACGCGGCACGACTGACACCAACCGCAGCTTGCTGCGAAATTTCATGCAAGGATGCGTATAAGTTTGAACTGCGTTGATATTCTTGGTGATAGCGTTGATTTAATTCTTGGTATTGCTGTTCTAAACGCTGTAATGCAGTGTGCAAACGCTTCACATCAGCTTGATGTTCTTGCTGTGCTTTATCGCGTTTTTTTGCTTCCGCTTGCAATTGCTGCGCGTGCTGGGTGCGTTCGACGTGTAGTTGAGAATTCAGGTGCTCGTATTGCGTCTGCATCTTCTGCGTTTGCTGACGAGAGGTTTTTAATTCCTGTTGCCAATTGCGAATTTCTGCTTGCCAATTGTCGTATTGGTTTTGAAACTGTTTTTGCTCGTGTTTTAGCTGATCGCGAACTTGCTGTTGTTCGGCTTTTGCTTGCTCGGCGGCTTGTTCTGCACGCTGCACGCGCTCTTGTTGGCGGATCAAATCCACTTGCAGGTTTTGCAATTCGCGTTGTGTGCTGGTGACATTGCCGCGCCGTTCTTGGCTCACTGTCCAATAATCAGTTAATAAATCTAATTGTTTATCAGCATTTAGCGGTGCGATATGTTTTTGTAAAAAACGGCGGTAAGCTTGCTGCCACTTAGCCTTATCTGTATTTTGCGTGATTTGCTGCCGACCCCAGATAGCATACTCAGTGGTCAAACGGCTGAGGTGGTAAAAACGGGTTAATTGCGATAAGCGCAACAACATATCCCAGTCTTCAAAAATATCAAACTCAGCATCAAAACCGCCGCAGCGTTCCCATAATTCGCGCGAAATTAACAAGTTAATCAGTGGGATGTAGTTTTCATAGCGCAAGCGATCTGGGTCGAATGCGTCGTTAAATTCGCCTGTCACTTTAGCTTGCAACACACCGTCTTTATCGGTCTCGCCTAAAGCATCGCGCTGTACTAGCTGACAACCGGAATAAGCCACCCGTGCGTCAAAATGCAGTAAACATTTTTCTAAGCGCAATAAATGGTCGCTTAAATAGCGATCATCGTCGTCTAAAAAGCCGATGAAATCCGCTTCACTCGCCGTGACACCTTGATTACCCGCTAAGGCACGCCCAACGCTGCGTTTATTTTCAATCAGCGTGATGTCCAAACTGCGAAACTCGGCAACCACTTTCGCCACCGACTCGCCGCCGTCATTAATCACCACTACTTGATCTGGTAAGCGTTTTTGCTCAGCCAAA
>QKBZ01000100.1 GCA_003245895.1 Beggiatoa sp.
GCAGATTATCGAAAATAATCAATATCAAGTATTAGCTATCTCCTCAGGTGAAAAGACATTAAGTAGCGCATTAAGTTTTAAACCAGAACTTATTTTATTAGATGTTCTGATGCCAAACTGTGATGGCTATGAAATTTGTCAGCAATTAAAACAAAACCCACAAACGGCACATATTCCTGTTATTTTTATTAGTTCATTAAGCGAGCCTTTTAATAAAATAAAAGGGCTTGAGGCAGGTGCTGTTGATTATATTATTAAACCCTTTCACCCCCAAGAAGTATTGGCGCGTATTCAAACGCATTTAAAACTAAGCCAATTACAAGCACAATTAACCTACCAAAATCAGGTTTTGCAGCAAAAAGTAACTGCATTAGCTGGTTCAGAAGCTAAATTACAGCAAGCTTACCAACGCCTACAATTTCACACTCAGGAAACACCACTGGCATATATTGAGTGGAGTTTAAATTTAGAAATTGAACAATGGAATAAAAGTGCGGAAAACTTGTTTGGTTACAGCACTATACAAGCTAAGCAAAAAAAGTTATCTGAGTTAATTTTCTCGCAAGAAAATGCTTATATTGCACAGCGGTTTTTAGATCAGCTCTTAATTGATCACAAATCAAAATCACAAATTAAGAAGAATATTAATGTTTATGGTCAAAAGCTTTATTGCGAATGGCACAATACATTATTGCGGGATCAGAAAGGAAAGCCTACGGGTGTTGCCTCTTTAATTAAACGTGTTGAAATCGAAACAGCTTTAAGAGAGTCTGAAGCCTTATTCAGAGCTATTTTTAATGTTGCTACTGTCGCTATTGCATTAAGTGATATTTCAGGGAAGTTAATTGATGCAAATGAAAAGTGGAAAAGTTTATTTGCAACTCATAAAGGGCA
Organism: Beggiatoa sp.; assembly: GCA_003245895.1. GTDB lineage: Bacteria > Pseudomonadota > Gammaproteobacteria > Beggiatoales > Beggiatoaceae > SZUA-411. The sequence continues at coordinate 895 of QKBZ01000100.1, forward strand.
GCAATATAGTGCGCTTATTAATGAGTCGTTAACGCATCCAGAAGATTTATTATATTTCCAGCATCTATACCAAAAGATTCTGACAGGTGTAGAACGTGACTGCCATATTGAAAAACGTTTTTTGCGTAGAACAGGAGAAATATTTTGGGGGGATTTATGGTTAATGCCCTTAGAAGACGAATCTGGCACGCCTTATTTATTGATCGAAATAATTGCAGACATTACAACACATAAGCAAACAGAAACTAGCTTGCGTGAAAGTCAACGAAAATTAAAACAGACTTTGCAATGGCAAAAAAACGTTTTGAATAATAGTGCCGTTGGTATTTTAGTCACGAAAAATAATTTAATGATTACGGAAGCAAACACTAAGTTTTTGGAAATGTTAGGTTATCAACAGTCACAGGATTTATTGGGACGTAGTTTAGATGTATTGCATTTTTCTCAAAGTACATTTGAGCATTTCAGCCAAAAATGTCATCACTCATTAGAAAAACAAGGGGTTTGTAAACTAGAGTTTCCTATTCGTTGTAAATCAGGCGAGCCGTTATATTGCGAGGTGACTGGAAAAGCGATAGATGATAAAGGATTTGAACAAAGTATCATTTGGATTTTTATCGATGTGACTGAGCGTAGGCAAGCAGAGGTTGCATTAAAAGAGTCTGAAGCGCGTTATCATAATTTATTTGATAATGCAGCGGATTTAATTTTTGTTTGTGATATGCAATATCATTTTTTAGATATTAACCGGTGTGCTTGCCGTCGTTTAGGCTATTTATACGCAGAGTTATTAAACCTATCTGTTTTAGCGATCCATGCACAAACTGAATTAAGCAAAATTACACAATATTTAAAACTGGTTTCAGATTCAGGGCAAGTTTATTTTGAAACAGTGTTAGTGGATCGACAAGGTGAATTGATTCCAGCAGAGGTTAATGCGAATTTAATTGAGTACCGTGGTCATCAAGCGATTTTATGTACGGCACGAGACATTACTGAACGTAAACAGGCAGAGTTTGAATTGCATCGTGCTAATGAAGCTTTAGCCTTACAACGCAACGCCGCAGAATCGGCAAATCGTGCTAAAACAGCCTTTTTAGCCAATATGAGTCATGAATTGCGTACACCTTTAAATGGTATTTTGGGCTATGCTCAATTATTTTCACAAGATGACAGCTTAAATGAAAAACAAAAGCAAGGTATTAATATCATTGAGCGTAGTGGCGAATATTTATTAACCTTAATTAATGATGTTTTAGACTTGTCTAAAATTGAAGCAGATAAATTAGATTTAATTGTTGGGGTTGTTTGTTTGCCAACCTTTTTACAGGATATTGCAGACATTTTTCAATTGCGGGCGGAACAAAAGAATATTCGCTTTATTTATGAAAAAATCCCCTCACAAACAGAAAAAGCAGATTGTGACTTTCCTCGTTATATTCATGCAGATGAAAAGCGTTTACGACAAATTTTATTAAACTTGTTAAGTAATGCGATTAAGTTTACTCAGCATGGTCAAGTGAGCCTTAAAATAATTTATAGTCTGACACATTTGCGTTTTGAAATTGAAGATACAGGTGCAGGTATTGAAAAACAGCAGCTAGAGTTTATTTTCCAACCTTTTAGACAAACTGAGCAAGGTGGGCTAATGAATGAAGGCACTGGGTTAGGCTTAAGCATTAGTAGCCGCTTAGTGGAGATGATGGGCGGTAAACTGCATGTTGAAAGTATAATGAATGTTGGAAGTTTATTTTGGTTTGAACTTCCTTTAATGTTAGCAAAAGCGCAGCCAACTGTAGAAGCACCTAAAACTGAACAAAAACGTGTTATTAGCTACCAAGGTATAACTGATAAAGTATTAACTATTATGGTAGTTGATGATCAATGGGAAAATCGCACGTTATTAAATAGTTTATTATCCCCGTTGGGCTTCTCAATACTATCAGCCAGTAATGGGCAAGAAGCACTGGATATTGCACAACAAGAAATACCTGATATTTTTATTATGGATTTGAAAATGCCGGTTATGGATGGTTTAACTTGTTTACGACATATTCGACAACATCCATTATTAAAAGAGAAACCGGTTTTTATTTTATCTGCTAGTGCATTTATAGAGCCGCAGCAACATAGTATAGAAGCAGGGGCAACTGCTTTTTTAACGAAACCTATTCATTGTGATACATTGCTTGCCACTTTAGCAGAACATTGTGATATTTCATGGATTTATGAAGATGACAGTGTCAACAATGTGGACAAATGTTCGTTAGAGCAGTTAAAAACACCTAGTGCGAAATATATTAAAGATTTGCTAAAGCCAGCGCAAAAGGGTGATGTCAAAAAAATACTAAAAATCTCTAATGAAATAATGGCACAACATCCAGAATATGAAGCATTTATTAAACAAGTTGTAGCGTATACTAAAAACTTCAAACTTAAAGAACTTAAGAGTTTTTTGAAAAATGCTGACAAGGATAGTTAATGGATAATGTAAATAATGAAGGTGGAAACTTATTAATTGTCGATGATAAGCCAGACAATATTGCTATATTGTTTGATTTTTTAAGCATACATGGTTTTAACATTTTAGTTGCTGGGGATGGGGAAGATGCATTAACCATTATGCAAAATACTGAACTCAGCAATGCGGAGCGTCCAGAGCTTATTTTATTAGATATTATGATGCCTAATATGAATGGCTTTGAAACCTGTAGACGTTTAAAAGAAATGTCCGACTGTCATGATATTCCTATTATTTTTATGACAGCATTATCCGATACTAAATCAAAATTACAAGGTTTTGATTTAGGTGCAGTTGACTATATTACCAAGCCATTTAGACAAGAAGAAGTATTAGCACGGGTGCAAACCCATTTAGCATTAAGACGTTTGCAACGTAATTTAGAAACCCGCAATGCAGAATTAAAAGCCTTTTCACGCACGGTTGCACATGATTTAAAAAACCCTTTAAGCGGCATTATTATGCTGACAGATTTATTATTGCAAGATAATCAAAATTTCACTGAGCAACAAAATCAACGTGTAGAATATATTGGCAAAGCCAGCCAAAAAATGTTTAATATTATTGATTCTTTGTTGCTATTAGCGGGTATTTCTAATGCTAATGTCACTTTCGCACCGCTGGCAATGGCTGATATTACTACTCAAGTTCAAGAGCGATTAAAAGTGCTTATTGAACAAAAAGATGCGCAACTGATTTTGCCTGAGCAATGGCCAACCGCACAAGGTTATGCACCTTGGATAGAAGAAATTTGGGCGAATTACTTAAGCAACGGACTCAAATATGGTGGTCAGCCGCCACAATTAGAATTAGGGGCGACCTTGCTAGAAGAGGAAGAACAGGTTCGTTTTTGGGTGCGCGATAATGGCGATGGATTGTCAGAAACAGCGCAAGCCCGTTTATTTACCCCGTTTACCCGTTTACATCAAAACCGTGATCGAGAAGGGCATGGTTTAGGCTTATCAATTGTCCAAGCGATTGTCGAAAAATTGGGTGGAACGGTTGGCGTGGAAAGTGAGGAAGGAAAAGGCAGCTTATTTTACTTCACCTTGCCCTGTGCTGAAGTCGTCGATTAGGCTTGCCATCTCATTTTGTTCGCCTTTTGACAGAGTGAATCCTATGAGCAAAGATACACTGAAACATCACTATCATCCTGATGATGAACGTTTAATTGGCACGCCTCAACTCTTGCGTTATTGGCCTTATCTGCTGCGTTATCCATTAAGCGGTGTTGCGGGTGGAGTAGTCGTATTCTTTAGCTTTTTGATGTTTATGGGGTTTGCCGCCAGTCTTTTGGGTCTTATGTTGCTGGTGATGATAATACCTATTTTTATTAAATACAGCAGTCGTGTCTTGCAACATACCGCACTAGGCCATGCTCATCCCCCGCCATTGACCTTAACTGAAATACTTGATGGCAATGCTGCGGCTTGGAAGCTGTTAATCATTGTGGCGGCTTTTGTCACGGTCGCTTATCACTTGTGGCAACTACATGATATAACAGGTTTTATTGCCATCATTGTGCTGTGTTTTTTATTACCCGCCAGCACCGCTATTTTGGCCTTAGAAGGCTCCTTATTTGAAGCACTTGATCCCATCCGCTTAGTCAAAATTGCGGCACAATTAGGTGTGCATTATTGGGTCAGTGTGGTGTTTTATACAATTGCTTGCGTTTCATTTGTCTTTGCACTGGCGCAATTCCCCGACTTTTTATCCATGTTCTTTGGATTAATGCTCACGCTGTATTTAGTATTACTGACAAGCCATTTATTAGGTTTCAGTATTTATCATCAACATAATGAAGTTGGTATTGTGCCGTTTAATTCTGAAGAACAACGGGCAGAAAAAGAACTGCGAGCTACAGAAGCGGTATTAGATACAGTATTATCTGAAGTTTATCGCCTTGTTATGGTGGATAAAACCAAGGCTGCAATGACGTGTTTTCGTCAACACTTGGCTAAATTAGGCAATGATTTAGCACTTCATGAGCGTTTATTTGAACGCTTAAAAATATGGGATAAAAAAGAGCTTTTTTTCTTAGAAGCCAGTATTTTTTTACGCAACTTAATACAAGCAGATAAGCTGGCTAAAGCCTTATTAATCTATCGTGAAACGTATCAGGTCAATCCTGAATTTCAGTTAGACCGGCTCGATCATACAGTGATCTTAGCTGAAAGGGCTTACAATGCACAGGAGTTTGAGTTAGCTAATCAGTTAGTGAATAATTATTTGGCAGTTGCGGATGCTCAGCACGCGGCACAGTTTCAAATGTTATTTCTACAGGCTAAATTAGCCAATGAATACCATCAGATTCCTGAACAGGCTAAAAATTTGTTAAAGCCATTATTATCCAATAATGAGCATCCACAATTTAGTGCAGTGCAACATTATGCTAAGTGTTTGTTGACTGCAACCAAATAAGCTTAATTCACATCATAACTACGTTCGATACCCGATTCCCGCTGATTGATGATGTCCGCCACCGCATGCGGGCAAGAGTAACTATACTCGCCTGCAATAAAAGTTAAGTCTGCTTCGGTTAAGGTATTGCGGCTGTAAAACGAAGCCATGCGACTGCATAATTGTTCCCGCTGTAAAGTGGCTTTTTGCACATATTCCGTCATCACAGGGTCTAGGCGATATTTTTCCACGTAACGTGTTAAGGGATCGATTTCTTGTCGAGAGATAGGATTTTCTGCCGTTTCATCCTCCATAGACATGCTTTGTAAACCGAATTCGCTGCCTTGTTGCGGCACATTTAATAAGCTGACGTGAATGGGTGCTTCTGTCGGTGTTTGGCAAGCACTGCTTAGCAAAACACTGATAAGCGTGAAACTGAGCACAGCATGTTTTAACATTGGAAGTTACCTTGCGTGTAGTAAGTCAGTGGGTGCGTTCGGCGCATCACTGCCATTTTGTAGGTCGGATAAGGCGCAAGCCGTCATCCGACATTACGCGGTTGATGCCTGAACCAAACCGTTGACGGCGGATGACGGCTGTCGCCTTATCCGCCCTACAAGACGGCACACCAGCACCCGTTATAAATCATGACGTATGTTTATCATTAGGGAAAAACATCATGCCGTCATGCAGAAAGGGCTTATAATAGGCCAGCTTGCTGATAAACGTCATTTGCACTATTTTTGCCATGAGACCCTTTTCGATGACTGATTTTTTAATTGCGCCTTCTATTTTATCCGCTGATTTTGCCCGCTTAGGCGAAGAAGTTAGCAACGTATTAGCCGCTGGTGCGGATATTGTACATTTTGATGTCATGGACAATCATTATGTGCCTAACCTCACCATTGGCCCTTTGGTGTGTGAAGCCTTGCGTAAACACGGTATTCAAGCACCGATTGATCTGCATTTAATGGTAAAACCAGTAGATCGCATTATCCCCGATTTTGCCAAAGTAGGGGCAACTTATATCACCTTCCACCCTGAAGCCAGCGAACACATCGACCGCAGTTTGCAGTTAATCCGTGATTTAGGCTGTAAAAGCGGTTTAGTGTTTAACCCAGCGACACCGTTAGAGTATTTAACCCATGTCATGGATAAAGTCGACATGGTGTTGTTGATGTCGGTCAGCCCTGGTTTTGGTGGTCAAAGTTTTATCCCTGCGACC
>QKBZ01000019.1 GCA_003245895.1 Beggiatoa sp.
ATGTTGATAAAATTAATAATATAATTAGATTAATGATAAAAGAATGTGAAGAAAATGGATTGCAAATTATTTTAACAGAGTATGAAAAAAATTTGCCTATAGAAGAAAATCTTTATCGTGTTGAACAACACTGGACATCAGAAAATGCTTTAATTCCTAAACATTGGCTATAAAATAAAGCTAAAAATTGTAAGCTTGTTAATAGCGCGGTCAACAAGTAAAAACAAAGATTTGTTGCCGCGCCATCCTTATTACGCCAAATTATCCAAAATAGCGCGTTTAACTTCGTCTAATTCCGCAGCGATTTTCAGCACTGGGCCAGAGCTTTGTTTAATCGCGGTGTCAGGGTCTTTTAAGCCGTGACCAGTCAAGGTACAAACGATAGAACTGCCTTCTGGGATTTTGCCATTTTTCACATCGCGCATTGCACCGGCTAAAGAAGTCGCTGATGCTGGCTCACAGAACACGCCTTCTTTTTCTGCTAACAGTTTTTGCGCCGCTAAAATTTCTTCATCAGTACAGGCATCGAACCAACCGCCGGATTCTTTTTGCACTTGCCATGCGTAATCCCAGCTTTGAGGATGACCGATACGGATTGCAGTTGCCACCGTTTCAGGGTTATCAACCATGCCACCTGTGATAAATGGTGCAGAGCCTGCGGCTTGATAGCCGACCATTTTCGGACGGTTGCCTACAATCGCACCACCGGCAAAACGGCAATGGCCTTCACAGAAAGCACAAGCTTTAGTGACATGGTCGCCGCTGGCGCTGCTGTATTCGCAATAGCCAATCCAGTGTGCAGTGATGTTGCCCGCGTTGCCGACAGGTAAGCAGTGGTAATCCGGTGCGCGGCCTAATTCTTCGATGATTTCAAAGGCAGCGGTTTTTTGCCCTTGTAAACGGAATGGGTTGATAGAGTTCACGATAGTGACTGGCGCGTGATCAGCCACTTCTTTAACTAATTTCATACCCGCATCGAAATTGCCTTGAATTTGCAACACGGTAGAGCCGTGCATCATGGCTTGCGCTAATTTGCCTTGTGCAATTTTGCCATCAGGAATTAACACAAATGCAGTGATACCGGCGCGGGCTGCGTAAGCTGCGGCTGCCGCAGAAGTGTTACCGGTTGAGGCGCAGATAATGGCGCGGCTACCAGCTTCCACGGCTTTAGTCACAGCCATCGTCATGCCGCGATCTTTAAACGAGCCAGTTGGGTTTAAGCCTTCGTATTTAACGTAAATATCGACTTCTTTACCTAACAATGAAGGGATATTATGTAAGCGAATCAATGGGGTATTGCCTTCGCCTAAGCTGATGATACGGGTGTCATCGTGTACAGGTAAACGGTCACGGTAACGGTCGATTAATCCGGTGTAACGGGGACGAAAAGTCATTGTTTAATGATTCCTTAAGTAAGGGTCAGGGTGTTAAGCGGGGATTTTTATAAGCTGATTACATTAGATGCTGAGTGCATAATGCAATTAATGATTTTAAGGATGTTTCTGTTCTTAAAGCATTAATATCAGCTTCATCGAGTTGATTAATAAACTCTGGATGCTTCTTTAGGCTTCTTAATTGTTCGTGGTAAACACAAGGCGTTTGCTCTAACAAGTGGGCAAATTTTTGATGCACTGTGTTAGATTCAAAAAAAATGGCTTCTATTTCGGGTTCAAATAAAAATACGCTGACTTGTTCAGCTTTACCTAAATTCTTAAAAATAAATTCAATTTCTTCTTTTTTTTCTTCGGCGCGACTGTGTTCTAAAGTGTCAGCATCTAATACGATCACGATAGGTTGTGCTTTATGAATGGCAATGCTTTTTGCCATTGAAATCGCAGAGCTATAACCGTTGGAAACGACAAATTTTGTTTGCTCAAGCAAGGAATCTGGCAATAGTTTTTGTAAAATCGCTTGATCGATTTTACCTTCTGTGATGAGAATTTGATTCATAGCTATAATTCCAGACTCAAAATATTAAAATCATGAATGCCGTATTCAATACGATGTTCAATCTTTTGTGTTAAATAGTTTTTTATACACTGTTTTTGTAAGCATAACTCGACTTCCTGCCCTGTCCACAGCAAAATTGTTTCGTTACCTAGATAATCAATTAAGGTAGAAACAGCCTCTGTAAATTCCGTTGCACTAAACACACAGCCTATTGTGAGATAAGGACGGCGGTTTAGTTGATTGCGCAGTTTTGCAATAGGTTCAATGCTGACATTTTTATTTGACTGTGTATGGTCTTTGGATTCTATTAAGATGCCAAGATTATCGTAATAAACCACGCCATCAATTTGTTCTAACTGTGCATTGTTATAGGGTAGCGTAACACTAAACGGATATTTTACTTTTAAGCCATCAAGCTCAAACATTCTAATCACTAAATATTCAAAGGCTTTACCGGCTGACCATGTTGGTGTGTTGCCCGTTTTTATCGCTTGCCACAGTTGTGTTAAGTCTTGCCAGTCTAGTGTCGAAATAGCCTGCTGATACTGTATATCTGTCATTGTTTAAAGACCCTGTAAAACCTAAGTTCGACGAAAATTATCATTCAAAACAAAATTATGTTTCTCGTTTTGGATGTCGTAGGATGGGCTGACTCAGGAAGCCCATTGTTTACCGCGCCATTGATTTAATTGGTTGACGCGACTGATGGGCTTCCTTCGTCAGCCCATCCTACGATACTGCATTCCCAAATGGCGAGGCTGTAAAAGAACCGCTGAATTGTCTGAATCAGAATTTTCAGAATTAGGAAATTAACAGAATTATCAATTATTTATAATTTTGAAAATTCTTAAATTCTGTGAATTCTGATTCAGACAGGAAGTTCTTTGACAGCCTCGGCATTTGGGAACGAGAAGCATATTTCTATTTTTAATGCTAATTTTCGTCGAACTCAGGTTACTGAATCTAATCCTGAAAATTCTTTAATTCTGTAAATCCTGATTCAGACAACAAGCGTCATGGTGGAATACGCTGCGCTATTCCACCCTACATGCCGACATGACACGGCGATTCGACTAATTCGACAAATCCTCTAACCGAATGCGCGTCACTGCACCCGCAATACCTTCCAATGCTTGAATCCGCTCAATCGCTTGATTCATCTGCATTTCTTGCACAGGATGCGTCAACATCACAACCGGTACTTTCTCTGCATCGCCGCTAATTTCTTTCTGAATTAAGGCTTCGATACTGATACCGCACTCGCTTAAAATGTTAGCGATTTGCGCCAATACACCGACTTTATCTAACGCCATCATACGCAAGTAATAAGCAGTAGTGATTTGCTCAATCGGTAAAATCGGCAGTTCAGAAATTGCGTCAGGTTGGAATGCCAAGTGTGGCACACGGTTTTCTGGGTCAGTGGTTAAAGTGCGTACCACGTCCACTAAGTCCGCTACTACAGCAGAAGCAGTTGGTTCAGCACCTGCGCCCGCGCCATAGTATAAAGTTGAACCCACAGCATCCGCGTTAACTAACACGCTATTCATCACACCATCGACGTTAGCGATTAAACGGCGATGTGGGATCAAGGTTGGATGTACGCGCTGTTCGATGCCTTCTGGCGTGCGTTTGGCAATACCTAATAACTTAATCCGGTAACCTAATTCAGTGGCATAAGCCACATCTTCAGCAGTGATTTGGCTAATACCTTCGGTATAAACCTTTTCAAACTGCAATGGAATGCCGAACGCGATAGAAGCTAAAATGGTTAATTTATGCGCGGCATCTACCCCTTCCACGTCAAAAGTAGGATCAGCTTCGGCATAGCCTAATTCCTGTGCTTCAGCTAACACGCTGTCAAAATCGCGGCCTTTGTCGCGCATTTCAGTCAAAATGAAATTGCTGGTGCCGTTAATAATGCCTGCTAACCAGTTGATAGAGTTGCCGCTTAAGCCTTCGCGGATGGCTTTGATCACTGGAATCCCGCCTGCAACAGCGGCTTCAAACGCGACCATGACACCTTTTTGCTGGGCTGCGTTGAAAATTTCGTTGCCGTGTAAGGCAATTAACGCTTTGTTGGCAGTGACAACGTGTTTGCCATCGTTAATCGCTTGCAATACTAAATCACGCGCTAGCGAGGTGCCGCCGATTAACTCCACCACAATTTCCACTTCAGGGTCATTGACCACTTCCATTGGCTGATTGGTCAAGCGCATAGTGCTGGTATCGCAGGGACGTTCTTTATCTAAGGTGCGCGCGCTGGCGTGTGTGACCACAATCCCGCGACCGGCACGGCGAGCAATTTCGTCTGCATTGCGTAATAACACGTTTAAGGTGCCGCAACCGACAGTGCCTAACCCTAAAACCCCGACTTTGACAGGTGACATACCTTAATTCCCTTTGTTGCGTTGGTCGTGCGCGGTGAACTGGCTGGGCGCATGTTTCGCGCTCAGCCACTTCAAGCCACGCAACTCAGTGAATGAATTATAAAGACTGTTTATCTTTTTTGAACATGTCCCGAATGCCGCGCAAGGCTTGGCGGATACGGTGTGGATTTTCGATCAAGGCAATCCGCACATGATCATCGCCGTAACTGCCAAAGCCGATACCCGGTGAGACGGCGACTTTTGCGTCGCGTAATAATTTTTTCGCGAATTCTAATGAACCCATTTCGCGGTATTGCTCAGGAATCGGTGCCCAAACAAACATAGTCGCTTTTGGCGGATCAACTTTCCAACCCAGATTGTTTAAACCTTCGCATAACACATCGCGGCGCTCACGGTACATATCGCAAATTTCTTGTACACAGTCTTGCGATTCTTCCAAGGCAGTAATCGCCGCAACTTGGATCGGGGTAAACGTGCCGTAGTCTAAATACGATTTCATACGGGCTAAGGCAGCGACTAAGGTCGGATTACCACACATAAAGCCGACACGCCAACCGGGCATGTTATAACTTTTTGACAGCGAGAAGAATTCTACTGCGATGTCTTTTGCCCCTTCCACTTGCAAAATAGAGGGCGCGGTATAGCCATCAAACACGATGTCGGCATAGGCTAAGTCATGCACTACCCAAATATCATGTTCACGCGCAATCGCTACTACTTTTTCAAAAAACTCTAAATCAACACATTGCGCAGTCGGATTACCGGGGAAATTCATCACCAACATTTTAGGCCGTGGCCATGAATCTTGAATCGCTTTTTCTAATTCGGCAAAAAAGTCCACACCAGGGATCATCGGCACATGACGAATATCCGCGCCAGAGATAACGAAGCCATAAGGGTGAATTGGATAGGCAGGGTTAGGCACTAACACCGAATCACCCGGCCCCATCGTGGCTAAAGCTAAATGGGCTAAACCTTCTTTAGAACCAATGGTGACAATGGCCTCGGTTTCTGGGTCTAATTGTACGTCATAGCGTTGTGCGTACCAGCGTGTAATGGCGCGGCGCAAACGGGGAATCCCTTTAGACGCAGAATAGCGGTGAGTGTCGCGGCGTTGGGCGGCTTCCACCAATTTGTCTACAATATGTTTAGGGGTTGGCTGGTCTGGGTTGCCCATGCCGAAGTCAATAATGTCCTCACCTCGGGCGCGTGCCTGCATTTTCAACTCGTTAACGATGCTGAAAACATAAGGTGGCAAGCGCTGAATGCGTTGGAATTCTTCTTTCAAGATGAATCGTCCTTACAAAAAATTTAACATGTTGACAACAATGGTCATCACTTATTTGTGCTGTGTTTAAAAGCCCACTTGTGAATACTTCCCCGAGCCAACAGGGGATAGCAGTGATACACATAAGCGGCACGGTATTAGCATTATCCGTGGCAGATCGGTACACTGACCTTCAGTAAGCATGCCATTAACCTTAGCACTAAACGCCTAGCGTATTTGGCTCGTATTTTAAAGATATTAATGCTTTGGGGTGTCAACCCTATAAAAATTACAATTAAGACACACTATTCAGTTAAGGATGTAGTAAAAACGCACATGGACTGCCGTTTGTTTGCCTACGCTCACGCGAGAACAGACTGGGGCAGTGCACAGTGATACAGTTTGGTTTAGCTTCTTGATACACACGTTTATGAATACAGCGACTACGGTTTTAGTTGATAGCAGCAATATTACGCAATTACTGCGAGACAACGATATTACGCCTACACAACAACGCGTTGAAATCGCGCAGCTTATTTTAGCGCGTCATCAACATTTTTCCGCAGATGAATTATTAAATCAGCTCGGACACTGCAATGTGTCAAAGGCGACGGTTTATAACACCTTGGGGTTATTTGTTGAAAAAGGCTTGGTGCGTCCAGTTATCATTGACCCTAACAAAGTCTTTTATGATTCTAATATTCATGAGCATCACCACTTTTATAACGTGGATACGGGTATTTTAACGGATATTCCCTGTGACAAACTAGCGTTAGACTATTTCCCGCCTTTGCCAGAGGGGACACAGGCGGAGGGTGTTGATATTATTATTCGGATACGCAATCGCGTTTAAATGGCTTGAGCAAGCGCGTGAGAGCCAGTACCATTTTAGGGGTATTACCCGTCCTGCCCGTTTGCGTAAGGTTCCCTGTCCATGAATACCCTTGCAAGTGCTGAGTTTTTGTCTTTAAATTCTGTTTTATTAAGCGTCATCAATAGCAGTACCGGACAATTTCTACAACTCAGCACAGCGTTTGCCCATACCTTTGGTCTAACCCCTCATAATATCCGTCAATATAGCTTTTCGCATCTATTACATCCTGATGATGCTGATAAGGTAGAGGCACAACTTGCCCGCTTGCAACAAGCGCAAGTCGATCATTTGATTGTCAATTGTCGCTGTCGCCAGTGTGACGGCGAATATGCGTCTTTTCGCTGGGAAATTGCCCGCCAACCCTGCGCCACCAGTTTATATTTAGTTGCCTATCCTACCATCCCCACTACGGCTGAAGATACGACCTTACAAGATGCAGAGCGTTATCGCAAATTGTTTGAAAACAGTCCGATGGGAATTTTAATTGCCGACCGCAGTGGCATGCCCGTCACAGCTAATCCTGCCTTGCAGCATTTATTAGGCTATAGCGAAGCAGAATTTTGCGCCATGCACTTTGCTGATTTTACCCATGCCGAAGATGTCATGATCAGTAATCGCTTATTTAAGCAGTTATTGAAGGGGGAGATTGAGCATTATCAATTGGAAAAACGCTATCACCATAAAAAAGGTGATCTGATTTGGTGTCATTTAGTAGTCACCCGCATTTCCACCTATGACGGCCAGTTTCAATGCTTATCGATGTTCCAAGACATCAGCGAAAATAAACGCATTGAACGCACTTTGCGCGAACGTGAAGAACGCTTTGAATTAGCCATGCGGGCTTCTAACGATGGTTTGTGGGATTGGCATGTCGCTTCCGGTGAATTGATTGTGTCGGGACGTTGGGCGGAGATGTTGGGGTATCGGCGTGAGGAGATTACACCGCATATCAACAGTTTTTTGAATTTGCTGCACGAAGATGAGCGTAATGCCGTAAAGCAGCGTGTGTTTGATTACTTGAAAGGCATTTCGCCGCGTTATGAAATGTGTTTTCGCATGCGACATAGACAAGGGCATTATTGCTGGATTTTGTCGCGTGGCATTGGGGTACGCGATGAGCATACGGACAAGTTTAACCGTTTGGTGGGTACGCATACCGACATGACGGCACAGAAAGAGGCCGAGCAAGCAGAATTGGCGGCGCGTGAATTTTTAAATCGTGTGGTCAATAACATTCCTATTCCTGTTTTTGTTAAAGATCGTAAGCACCGTTGGGTATTGTTAAATCAAGCCTTTTGTGACTTTTTTGGTTATGAATATGAGTATTTAATCAATCAAACGGATAGCCTGATTTTCTCTGACGGAGTGTCTAAGAGTAATTGGCAACGCGATGACTTAGTTTTTGAATCAGGACAAAATTGCGTAGTAGAAGTGGTGTATGAAACACGTCATGGTTTACGCAGTACTTTGAATACCAAAGCGTTTTATAGTGATCATCAAGGCAATGAATATATTGTCGGTGGTATTGTCGATATTTCTGAGTTAAAAGCCAAAGAACAAGGTTTACAAGAACGGGATCGCTTTTTACAAGCCATTGCGCAAGCCACACAGTTATTATTAACTGAAACAGAGTGTTATGTGGCCTGTTTGCAAGCGTTGGAAATTATCAGTTTTGCGGCTGAGGTGGACAGAGCTTATATTTTTGAAAATAAGACAGATGACGTTGGCAATCCGATGATGGCCTTGCAGTTGGAATGGAATCGCCCCGGTGTGTTGTCTTTACAATCGTCTTATACCAATGCACCCGTCGCCTATGAAGTTGTGATGCCAGAGTGGTATCAACGCTTAGCCAATGGGGAAACTATTAAAGCTTTGACGGGTGAAACGCCACCGCCATTGCAAGAGATATTAAAACAACAAAAAGTACAAAGCTTATTATTAGTGCCCATTCGCTTTAAAAAGCAGTTTTGGGGCTTTATCGGTTTTGATCAGTGTCAGTCGTTAAGAGAGTGGTCAGATAATCACAGCTTTATGTTGCGTGTGGTCGGTGACAGCTTGCGCGGCACCTTGGCGCGGCAGAAAGCGGAGGCTGATTTACAGCAAGAGTTACAGCGCAATCAATCGTTTTTCCGCACTTCAATGGATGGTATTGCTGTATTTGACCATCGTGGACACGTGCAAGAGGTTAACCGCGCTTATTGCCAAATGTTGGGCTATAGCGAAGCGGAAATTTTGCAATTGTCATGGAGTGATTTAGAAACAGGGCGTTCTGCTTCGACTGTCGCGTTGCATATTCAGCAAATTAAGCGTTTAGGTTCAGAACGCTATGAAAGCAAACTGCGTCATCAAGACGGTCATTTGGTTGAAGCGGAAATCAGTGTTAATTATGTCGCTTTAGAGGCACAAGAAGGCATCTTTTTCAGCGTGGTGCATGACATCACCCAGCGCAAACGCTCGAACCGAGAATTAAAACAAGCCAAAGAAGTCGCAGAGGCGGCGAACCAATCGAAAAGCCAATTTTTAGCCACCATGAGTCATGAAATTCGCACCCCGATGAATGGTGTGATCGGCATGACTGATTTATTGTTAGAAACTGAATTAAGTGCTCAACAACGCGATTATGTGCAAACGCTGCGCAGTTCTGGCGAAAGTTTACTCACCATCATCAACGATATTTTAGATTTTTCTAAAATTGAGGCGGGCAAGTTGGTGTTGGAAAATGTGCCGTTTAATTTGCAGAATTTGCTGGAAGAAGTGATTCACTTATTCGCTCCCGCCGCAGATCGCAAAGGCATTGAGTTATTGTATCAAGTGCCTGATTTTGCCTGTTTATTGGGCGGCGACCCCAGTCGCTTGCGGCAGATTTTAACCAATTTGATTGGTAATGCGATTAAATTCACTGAGTATGGTGAAGTGCGCGTGTTAATCAGTGCAAAAGAGTATGGCAAACTGCGTGTGCAATTGCAGTTTGACATTATTGATACTGGCATTGGTATTAGTGCAGAAGCCTGTGAGCGTTTGTTTCAGCCGTTTTCACAAGCAGATAGCTCGACCAGTCGCCGTTATGGTGGCACGGGCTTAGGCTTGGTGATTGTGCAGCGTTTAGTGGAGTTAATGGAAGGTGAATTAGGCTTGCAAAGTGATGCAGGCGAAGGCAGCCATTTTTGGTTTAGTTTACCTTTAAGTTTGACCTCGAAAACCTTACCCGTGGTTGAACATCCTTCTTTGCCTGCGCAACGGGTGTTAGTGGTGGATGACAATGCGCATTTATGCCAGTGGTTGCAAGCGCAGCTTACGCGATGGGGTTTGCAAGTTTCTGTGGTTTCTGACGCACCTAATGCCTTGCGTGCTTTGCGTTCAACAGTAGACACGCCAGAACGTTTTGACTATGTATTATTAGAGCAGCATATGCCTTTTATGGATGGCAGTGCTTTAGTGCGGGTGATTCGGGCAGATGCGCGCTTTGCTGATCTAAAATTGATCATGATGACGACGATTAGTCATCCGCTGACTAATGCTGATTTAACGCGCTTACAAGCGTATCTGACCAAACCGATCAGTTTTAGCCGTTTATATGCGCAGTTTATTGAGTTGCAGCAAGTTGGCACAGCGACGACGCATGTGTTAGCCGCGAGTGTTGAGCACAGTAGCGAATTACCTACGCAACAAGTGTTATTAGTAGAAGATAATCCAACGAATCAAAAGGTTGCCCTTTTGATGCTGAAGAAACTGAATTGTGAGGTAACGCTAGCCAATAATGGTCGCCATGCGTTAACGATTTTAGAGCAACATAATTTTAACTTTGATGTGATATTTATGGATTGCCAAATGCCAGAAATGGATGGTTTTGAGGCCACGGCACAGATACGGCAATATGAAGCACAGCGTGAGTTAAATGCCTTGCCTATTATTGCGCTGACGGCTAACGCGATGACTGGCGATGCGCAATATTGCTTGGCTTCAGGTATGAATGCTTATTTAAGCAAACCAGTTAAAACACATGAGTTGCAACATGCTTTACAGCAGTGGGGGCGCCAAGCGTAACCTTTAAGCTTCTTGTAGGTCGGATAAGGCGATAGCCGTCATCCGACATCGTGCGCTTGAAGCTTCACCAAGCCACTTGCGGCGGATGACGGCTGCTGCCTTATCCGCCCTACAAAACTTGCTCAATTTTTCATGTCTTGACTCGTTACACACGGATTCCCGATAAAACCATGACAACATACGGCTTAACGGGTGGCAAACATCCTGACCACATTTTTATCGTGGATGATAAAAAAAGTAACCTTAAATATTTAGAACAATTATTGGGTTATCATGGTTTTACTGTTAGTACAGAAAGCGAGCCACGCGCAGTATTAGCACGCTTAAAAAAAGAGCATCCGCATTTAATTTTGTTAGATGTGATAATGCCAGAATTAGACGGTTTTAGCTTATGTGGGCAGCTCAAAGAAGCTCCACACACGGCGCATATCCCCATCATTTTTATGACGGGCTTGCAAGATGATGAAAGCAAGGTCAAAGGTTTTAATCTTGGCGCGGTGGATTACATCTTAAAACCGTTTCAGGAACAAGAGATTATCGCCCGCATTCGCACCCATTTAACCTTATCCCATTTGCGCCAGCAGTTGCAGTCAAAAAATGTAGAACTGCAAAAAGTGAATCATAATTTATCGCGTGCCATGCGCCATCGCGATGAATTCCTCGCCAATATTAGCCACGAATTACGCACGCCCTTAAACGCCATTTTAAACATGGCAGAAAGCTTACATGAAAATGTGTTAGGTGAATTAAACCGTAAGCAACAGCAGGCGGTGGGCACAATAGTCGATAGTGGTCAGCACTTATTATCTTTGGTGAATGATGTATTAGATTTATCGCGTATTGCTACGCAAAAATTGACCTTAGAATTTGAGCAAGTGTCGATTGAGGATTTGTGTTTAAGCAGTATTCAGAAAGTTTATAAATTAGCCATTACCAAAAATATTACCATTCATTATGAAACCGATATTCAGTCGTTGGTTTTATATACTGATAGCTTACGTTTAAAGCAAATCTTGCTGAATTTGCTCAGTAATGCCATTAAGTTTTCCTCACCTTACAGTACAGTGGTGTTACAGGTGAATGGTAATGTAGCAGAGGAATGGATTGAGTTTTCTGTACAAGATGAGGGCATGGGCATTGCGAGTGAGTTATTGCCTAAAATTTTCCGTCCTTTTGTGCAATTAGACAGTGGTTTGACAAAAGCGCATGGTGGCACAGGTTTAGGGTTGACGCTGGTGAGTCATTTGGTAGACATGCACGGCGGTTCAATTCGTGTAGAAAGTCAGCCGAATCACGGTGCTTGTTTTTCTGTGCGTTTGCCGTGGTTGCAACAGGAGTCGTTTAATTACGATACGTTTTCCGCCCATTTGTATGCACATTACCCACATAAAACAAAAATTCTGATTGCTGATGATAGTTCTATTACCATCGATTTATTAAGCCGTTATTTAATTCCTTGTGGTTATCAGTTGATTGTGGCGTATAACGGGCATGAGGTGTTAGAAAAGCTGAGTAAAGAAACGGTTGATTTAGTGTTAATGGATGTGCAAATGCCAATGATGAGCGGTTTAGAGGTGTTACAGCAGTTACGGGTAAAAATTTCTCATCAGCAGTTGCGGGTAGTGATGATGAGTGCGTTGTTTTTGCCTAGTGAGGAGAAGCGTTGTATCGCGGCAGGCGCGGTGGGGTATTTGTTGAAGCCGATTAATCAGCGGCAGTTGTTTCAGTGTATTCAGGCTGTGTTTGTGTAGGATATTTGGCTTTGTACAACATTAATTATGGAAAGAAAATCAATGACAGATTCAACTATTAATTATATCTCTTTGTGGGGTGCAGGTTTATCTACTCTGCTTGCGTTTGTTAAACTCTGGGAGATTTGGCGTGATCGATTTCAAATTGATATTAACGGCTCTTTCACGAATCAACTAGGTGCAAAAAATAAAATCCACATACGAAACCTATCAGGAAAACCGATAATATTAACTTACTGGGAAATATTTTTTAGATATCGCTTTTGGTCGTTTAAAAAAGATGATTATATCACATCACCTGAAGACAATGCTTTCGACATGAATATTAATTCTTACTCAAGTAAAACACTAAATCTTATGGAAAGTGATTATTTTAATTGGGATCAGAAAGGAAAACATATTTATATTAAGCTTCATATTGCCGGTCGTCGCCCAATTACGAAAAGAGTATTGTAGGATGGGCTGAGGCACGAAGCCCATCAGTCGCGTCAACCAAATCTCGGTAAACGATGGGCTTCCTTCGTCAGCCCATCCTACAAGTCAGCATTGTTCCACTGTATAAAGAAGGCTTTAGTTCTTTGGGATATATTGCTGAAGAAATGGGAGTTTTAAAACAGGATTTAACTCAAGAACTACTTTTAAGACATATAGAACCTGAATTTTCAGAATCTACCTTAAAAGAAGAACTTGAATAATGAGTCAAGATTTTGTAGTAAGCTCAGAAAAAGATTTTTCTCCCCCCTTCGCTTGCATCATCACCCCCAAGAACAAATACTACCTAAAATGGATTTCACACCATAAAACCTCATCGTAAACCCTAAATGCAAGTGGTGACGTTTATGCCATTGTGTGCAAATCACCCTACGGCATTGAGGTAGCGTGTAAGCACAAGCGCATTAGAATCAACCCAACCTTGGATTGAATCGCTTATGTCACAAGTTAACCCGCCTCCACAAACAACGACTGACCCAACATCTGTTATTGCTCAATCCCCTGAATTGCTAACTGCGCTCGCGCCGATTTTCCAACAGCAGTTAGACATGACCACACAAACCATTCAAAACACTATCGCGCAACAATTAGCCTTTTTATCTCAAACACCTGCGCACGCCGTCACGTTAGAAAGTCTGAACACCGCAGTAACTCCCGCCTCGACACCACCTGTCGCTGCGCCCGACACCATTACTGATGAATTTCACAGCGATTGGGAACGCGACTTAGCCGCGCTGTGGTCAACACTGTTAAAACAAGATATTACAGAAGCCAGTGCCGACTTTTTCCAACTCGGCGGCAACTCTTTGCTTGCCATGCAGTTAGTGTTGCGCATTCGAGATCAATTCGGCTTAGAAGTGCCCTTGTCTCAGGTCTTTGAATTAAGTCATTTAGATGAATTAGCCGAATGGTTACAGCAACAACACATCAGTGATCACTTGCCGCCACCGATTCAGCCACAAGCCAGCGACACGCCTTTGCAACTGTCTTTTGTGCAGCAACGCTTATGGTTTTTAGCACAATTAGAAGGCAACTCAGCTACTTACAACATTCCAATTGTGTTGCGTATCACGGGAAAATTTAACGCCGAGCAATTGCGACAAGCCTTAATCCGCGTCGTGGCGCGTCAACAAAGTTTGCGCCTCTGTTTTCCTTCAGCAGACGGACAAGCCAGCGTTGCCGAGTTATCAATTTATGATCCCTTAACTGTCACCGATTTGCGGGCGTTCCCGCCTAGCGAGCAAGCGCAACGCAGCCAAGACAACATTCAACAACACGCGGCTTATGTATTTGACATTGCAACCGACCCATTATTCCGCGCCGAATTATTGCAGTTAAGTGATACACAGCACATTTTGCTGTTTAATTTGCACCATATCATCGCCGATGGTTGGTCAAAAATGATTTTACAGCGCGAATGGACTGCCTTTTATGGCAATCCTGACGCGAGCTTGCCCGCATTGCCGATTTGTTATACCGACTATGCCGCATGGCAACGCGATTGGCTGCAAGGCAAAACGCTGCAAAAACAACTGGCATATTGGCAGCAACAATTGACAGGCGCGCCAGAATTATTAAGCTTGCCGACCGATTTCCCACGCCCTGCGCTGCAAAGCTATCGCGGCAGTCAAGTGCAAGCCTTTGTCAGCACTGAGTTAACACAGTTACATGCTTTTGCCAAACAACAACATTGCACCTTGTTTATGGTGTTATTAGCGGCTTTTAATGTGTTGTTATACCGTTACACGGGACAAGCCGATATTTTAGTCGGCAGTCCAGTTGCTAACCGCAATCATCACCAGCAAGTCGAGGACTTAATTGGCTTTTTTGCCAACACCTTAGTTTTTCGCAGCCAATTTCCTGCACATATCAGCTTTCAAGAACTGTTACAACAAACCCGCGACACTACGCTTGCCGCTTACGCACATCAAGACACGCCTTTCGAGCAACTAATCGAAACCTTAAACCCAAAACGCAGTTTGAGTTACGCGCCCTTATTCCAAGTGCTGTTAGTGCTGCATAACATGCGCGATCCGGCGGATTATTGCCTAGCTGAGACGCAAATGCTTATCTCGCCGCAAGAGAATGCGACGGCAAAATTTGATTTAACGCTGAATATGCGGGAGCAAGCCGAAGGTTTGCATTGTATTTGGGAATATGCCACGGATTTATTTAGCCAAGCCACTATTGAACGCTTAGCGCAACATTTTGATTTATTGCTGGCGCAATTGCTCCGCCAGCCAGAATTGCCAGTTAGCCAACACGACTTTTTAACCGCTGCTGAACGCATACAATTACAGCAATGGAATGCTACCGAGGTGGCCTATCCTACAGCGCAAACCCTCGTTGATTTATTTGCGCAACAAGTGGAAGCCACGCCGAATCAACCCGCGCTGAGGTTTCAAGCGCAGGTGTTGAGCTATCGTGAACTCAATGAAAAAGCTAACCAAGTCGCCCATTTGCTCAACAGTCAGTATCAGATTCAGGCCAATAGTTTAGTCGGGCTTTGTGTCGAGCGTTCACTGGAGATGGTGATCGGTTTATTAGGCATTCTCAAAGCAGGCGGCGCTTATGTCCCGCTTGATCCCAGTTATCCACAGGAGCGGCTGGCGTGGATGTTAAGCGACAGCGAAGTGTCTGTGTTATTGACGCAAACAGGCTTGCAAGCGAACTTGCCCGCGCATCAAGCGACGGTGTTGTGTTTAGATCATTGGGACTTGTTCGCCACGCAACCGAGGCAGGATTTAACTTTAAGTATACAGCCGGAGCAATTGGCTTATGTAATTTACACCTCAGGCTCGACAGGTAGACCGAAAGGCGTATTAATCGAGCATAAAGGTTTAGTCAATTTAGCCTTAGCACAGATTCAGTGTTTTGACATTGATCAACACAGTCAAGTTTTGCAATTTGCTTCAATCAGCTTTGATGCCGCCGTGTCAGAAATCGCAACCAGTTTGCTCAGCGGTGCTTGCTTATGGTTGCCTACTAAAGCGCAATTATTGGAAAACTTTACTGAATTTAGCCAATCGATCACGCATTTAACCTTGTCGCCATCGTATTTAAGCAGCTTACCCGAACACGCTTTACCCAAACTGCAAACCTTAGTCGTAGCAGGCGAAGCCAGTCCGCTCAGTTTGTTGCAACATTGGGCAAATAAAGGGCGTTTATTAAATGCCTATGGCCCAACAGAGGCGACAGTGTGCGCCAGTTTTGCTGAATGCTCGCCGCAGCAAAGCCAAGTCACCATTGGGCAACCGCTTGCCAATACGCGCATTTACATGCTTGACCCAGAAAACCAAGTCACGCCGATAGGCATTGCAGGCGAGTTGTGTATTGCAGGCATTGGCTTAGCGCGTGGTTATCTCAATCGCCCTAAACTCAGCGCGGCAAAGTTTATCGAGCTTGACGTGTTAGGCAAAAAAGAGCGGCTGTATAAAACCGGCGATTTAGCCCGCTGGCTGGCAGATGGGCAAATCGAATATTTAGGCCGTATCGATCATCAAGTCAAATTGCGCGGTTTTCGCATTGAATTAGGTGAAATTGAAGCGGTATTGACGCAACAAAGCATCGTCAAAGAAGCGGCTGTCGTGGTGCATGGGCAAGGCGAGGAACGTTTATTAGTCGCGTATTTGGTGTTGGCGGATGATACGGCGCAGGTTTATGTGTTGCGTGACCTGTTAAAACAACGCTTGCCTGATTTTATGATGCCTAATCATTTTGTCGCCTTGACCCATTTGCCCTTAACACCGAATGGAAAAGTGGATCGTAACGCCTTAAGCACGCGCCCATTGGAACAGCTAGCAACAACGGCGGTGTATACCGCGCCGCGTAATGCTTTGGAACAACAACTGGTGACGATTTGGAGCAAAGTGCTAAAACGTGCGCCGGATAGTGTGAGCATACATAGCAACTTTTTTGATCTAGGCGGTCATTCCATGCTGGCGGTGCGTTTATTGGCGCAAATTGAAAAACACATGGGGCATGCCATCGCCGTTACAACCTTATTTCAAGCACCGACTGTTGCACAACTGGCGGCAACCTTTAGCCAAACCGCCACTGAAGAACAAGCTGTGCAAGTGATACAAGCACAAGGACATCATCCGCCCTTATTTTTCTTTGGCGCGCCACAATATGCGCGGGCGTTGTCCAATGCAATGGGCGCGGAACAGCCGTTTTATGGGCTGAATATTTTTGCGTTTGAAACTGTGCCAGATGAAGCCTTAAACATGCCATTGGTTGCTCACCGTTTTGCGCAAGAAATGAAGCAAATACAGCCACAAGGCCCTTATTATTTATGTGCTTATTGTGCAGATACCCGTATTGCCTTGGCCTTAGCACATCATTTAGCCGAATTAGGCGATGACATTGCATTTTTTGGCGTGATTGATTTATTTACTTGGCAAGCGCATCGCTGGCAGCGGCATTACGCGAGTCTGCAACGCTTTGGTGTAAAGTATGTGTTTTATAAAGTGCGCACCCGTTTTAATTTCAGCTTACTCACCAAGTTGATGTTAATTAAATTAGTAAAACTGTTTCACCGCAAATCCGCCAGTTCAAGCTTGCCAGAGCAATTAAAAACCATTGAATACATTAGCCGGTTTGAAACCGCTAGACAGGCTTATGCACTGAAACCGTATCAAGGTTTTATCGATTTCTTTTTATCGGAAGATGTGATTACAGAACACAGTGAGCAGTTTGCTAGATTGGGGAAAACGGGGAGCCGAGTGCATCCAGTGGAGGGGTTTCATTTAAATTTATTTGAAGAACCTTATCTTTCTAAATTAGCGGCGGAACTGCAAACACAGATACGGGTGCGGAAGATAAAGACGCGGTATAAGGTGGGTTAGTTAGCTCGTTCCCATCGTCTTTCGATGGGAATGCATGCCGCGTCGCTCCAGCGGCGCGAATCAAGCCAGAATGCTGATTGACGACTAAATGCGCCGCAGAACGACACAGTATGTATTAACTGCGAAATTTACCAAGCAATCACAGATAAATACAATTTCACCAACATCCCCAAAACAGTCAGCACGCCAAAAAAACGCGGATAAGCCATGCCAATGGCACCGATGATGACCATTACCGGCAAAAACTCTAAAAAACCATGTTTAACAAAGCCTTCTGTTAACCACCAACCGCCAAACAACCCCAAACCTAAACCGACTGTTCAACGCAGGGATAAATCGCGGTTTTCTGCTTCTACCAATTGTTGATAACGCAATTCGGCTTGTTCTTCAACCACTTCGGGATCAGGTTCTGTGACGATAACAGCAGGTTTTAAGGCTTCCTCGATAACGTCAACATCACCAGGGGTAGGGTTGCCGCATTCAGGGCATGCGCCGTGATGATTACGCGGCAATGCAGTTTGGCAGTCTTCGCAGATAATGCGCTGATCTGCGCCGCATTTGGGGCAGTGTTCTGCCCGATCCGAGATGCGGGCAGCGCATTGAAAGCAGTTGACTAGCGCCATTAGGCTTCATCAGTAGCCAGTTGGGCGGCGTAGAAGTCACTAATAAAAGCTTCTAATCGCTGGGCTTTAATCGCCTCACGCAAACCTTGCATCACCGTTTGGTAATAGTGCAAGTTGTGCAAGGTGTTTAAATGCGCGCCTAAAATCTCTTTGGCTTTGTCTAAATGATGCAAATACGCACGGCTGTAATTTTGACAGGTATAGCAATTACAGTTCGGGTCTAACGGGCCTGTATCGGTGCGGTGGCGACTGTTGCGAATTTTCACCACGCCTTGACTGGTGAATAAGTGCCCGTTGCGAGCATTGCGCGTTGGCATCACACAGTCAAACATATCCACGCCGCGCCGTACCGCTTCGATAATATCTACCGGAGTGCCTACGCCCATTAAGTAGCGTGGTTTATCATTCGGCATTAAGGGTGGCAGAAAATCGAGGACTTTTAACATTTCCTCTTTTGGCTCGCCGACTGATAAGCCGCCGATGGCGTAACCATCAAAGCCAATTTCTGTTAAACCTGCTAAGGATTCACGGCGCAAGTGTTCATACATGCCGCCTTGAATAATGCCAAATAAAGCCGATGGGTTGTCACCGTGTGCGGTTTTAGAGCGAGCCGCCCAGCGCAAGGATAATTGCATTGATTTGCGGGCTTCGTCTTCCGTGGCGGGGTATGGCGTGCATTCATCGAAAATCATCACGATGTCCGAGCCTAAATCGCGCTGCACCGCCATCGATTCTTCCGGCCCCATGAACACTTTTGAGCCGTTAATAGGCGAGTTAAAGGTCACGCCCGCCTCGGTGATTTTGCGCATGTCACCTAAGCTGAAGACTTGGAAGCCGCCGGAGTCGGTTAAAATCGGCCCTGACCAGTGGATAAAATCATGCAAATCGCCGTGGGCGCGGATGACTTCTGTGCCAGGTCGTAACATCAAGTGAAACGTGTTGCCTAAGATGATTTGCGCACCGGTCGCACGCACTTGATCCGTGGTCATGGCTTTGACCGTGCCATAAGTGCCAACTGGCATAAAAGCAGGTGTTTCCACGATACCGCGAGGAAAATGTAAACGCCCAGCGCGGGCATGACCATCAGTAGCTAAAGCTTCAAACTGCAAGGGGGAAGTCCTTTGTTAATCGGCGTGGGTTGAGTTGCGCGTTAGTATCAGTTCAACAATGCTGTTTAAATGTTGATACGCCATTTCGATGTTAATCACCGCAGGCGGCAATTTATCAGGATTACGCCCGTGGGCAATCCAATCGCGGTATTTTAACACCTGTTTTGCATAGCCCAACAATTTTCTATTGTCTTCGCTGTCTTGGAATAAGCTGGCTTTTAAAATGTCGAGCATTGCTTCAGGTTTCCAAAACTCGACTTCTTTAGCAAAAAAATCATATAAGGCTTCGCCCAGTTCAACAGGCAATTGCTGTTGTAAAACGCGACCTTTTTGCTGTAGGTACTGACGTAAAAAACGCTCAAAACTTGCCCATAATTGCAAAATGAACAAATCTTCAGTTTCTTTTTGCATGGATTTAAGCCACTGTTGCGCATTTGGACTGTGGAGCTTGTGCGCTAACGTAGGTGCTTTTGCAGTTAATGAGGCTGTAGGTGTGTTGCTTAATACGATACGGCTGAGTTTTAAACTTTCGGCAACGCTTAAAAAAACGTCATGAATATGCGGTAATGGATTGCTTAAACACATTTCAAGTAACGGCGGTTAATAAGCGTTGCAAGCTGGCACAATCATGGATAAAGACCGCTTGTGTGTCGGTTTGATGTGCTAACCAATACCAACCGCTGTGCTGAATACCTTGGAATAAAGCAACCGGTTTAGCGGTTTCATAAGCCACTGTGGGAATATTATCGAGTGAAAAATACACTAATGATTCTTCCCACATTGTGCTGCTTACCGCTAACATCCCTTCGCCAAATAAGGAGCTTGCCCCCAGCGGAAATAGTTCTAAGGCTGGTGTCTCAGTGCTGGCACTGTCAAACAGTTGTAACTTGCTGCCTTCATATTGCCCTAACACATCTTGATACTGTTCCAACTGGTAGCGAATCGCATAGCGATCCGCTAAGCATTGGGCAACCAATTGATAAAACTGCGTTACACGCGCTTGATATTCTTGTCTAAGCTGTTCAGTTTCATTGGAAAAAATGGTTGCCATATCCGTTACCTTTTTGCTGTAGTAAGTTGGGCAAAGTGCCGTCTTATTCCGCAAATAATTGCCCTAAAGCCTGCAACACCGCTTGCTGCTCGGCGGCTGTAATCTGTCCCAAAGGCTTAACCAAGCGTTTTTTATCTACGGTACGCAGTTGATCTAACACAATTTGCCCGCGTTGTCCTTCAAACAGGCAATCAATTCGGGTTGGGTAACGATGGCGGGCAACGCTGGTTAAAGGGGCAATGATAACGGTGGCAATATTTCGATTCATTTCATCAGGCGAAATAATGACACAAGGGCGCGTTTTTTGAATTTCAGCCCCTAGTGTGGGGTCTAAATTGACTAGAAAAACATCGAAACGCTTTACCACTGCCATTCGTCATCCCAATCATGCTTTAAGTCATCAGCATCTAGTAATTGATCTTCACCGGCTGCCGCCATTTGTGCAAATAAACTGTCCCAACCTTGGCGCGGTTGCTGTACAGGACGAATAAACAAGCCCTCGCCTTCTACTGCAATTTCAACTTCATCGGTTAAACCAATTTGCAGTAAAACGGGCTTAGGAATACGAATACCTTGAGAGTTGCCCATTTTGACTAAACGGGTTTTTAATACCGTGCCCATCTGGATAGACCTCGAACCGTGATTAAATGTAGTTACATTGTATGTCCGAGTTCATGGGAACGCAATGTTACTGCACCGCCGCCAAATTACCCTTACTCTCCAACCACACCCGACGATCATTCGCACGTTTTTTCGCCAACATCATATCCATCACTTGTTCGGTTTGTGTGGCTTCTTCTAAAGTTAAGCGTACTAAGCGGCGGGTTTCTACTGCCATCGTGGTTTCACGCAACTGCATAGGGTTCATTTCGCCCAAACCTTTAAAGCGTTGCACGTTGACCTTGCCTTTTTTCTTCTCGGCACTGATACGGCGCAACACGCCTTGGCGTTCTTCATCATTCAGCGCGTAATAAACCGAATTGCCGACATCGATGCGGTATAACGGCGGCATGGCAACATGAATATGACCGGCCTCCACCACTGGGCGGAAATGGCGCACGAATAAGGCACATAATAAGGTTGCAATATGCGCCCCGTCTGAATCCGCGTCGGCGAGGATGCACACTTTGCCATAACGCAAACCGCTGAGATTATCCGACCCCGGATCAACGCCAATTGCTACCGCGATGTCATGCACCTCTTGCGAGGCCAGCACTTCGCTAGAATCTACTTCCCATGTGTTTAAAATCTTACCGCGCAACGGCATCACCGCTTGGAAAGTCCGATCCCGTGCCTGTTTCGCCGAGCCGCCTGCCGAGTCACCTTCGACTAAAAATAACTCGGTTTGATTCATATCTTGCAAGGAGCAATCGGCTAATTTACCGGGTAAGGCGGGGCCGCTGGTGGCCTTTTTGCGCACCACTTTGCGATCAGCTTTTAAGCGTTTTTGCGCGCTGCTAATGACTAATTCTGCTAAACGCTCGCCTAATTCCACATGCTGGTTTAACCATAAACTTAAGGAATCACGCACCACGCCGGAAACGAAACTGGCGCAGGCGCGAGAGGATAAGCGTTCTTTAGTTTGACCGGAAAACTGCGGATCAGCCATTTTTACCGATAACACATAAGCGCAACGCTCCCACACATCTTCCGGTGCTAGTTTCACGCCGCGAGGTAATAAATTGCGATAGTCGCAAAACTCGCGCATGGCTTCTAACAAACCGCTGCGTAAACCGTTGACGTGTGTGCCGCCTTGTGCGGTGGGGATTAAGTTGACATAACTTTCGGTGACAAATTCGCTGGATTCAGGCACCCACACCACTGCCCAGTCTACTGCCTCAGTTTCTGCCGCGAAGTGACCGACAAAAGGGGCTTCTGGCAAACATTCCAAGCCGTTCAACTGTTCCATTAAATAAGTGTTTAAACCGTCTTGGTAACACCATGTTTGCACTTCGCCGCTTTCTTCATCTTCAAAACGGATTTGCAAACCGGCGCATAACACGGCTTTTGCACGCAAAATGTGCGTTAAACGGGATAACGCGAATTTAGGGCTGTCAAAATAGCTGGGATTCGGTAAAAAGCGCACCGTAGTGCCGGTATTTCGCGCCCCTACTTCGCCGATTTCGCTTAATTCGCTGGTTTTATTGCCATCTGCGAAGGTGATTTGATGCACTTTGCCATTGCGGCGAATGGTGACTTCTAAATGGCTGGATAAGGCATTAACCACCGACACGCCCACACCGTGTAAGCCACCGGAGAACTGATAGTTTTTGTTCGAGAACTTACCGCCCGCGTGCAAACGGGTCAAAATCAACTCGACCCCAGTCACTTTATGTTCAGGATGAATATCAACGGGCATGCCGCGCCCATCGTCGCGCACGCTGAGCGAGCCATCACGGTGTAAGGTCACTTCGATTTTTTTCGCGTGACCGGCGAGGGCTTCATCGACACTGTTGTCGATGACTTCTTGTGCCAGATGGTTAGGACGAGTGGTGTCAGTGTACATGCCGGGGCGTTTTTGCACCGGCTCCAGTCCGCTCAACACTTCAATATCGGCGGCATCGTAGCCTGTATTCATCACAGCGTATACATTCCTTAATGTGAAACGGGAGAAAATTGCAGAGAAATGTAAAGGAGGAAGGGGGCTGAGTCAAATGCCAAGGTTTAGCGGGTGTGTCGCTGTTTCCTACTGCTAAACGCTAATTTCCGTCCATAAAATGCGATCAAAGCCAAACGCGACCACAGCAAACATTTTTAAGCGCAACACCTCGCCATATTGCTGTTCTAATATGTGTCGGTAATGGTTTAATTGCTGAGTTGCTTGGCTATAAGCGGCTTGTGTCTGCGCCAAGTTGCTTAGTTGTTCATCGCTCAGTTGTTTTACTTGCTCTGAGGATAAGCTTAAGTCTTTTAAGGTGAGAAATTTAAACTCAAATAGAAAATCAAATACCTGAAATTGCCGTGCATCAGGGCGAATAATCATTACTAAATCAGCATAACGGCGATTTAATTCTGGTTCTGAGTCAATAATGTACAAGCGGTCATCAAATAAAAACATCAGAAACGCGGTTTTAAGTGCCATTTCGCCCGACCAACGATAGTCGCGGTTACTAAATACACTAAAGCGTTGTTCAATAAATGCACACAGTGGTTGTAAATCACCTGTGCTGAATAAGGTTTGTAAATCGGTTTGGTAATCTTGTGTGTGAACTTGTGGTAATAAAATTTCGCGCAGTTTCTCAACGTATAAACTTTTAATGACTAAGTTTGGAATGCGCAATTTAATATTAGCCAGCATGTCCATGCCATTCAGCGTTAACACGCCTAAATAATACAGTAATGAGGCTAATTCGTTTTGTCCTTGCGTGAATTTAAGCATGTCTTCCACGCCAAAACGATCATGAATTTTAGGCACAAATAAATCTTTGGTTTCGTCTAAGGCGTTTTCAATCACTTCATTGCCATTGGGCAATCGTGCAATGTAGTTTAATCGGCTTCTGTCCATTGCGAGATTGTGGTCAAGTAACTCGTCTGGATATTCACAATATTGATATAAATGCTTAAAGAAATACAGTGCTAAGGTTGGATTATAAACAATCGCTTTTGTTTTATAGCTGAAGTTATAACCATTATAAAATTGCTTCATCACGTTTAACGCTTCTTGCTGTTGTTCAAGAGTCAGTTGACATTTTTCCTCAGCAATTTGTTTTAAAATTTGTTCAACTTCTATTTGATGAAAACCACATAAATCATTGAATTCTGGTTTCTGAGAAATACTGACAACGACGTTATAACCACTACTCATATCAGCCAACACAACAGGAGAAACACCGGTAATAAACACACGTTCTAAACCGTTACCCGTTGCAGCAATCTTAATATTTTTAAATAAAGTCTTAAGCAAACCCTCACCATAGACTAATTCAGCATAGCGTTGGTTTTCATTAGCTTTTGTTGCCATAACTTCATTGGCAAAATTATCGTATTCGTCGATAAAGAGATATAATTTATAAGGTGTTTGGCGAATTAAGCTTAACAACTCGTTAAACGTAACGACTGCATCAGCGTGTATTGTGATCGATGTGTTTGGCAAAAACTTCGCATTATCTTGAAGAAAACCGCGAATTCTTGAGTTTACATATTCATATAATGTTTCCCTTAATTCGTCTGTACTCCCCATCGGCAACACCGCCGAAAAATCCCACGTCATGACAACATACTGATTATGTTTCGCCGTAGGACTCTGCCCAATTTTTAACCCGCCAAATAACTGTTCAAACTTATCCACATTCTTTATGTCATAGTAATTAGACAGCATATTCAGCAATAAGCTTTTACCAAAACGACGCGGACGTAAAAAAATGAGTTGATAACCCGCTTGCTCAAGCAATGGGATTCTATCGGTGC
>QKBZ01000076.1 GCA_003245895.1 Beggiatoa sp.
AAACGAATCATGAACACCTTTTTTCTTAAATTGCGGATAACCTGCTTCACCTTTGAAGAAGCGTTTGAATGCCTCTCCAAGTTGAATAATCGCCATTTGCGGCGCATTCTTAGTCACTTCCAGCATCCAAGGAAATTCATCACGCTTAATTGCATTAAGCTGTTTTCGCAATGCGCCCTGATTGGGCAAGGGCAAGTCTGGACTTGCTTGATGGGCTTGGTATTGTGCCTGCCACTCGGCTAATGCCCAATTATATGCAAAACGCGCTGTACCACTGGCTTTAGCAAAGTAAGTGCGTTGCTTATTATTAGGCTTTAGTTCTATTTTGTGAGCCAGTATCATTGTTTGGAATCTTCAACAGCCTTGGTCATGCCATCAATTAGCTTTTGATTTTTTCGACTTCGTGAGCCATATAATCGTGCTGAAAATACAGTAATTATTTCTAATACATCTTTTGCTAAATCTTCCTCAAAGGTGGAATCTTCGCCTTGATTAATAATCACTACTTCGACTTGTTTGGCTTCGCAAATTGAAAAGATAAGCTCTGCGCCAAAACGCAGCAACCTATCTTTATGAGTTAAAACCAATCTTCCAACTTCACCATCAATGATATATTGAATTAACGCCTTCAGATTTTTCTTATTGTAGTTGATTCCAGAACCTAAATCTGAAAGCACCTCAAACTGCCAACCTTGAGATGAGCAATATAGTTCTAAAACTTGCTTTTGCCGCTCCAAGTCTGCTTTCTGATCGTGGCTAGAAACACGCGCATAAGCGACCGTTTTTCTTTCTGTCTGTACAGCATGAGATGCTTCAGAGTGAATAGAAGATAGCTTATAACGTCTTTGCCCACCTTTTGTCCGTTCATCAGGCAATAATCTACCTTCGCGCTCCCATCTACGCAATGTAGATTCTGACACGCCTAATATTTTAGCCGCTTCTGAAATATTCAATAACTTGCTCATTTTGAGCAATTATAGATAGATATGAGTAAGTTTTCAATAACTGTTATTTAACCCTTCCAAGCCAATATACTCAGGCTCTCCACATTCCCGCAGCGCGTGCAACACCTTATCCACCTCATCCAAACTCACTTGCGCGCCATGAATTCGCGCTGGCAAGCCCGTACCAGGGGTTAAGTACAACAAATCGCCTTCGCCCATTAAGTTCTCTGCACCTAACTGACCTAACACGGTGCGTGATTCGCTTTTAGCATTTACTTGCAAAGCAATCCGGCTTGGAATATTGGCTTTTAACAAGCCTGTGACCACATTCACCGACGGATACTGTGTTGCCAAAATTAAATGCAAACCAGCGGCGCGGGCTTTTTGCGTTAAGCGCGTGATTTGTTCCTCAATAGTGCTGTTTAACTCAGTTAAAGTTAACTCGGCAATCTCTTGCACCACAATTAAGATATACGGCAAGGCATTATCTGGCTGTTCTGGATCGATAATCTCAGTCGGATCAGGTTCCGCTTGCAGCATTTGATTATAGCTATCGATATTACGCGCGCCTTTTTTCGCCATTAAGCGATAACGCCGTTCCATCTCTTGCACACACCATTGCAACACTGGCGCGACTTGATCCATGTTCGTCACTAATGGTGTTAATAAGTGCGGAATCGACTCGTAATGTGACAAGCTGGCGTTACGGCCATCAACCAATACTAAGCGCAGGCTCTCCGGCGTATGCTTAAACAACAAGCTTAATAAAATGCTGTTTAACACCATATCGCGCTCAGCCGGATCACTGCCCGCCAAGATTAAGTGTGGAATGCGGGTTAACTCAACAATCACTGGCTGACCGATCACATCCTTACCTAAAGCGATGCTTAATGGTGCTTGATGGTGTTGCCACATTTCCTCATTGACTAACTGCGCTAATGGCACGGCTTGCCGTTTTGGATTAGGCACTTCAATACCTAAATTATTCGGTGCCGTTTCCACCATTTTGACCCGAGGCACATTTAAGACAGTGGCTAAAGACTGACTTAAGTCTTCTAAGTTTGCCGCATCTATTGCCTCTTCAGGCTGAACTTCAAAACCAATTAAGGCAGGGCCGGGGTGTACCGCTTTAATCTTCACAGGATGTGACACTTCAGCAAACGCCTGTGTAATCCATTTTGATAACGCTTTAACATCTGGCTTACTCGGCGCACTAGTGTTTTCTAACAAGCTTACCTCGGCAAGCACCGGTTGTGCAGGCACTAATACGGCCGTTTCCTCAACTGTCACCGCCTCTTCAATCTCATCTACAGGTTCAGGCTGTACAACAGGGCGGCGACGAGCAGGCTTTTGGCTACCTTCATCTTCTAAACCGTCAAGAAAAGGTACTTCATCTTGTTGTGTTGCGGCTTTGCTGCGACGGTTAGGCTTTTTCGCTGAGACTTGACTAGCAGGCAAGTCATGATCTTCTAATTCAAAAGGCGCGATGGTATCAGCAATCGATTCAGATTCCGCTTTGGCTTCTCGTTCTGCTCGGCGATTACGCGGGCGAGGTTCGTCTTCAAACTCGAATTCCTCGTCATCGTCTTCGTCGTCGTAGCGGTCGTCATAACGCCACTCCTCGCGCCGTGCTTGGAAGGCATCCCATTTATCTAACGTCCAATCGCGTGATTTGACAAAGGCTGCGCCTAAAAAGGCGATAAACCAACGCCAGAACAGGTCTAAATGCTTTAACAACCAAGGCAAAAATTGCTGAGCAAAATGCTTTTCTACTACCGGCATTAAGCGTAAGGTATGCAGCCCTAAGGTATCCATCAGCTTTAACCATGACATACCGGTTAACAACGTGACACCAGTAAAGAATAAGGCCAACAATAATAAGGTCGCGCCTAACTGGCTGAATACACCTTGCAAGCCTTTGCCGACCACTGTACCTAAAATACCGCCTGCATGGCTGGGTAATAACACGGTTTCCGTGGCAAAATGCACAATAGCCAGACCACAACCGGCACTTAAGGTCAGCACAAAGCCAATACCGGGTACGACTAAATTTTTCGGCTCAGCGAAAATGTCGTGGTGACGGCCTTTGTAAATCATCCAGCCCATATAGCCGACCATAATCGGAAACAGGTAGGCAAAATAACCGAATAAAAAGAAGAAAATATCCGCGAACAGCGCACCGGCTACCCCGCCTTTATTGCGCACTTCTTCCACTTGGCCGGTATGTGTCCAACCAGGGTCTAAGGGATAATAGGTAAATAAACTGACGAATAAATACAGCCCCATAAAGCAAAAAAAGATCAGCACGATCTCGCGCAGTCCGTGACCAATCAGTTTTTGCGTTGCAGTATTAAATTTTCGTTGACGGCGGGCTTGGCTCACGCAGAATCCTCATGATGTCAAACTAAATTAAGGTCATCGGCAGGGACTAAAGCCCTGATATACAACGGGTATGCAGTGCACCACGTTGCCCAATTATGATTCAGCAAATATGCAGCCAGTTGTGTACGTTTATCGCGTAAACACGGCGCAATGATTACGACTCAGCCATGACTGGCGGTCTACCACCCCCACAGTTTTTCATTGAGGGTGAACGTGTAAAGTTGTAAGCATGACAGAATTTTACAAAACCACAGGCTAAAGTGCCAATGGCTAACGACTCGCGGCATTATGCCATGATTAGGTCAAATCAGGTTTAAACTTGCGCCTTTATAGCCGCTTTTGTTTAAATTTTGCGCCTTGGCCTATATAACAAGCTGCTAATTGATACGCCTTAATGCGAATGGAGAACTTAACGAATGAGTGAGATGAAACACAGCCCTTTATTGGTTTTAGGCTCTGGCCCTGCGGGTTACACCGCTGCGATTTATGCCGCCCGTGCCAATTTAAGTCCGGTATTGATTACCGGTTTAGAGCAAGGCGGTCAATTAACCACAACTACAGATGTTGATAACTGGCCTGCGGATCATGCTGGTGTGCAAGGCCCTGAATTAATGGAGCGTTTTCGCCAACATGCGGAACGCTTTGAGACACAAATTATTTTCGACCACATTAATAAGGTCGATTTACAAAACCGTCCGTTTACCTTAACTGGCGATATGGGTAGTTATACCTGTGATGCTTTGATCATTGCTACAGGTGCTAAAGCGCGTTATTTAGGCTTACCTTCTGAAACGGCATTTAAAGGCAAAGGCGTGTCAGCCTGTGCCACTTGCGACGGCTTTTTTTATCGCAATCAAAAAGTAGCGGTGATTGGCGGTGGCAATACTGCTGTGGAAGAAGCGTTGTATTTAAGTAATATCGCCTCTCATGTCACGATTGTGCATCGCCGCGATAAATTCCGCTCTGAGAAAATTTTAGCGGATAAATTATTCGAGAAAGAAAAAGAAGGCAAAGTGACCATTTTATGGGATCACGTTTTAGATGAAGTGTTAGGCGATAAAACGGGCGTGACTGGCATGCGCGTGCGCAGTGTGAAAGATGACAGCACACAAGATTTCGACTTACAAGGCGTGTTCATTGCCATTGGTCATCAACCTAACACCGAATTATTCACCGATCAATTAGAGATGAACAATGGTCATATCGTGGTGAAAAGTGGTTTACACGGTAATGCGACCGCGACCAGTGTTGATGGCGTATTTGCGGCGGGTGACGTTGCGGATCAAGTGTATCGTCAGGCGGTGACTTCGGCGGGTACAGGCTGTATGGCGGCGTTGGATGCTGAGAAGTATTTGGATAATTTAGCAGGCAAATAAGCGAACACTTGCTGAATTGTAGGGTGGATTAGGCGCAAGCCGTAATCCACCATGAAGCCTGTTTTCTGGTGGAATACGCTGCGCTATTCCTCCCTACATTACTCAGGCTTTATTCTTTAGCCTCAGCAACGGCTGTTGCAGGTTGTAATGCCACACGCGGTGCTAAAAAACGGGTTCTAAGCATATTTTGTAGCGGCATTTCAAAATACTTATACATGAGATAAGAAATTGAAATCAAAGCTGCAATGAACAGAATAAAACCCATTTTGGTTAAATAGAAGTCACTCGCGATCAAACCGTAACTAACTAAAATAGCAATGATAAGTTGTAGCGGGAAGTGTAATAAATATACTGAGTAAGTAATATCACCAAACCAGCCAAAGGGTTTTAAAAATGGCCCTCTACTAATTTCTAACAAGGCTAAGGCACAAATGCTGGTTGGGAATAATAAATAATGAGGAAAGCCCTCTAAGATTACACGTCCGAGAATTCCCATTTGTTTAATCATTGGCGTTAAATCATAAACATAGAATGAGAATATTGCCATTGCCCAGAAGCTAATCGCTAAGGCATAGATGACATGACGCAAATGGTAGTAGTGCGACACGATATAAGCTGTGACGTAGTATAAAGCACCGCCTAAAAAGAATGAGGCAGTACCGCGTAAGATAAAGCGATTAATAAATGGCGGGTCTATCACCAATAGTGCAGCAGAGCTTAATGAAATAATTAAGCACACGATAAAGTTACCTTTGCGTACAAAAGCTAAGGTAAAAAACAAAATATATAATAAAACTTCTATTGATAATGTCCATGCAGGCCCATTAAAAGAAAATCCGCTTTCAAATCCCCATTGGTTAATAAAAAATAGATTGAGCATAAAATGATAAAAATCATTTAAATGATAAATAAAAGCATGATCATTTGATAACATATATACTTGCTGCAACAGCAAAACCATAAACATTGTTAGCAAATGTAATGGGTATAAACGAGATAAACGTTTAACCGCAAAATCTTTTAATTTAATGCGACGTTCACTGATTGCTGAGCGATATACCCAGAAAAATGTGAAACCTGACAATAAGAAAAAGTAGCCAAAAGTACCTGTTTCATAAAGGATTTTTAAAAAATCGTAAAACGGTTGGCTACTACGATCAACCATTTCAACCCGCGTTTTACCAATGGCGGAAAAGTGCTGCCAATGCCAAATAACAACTGTAAAAGCTGCAATACAACGAGAAATATCTAAGGAATAAAGCCTTCTAGGCCAGACTGGCGCACTCATTTTAAACCTCTACTTCATAATATAAAAACGATTGCCTGCTATGCAAAAATCAGCTAGTTGATCAGATAACTTTGTAAGTATAACGGGAAGCTAAGCTAATATGAACTTGATTTTTTATTGAAAAAATTTTGCTGAGGTGGAAAACAATTAATATTTTTTGCAATGCAAAAATGCAAGGAAGAACGCTTGTGGTAACTGTGCAAACGTTGTGAGACAGAGAGAGTGATTCGTAGGGCGAATAAAGCATTAATCTGCCACTGTCATGTTGTATGACACCATGCTTATACGACCGACAACCGTTCTCTCTTTCTTGGAAAACAGCAAACCTAGTCTTTAGTTTTTGTGCTTATTGCCGCAGACTGTAAAACCTTACGCGGTAGTAAAAAGTGGGTTCTTAATATATGTTGCAGTGGTAATTCAAAATACTTGTAGGTGAAATAAGAAATTAAACCTAATACTGCAAAAAACAGCACAAATGCTGTATTTATCAAATAAAAATCACTGGAAATTAAACTAGAACTCACCAAAATAGCAATGGCTAATTGCAATGGAAAGTGTAATAAATACACAGAATAACTAATATCACCAAACCAGTTAAGTGGTTTAAAAATTTCACCTTTGCCGATTTCCAATAAAACTAAACTACAAATCGTTAATGGAAACAACACATAATGTGGAAAGCCTTCTAAGATTATGCGTCCAATAATGCCCATTTGTTTGATGATTGGCACTAAATCCTGAATATAAAAAGAGAAAAATACGGCTGTCCATAAAGCGAGAGTTAAGGCATAGAGGATATAACGCAAGCGATAGAAGTGATTCACAATATAAACAGTCACATAATACAGTGCACCACCTAAGAAAAAGGATGCTGTGCCGCGCAAAATATGACGATTCAGAAAGGGGGGGTCTATAATCAATAAAATGGCTGAGCCTAAGGATATAAGAAGGCACACAGCAAAATTAGCT
>QKBZ01000221.1 GCA_003245895.1 Beggiatoa sp.
GTATTTTGTTCATGTAACAAAATGACAACACGAAATACTCCGATGAAAAAAGGATTTTTTCAAAGTGGAAGTTTTCGTGTACCTATTGCCGAGTGTTTTCTTTTTATTTTGGCTATTGACTGGGTTATAACAGGGCGGATAAGGCGTTAGCTGTCATCCGACGATATGTCGTATGATGCTACGCTTATACGACCTACAACTACTCTCATCGCCAACTGCGTAACGCTTACAAGCTACAAAATCCAGTAACCCAACGATCTGCCCCCTGCTATACTTCCTCCCATCAATAACTATCCCTTAAAGGAACAAAAAACATGAAATGGTTTACCCTCATCTGCTTATTTTTATTTGCCCCCTTCACTCATGCTGATACCAGTGCATTATTAGAACAAGCAGCAAAAGCACAGAAAGCAGTTACTGAAGCGCAAGAAGTGGCGACCAAAGCACAAGCAGTGATGGAGCAAGTGTCTACAGCGGCTGAAACAACAGCCTCTACTGCGGCTGAAGCCATGAAAACCGCAGAAAGCACTGCTGCTGATGCGCCTAAAACTGATGAAGATTTAGTAGAGAAAAACCAAGCTGAAGGTTTAACGCAGGATGCTATTGATGAAGACATCATCAACAACTCAAACGACACTAAAAATTCAGCACCTCAACCAGAAGCAGCGACGGCACAATAATCATGGCGCAATATTTACAAAAACAGGTGACGTGGAAAAGTACAGGGCAAGCAGAATTTCCTTACGCAGCAAGAGTGGAAGGCGCACGTTGGAAAATTCGCTTAAATGATTATCCTGCCGAAATCATGTATTCATTACTGGTGGATGATAATGTAGTGGCAGAGTTTGATGATTGGCCTAGTCGTTGGAAACGGTAGGTAATAGTTGAATTTTGAATGTAGGGTGGAATAGCGTAGCGTATTCCACCATAAAGTTCTGCAAGTCCTTAACTAAGAACAAATGACAAGCTTCATGGTGGAATACGGCTTACGCCTATTCCACCCTACGATTTCAGCTTATTCAGTCACTTTCGTGCGTAAGCGAATATGCAATTCGCGTAACTGTGCTTCGCTCACCGTAGATGGTGCAGAAGTCAGCGGGCAGCTTGCTGTTTGTGTTTTAGGGAAGGCAATCACGTCGCGGATAGAGTTTGCGCCGGTCATTAACATGACTAAGCGGTCTAAACCAAACGCTAAACCACCGTGTGGCGGACAACCGTATTTTAATGCGTCTAATAAGAAGCCGAATTTTTCTCGTGCTTCTTCTTCAGCAATGCCTAACAGCTTGAATACAGCAGATTGCATTTCTGGGCTGTGAATACGAATTGAACCCCCGCCGATTTCAGAACCGTTTAACACCATGTCATAAGCGCGTGATAAACAGGTACCGGCTGTGGCGTTTAACTGCTCAATGTCGGTAATGTTTGGCGCGGTGAACGGATGGTGTAAAGATACCCAGCGTTTGTCTTTTTCGTCCCATTCAAACATTGGGAAATCGACTACCCATAACGGCTGCCAACCGGCTTGCGATAATTTCAAATCGTCGCCGATTTTCAAGCGTAACGCGCCTAAGGCTTCGTTAACCACTTTAGCTTTATCTGCGCCGAAGAATACCACGTCTCCGGTATCGGCTTTAGTACGCTCTAAAATGCCTTGAATCACGTCATCAGGTAAGAATTTCAGAATCGGTGACTGTAAGCCTTCGCGGCCTTGGGTAATATCGTTGACCTTGATATAAGCCAAGCCTTTTGCACCGTAAATGGCGACAAAATCGGTATAGTCATCGATTTGTTTACGCGATAACTCTTTACCATTTGGCACGCATAAGGCAGCAACGCGACCGTTAGGGTCTTTCGCAGGGCCTGCAAACACTTTGAATTCAACATTAGCCATTAAATCGCCAACGTCAACCAATTCTAAAGGGTTGCGTAAATCAGGGCGGTCTGTGCCAAAACGCTGCATAGACTCTGCATAAGTCATGACAGGGAATTTTTCTGGCAATTCGACAGCTAACACGTCTTTAAATAATTGACGAATCATGGATTCCATTAAATTACAGATCATGGTTTCGTCGATGAAAGACATCTCGATATCTAATTGCGTAAATTCGGGCTGACGATCCGCGCGTAAATCTTCATCACGGAAACAGCGTGCAATTTGATAATAGCGATCAATCCCTGACATCATCAGCAATTGTTTAAACAATTGTGGCGATTGAGGTAACGCGAAAAACTCGCCGCTATGAGTACGGCTAGGCACTAAATAATCGCGCGCACCTTCAGGTGTCGCTTTAGTCAAAACAGGCGTTTCAACATCTAAAAAGCCGTTTTGATTTAAAAATTGACGTAACGCTTGTGTCACGCGACTGCGCAATTTTAAGCGTTCTAACATATGAGGCCGACGTAAATCGATGTAACGATAACGCAAGCGTAATTCTTCATTCACGTCCGTTTCTTCAATTTGGAACGGAGGTGTTTCAGCGGCATTTAAAATTTCTAATTCTTTGCCTAATACTTCGATTTTACCGCTAGGTAAATCAGCATTTTCAGTGCCTTCAGGGCGTAAACGTACACGACCTGTGATTTTTAACACATATTCACTACGCACCCGCTCTGCCGTTTTAAAAGCGTCTACGGTGTCAGGGTCAAACACGACTTGCGCTAAACCGTCACGGTCGCGTAAATCGATAAAGATAACCCCACCATGATCGCGGCGGCGATGCACCCAACCACACAGCGTAACAGTTTCGTCAATAAATGTTTCGTTTAGTTGTCCACAATAGTGGCTACGCATGGAACCAATTCCTTTACTCAAGCCAAAATAAGGCATGTTACGGTGTGCGTTCGTTAGGTGCAAGCGGCAGTGCTTGTCACCGCCTGATTTTTTTGCTTAATTCTGGCTTGCAGCGCAGGCAGGGGCAGCGGCACAGCCTTCATTGGTGCAGCTTGGCGCATCTTTTTTCTTATTTTTGAAATCAGTCTCATACCAGCCAGAGCCTTTTAATTGGAAAGCAGCGGCAGAGATTTGCTTAACTAAGCCTTCTTTTGCGCATTCTGGGCATGTGGTCAACGGATCGTCGCTCATTTTTTGTAAGGCTTCTAATTCGTGACCGCATTCGCTGCAAGTGTATTCATAAATAGGCATGGGGTTCTCCTTTCAACAACAGAGGCTATTAATCATCCGGCTGCTTATATAAGCATCTCGACCTTAAATTCAAGAATACTGATTATAGCGGATAAATGATATTTAGGTGTTTATTTGCACAAAGTGATGAGAAAAGTTGTTGCTTGCATAGCCGTGACGGTAGCAGATGCTTGATTCAACGCGGATCATGCGTTATCAGTTTGAGGTTTGTTTTAGACAAGAGTTATGGGTTTTAAACGCGTGTCCTTAGGGTTTGCGTGGCGAAAGTATCTGGTTTTGCGTCTTGCTAAGGTTATCGCTTAGCAAGACATTGTTCTATACAGCTTGTTGCAGGCCAGCAATAGTTTGACAGACTTAGGTGCTTGTATTTTCTTGCTGCTGCAATGTCCACATCTGAGCATAGAGTCCATTGAATGCTAACAATTCGTTATGCGTACCACGTTCCACAATGCGCCCTTGTGCCATGACTAAAATTTGCGCCGCATCAACAATCGTCGATAAACGATGTGCAATGACTAAGGTGGTGTGATTTTCTGCCACTTGCGCTAAGGCTTGCTGAATCATTTGCTCGGCGTGTGAGTCTAGCGAGGAAGTGGCTTCGTCAAATACCAGAATTTTAGGCCGTTTCAAAATGGCGCGGGCAATGGCAACTCGTTGCTTTTCACCGCCGGACAGTTTTAAGCCGCGCTCGCCGACAATGGTGTCATAGCCTTGCGGTAATTGGCTGATGAAGTCGTGAATATTCGCCAGTTTTGCCGCTTCTAATACCGCTTCGTGCGGCGCATCTGGGCGGGCGTAGTGAATGTTGTAATAAATGCTGTCGTTAAATAACACGGTATCTTGTGGCACGATGCCAATGGCAGCGCGTAAGCTGGCTTGGCTGACCTGACGAATATCTTGCCCGTTAATTAAAATACGTCCGCTGGAAACTTCATAAAAACGCAGTAATAAACGTGCTAGCGTCGATTTGCCTGCACCACTGGCACCGACAACGGCGACTTTTTGCCCTGCGGGAATGGTAAAGCTGACATCTTGCAAAATCTGCCGGTCGCTTTGGTAGTGAAACTGCACTTGCTGGAATTCCACATTGCCTTCGCCGATGTTCAGCGCGGGTGCATTCGTTTGATCGACAATTTCCGGTTGTTGTGCCAGTAAATCAAACATGCGATCCATATCAATTAAGGCATATTTAATTGAGCGATAAATCACACCTAAAAAATTCAGCGGGATGAATAATTGCAGTAAAAAGGCATTCACTAACACTAAATCGCCTAAGCTCATTTCGCCATCAAGCACCGCTTGGCTAGCAAAAATCATAATCGCCGTCACACCAACTGCAATAATCGCTGATTGCCCAAAATTCAGCGCGGACATTGTGACCTGACTTTTTACCGCCGCCTGCTCCCAATCGTGCAAGGTTTGATTATAACGCTGCGCTTCAAACGCCTCATTGCCAAAAATTTTCACTGTTTCGTAGTTGACTAAGCTATCAATGGCTTGCGTGTTAGCTTGTGATTCTAAGGCGTTCATTTCATGCCGATATTTAACCCGCCAGTCCATCATTAAAAAGGTAAAGGCGATATAAACAGCAATTGTGATTAAGGTGATGAGGGTAAATTGCACATCGTAATTAACCAATAAAATGCCACAGATCAAGCTCAATTCCGCCACTGTGGGAACGATGCTAAATACCATGTAATTTAAAACAGAACTGACGCTACGAGTGCCGCGTTCTAAATCGCGGGAAATGCCGCCAGTGCGCCGTTCTAAGTGAAAACGCAGTGATAATTGATGCAAATGGCTTAATAACTGGTTAGATAAGCGACGCATAGCGTGATAACGCACCCGCGCAAATAATGCGTCACGCACTTCATTGAACAAACTGCTGGCAAGACGTAATGCACCGTAAATCAGCAATAAAGCCAGTGGCAGGGCAGCTAAAGTCAGCGGCTGTTCTAAAGTATCTACAAGCTGTTTTAACACCAAAGGCACACCGACATTCGCCATTTTTGCTAACACTAAGGCACTTAACGCAAGCAAAACCCGCCCGCGATATTCCCATAAATAAGGCCACATATCGCGCAGGTTTTGTCGGTAGTTGATCGGCTTTTCTGCTAAATCTTGTTCGGTATGACGATAAGGTAAAGCTTTTGACATGGTTTAACTCGTTCGGTTTTTGGTTTTGTTTTTTAGATATAGCTGATGCACTATGAGAAAATTTTCGTAGGGCGGATAAGGCTTTAGTCGTCATCCGCCGATAATGTCGCATGACGCTCCGCTTATGCGACCTACAATCTACATACAGTATGTTAACTAATGGTTACTTACATTCAGCCAGCCTGCTTTACTTACTTTAATTGGACAGACACAAATTGCCCAGCCTGAACAGATATTTCCACAAGTGCTGGCACGGTTTCGCCAAGAAACAGATGCAAGTAAGAAACAACAGTTATTGCATGTGTTTACAAATTTGCTCAGTGAAGAGGAGTGGTTACAGATGATTGAACAAATGTTGACGGAAGATGGTGTGTTAGATACGCCGTTTATGCGTAGACAGCGCATGTGGCGGCAAGAAGGTTGGCAAGAGGGTATGCAAGAAGGCATACAGACAGGTATGCAAAAGGGCATGCAAAAAGGTGTTCAGGCAGGTGAACAAAAACTACTAACGCACTTATTAGAAAAACGCTTTGGTAAATTGCCTGCATGGGTGAGTCAAAAATTAACACAGGCAACGCCGGAACAGTTAGAACATTGGTCTTTACAATTATTAGAGGCTAAGCAATTAGAACATGTTTTTACTGAACCCAAAGCAGAAAAATAAAATGGGCAAGTCAATGCTTGCCCTAGAAAATTATATGCTAAACGATGTGTTCTGATGTAAATCTGTGCTTATTTGGCAGTGGCAAAAATTTGTGTTGCGGTGAAACTAATGGTTTCTGTTTTAGGCGGTCTATCACTGGTAATAGTGAGATAACTACCTTCTGCCGGTACGCTAGAAAAATCAATGCGTAATGTCTCG
This sequence comes from Beggiatoa sp., assembly GCA_003245895.1. Lineage (GTDB taxonomy): Bacteria > Pseudomonadota > Gammaproteobacteria > Beggiatoales > Beggiatoaceae > SZUA-411. The sequence continues at coordinate 6,162 of QKBZ01000221.1, forward strand.
CTGACATTCGTCAATGAAGCCCCAATAAAACTGGTATCACGAATACTGCCGACAAACGTATTGTTGCTAGTAGAGCCGTCACCATTGAATATCATATCTAGCACTAATACCGCAGAACTATCGCCGGTATTAACGGAAGCTACTAACAGATAAGTAATTGGACAATTTTATGCAAAACTTACAGCTTTGATATTACTGTATTTTTACTGCTTCAAAATGTCAATTAATTAAATCTTGTTACTTAATGATCTAAGTCTGTTTGCCATACCCCATCATATTCACTGCCTGCATAGGCAAACAATAAATCGGCTTCTAAACTTTCCTCTGTGCCTGCACTGCTAATAGTGCCTGATAGATGGGTTTCTGCCTCATTTAAACTCGCATTAATCGTTTCGTCACCTGAGAAGGCTTGTAAAGAGACTGCTTGGTCACTAATACTGCCTAAATAAATCGTTTTACTCACAAACTCAATATCAATTTGTGCTCCAATTACTTGGTTTTCTGCACTTTGCATCAACACCCAGTAGTGGTTTTGGTTATCAACCCATAAACCATTAATCGCTGCTAATACGCTGTTTTGCCAAATTAACAAACCCAGCACCAGTAAATGTTTCATTGCTTTGAACCACATAAAATACCTGCCCCTAGAGTGATGTGAAGTCATCTTGTTATACGCTATCTAAAGGATGAACTGTTGCAGTGCAAGAAAATAAATTTAGCGGTGGGAAGACTAAGGAGTATTAAAGGGATTGTTTTAGAATAAAAACATCAGCAATTAAAATA
>QKBZ01000059.1 GCA_003245895.1 Beggiatoa sp.
CATGATTGTGTTCAACGCTATATCTGGTTTTACAACTACCGCAGATTACACTCTGCTATTGACTACATGACTCCACATCAGAAAAACTTATCTTTTCTAAATGTGGCTTAGATTTTCTACAAAAAAACTTGACCATTACACTTTCTTGCCTCCGTCAAATCCTCTTTCCTCACTTGCATATTGAGTTTTAACACTTTGTATAGATAGCTTTTGCCTATCAAGCCTTCCCCTTAATCTGCTCATATCCCATCAACGCCGCTTCACGCGAGCTTTTATAATCAATCATGGGGGCTGGATAATCTAAATCGGCCAATTGTGCAGCCGACGGGTTATGAATACTACGATTATCTAAAGTCGCTAATTCTGGCAGCCAACGGCGTAAATATTGGCCTTGTGGATCAAATTTTTCGCTTTGGGTGTAAGGGTTAAAAATGCGGTAATAAGGTGCGGCATCCGCGCCACAACCGGCGACCCATTGCCAGCCTAAACTATTATTCGCCAAATCAGCATCAACTAAAGTATCCCAAAACCATTGCGCGCCTAATTGCCATGGAATCTGTGCATTTTTCGTCAGCAGAGAAGCGACAATCATGCGTACTCGATTGTGCATCCAACCAGTATGCCATAGCTCGCGCATGCCCGCATCGACAATGGGATAACCTGTCTGACCTTGTTGCCACGCGCTTAACACAGCATCGTAATCCGTTGCCCACGGATAAGCCTGATATTTAGCATTTAAGGGCTGATTGGTGGTATGTGGAAAGTGATACAGTAAATGCCACGCAAATTCTCGCCAATACAATTGCCGCAAAAAGCTTTCACCACCTTTACGACATTCAGGGTTATGCGCCATACACTGCTGCACCGCGTGGTAAAGCTGGCGCGGTGAGACTTCGCCAAAGCGTAAATACGGTGATAAACGTGAAATGCCGTCGCTGCTGGGAAAATCACGGCGTTCATGGTAATCGTGTAATTTATCACCACATAATTGATCGAGTAGTGCCCATGCGCCTGTCTCGCCCACTGTCCATGTTTGCGTCAAACCACCTGCCCACGGAATGCGCGGTGGCAATTCTAATTGTTCTAAATTCACGGCTTGCGCTAATTCAGTTATAGGCGCGGCAAGCAAAGGGCTGGGAATCGGTAAAGGTTCGGCAGGGGGGCGGTTTTGGCAAGCACGCCAATAGGGGGTAAAGACTTTAAACGGTGTGTGTTGCTGGGTTTCAACTTCCCACGGTTCGTTTAATAAAAAGCCGTTTGTGCTGTAAACCTGTATGCCTTGGCTACGCAGATGCGTTTTAATCTGTTGATCTCGCTGGCGTAACAACGGCTCGTAACAGCGGTTCCAATACACTGCCACAGCACCCGTTTGTTGGATGACGTTTTGTAATGTGCTTAAGCTATCATGACTGGTTAAGATAGCGAATGGGACTAGTTGTTGCTGCAATTGTTGCTTAAATGCGGCTAAACTATGGTGTAACCACCAACGGCTCGCCGCGCCGAGTGTCCATTCGCCTTCCTCGTGAGGAGCATGGATATAAAGGGGTAAAATGTGGTGACCGGCTTGCACTGCGTGAGTCAGTGCAGGGTTGTCATGTAATCGCAAATCGCGGCGAAACCAAACAATAGCAATAGACATAAGCGTGTAGTTTTTTTCGGTTGGATGAGTGTGTTATTGAAATAACGCCCCCAAGAAGGGGATTCAATGGCCTATCATGTGGGTACAGCATCTGCGCCCTATGACCGCCAATTTAGCAGCCAAACGGATTTTAAGTTGTGCCACGCGCCTGCTCTCTCTACCGCTTCAGCTTGGATTAGAGGCTATGAATATACCGTTACTCAGTCGCATCTTATTACTGTGTGTTATCTGCTGTTTTAGTCATCAAGTTTTAGCAAATAACAACGGTTATACGGAACCTTTTTTATCTGAAATGACGGTGAGTGCCGCAGAGGCAGAGCAGAAGTTAGTGCAGTCCATCGCAATCTTAAAAGCCTTATTTGATGCTAATTTATCCGCTGATTTACTGCAACATGCTGAAGCCGTTGTCATTGTGCCGAGTTTATTCCGTGTTAGTTTTGTCATGGGTGGCAAATCAGGTTCGGGTATTCTGTTATTCCGCTTGCCTAATGGGGAGTGGAGTTCGCCATTGTTTATATTGCTTTCTGGCGGTAGCGTCGGTTTACAATTAGGCGCGTCGTCTAGCGACTTAGTGTTATTATTTCGCCATGCGAGTGATTTGGACTCATTAGAAACTGGCAAGGTGACTTTGACTGCACTGGCAGCAGTTGCAGCAGGCACACTGGGCAAAGCGACGGAAAGTGCCACGGATATTCATTTTAAAGCGGATATTTATGCGTGGTTGCGCAGTAAAGGTTTATTTTTAGGCTTGGCCTTAGAAGGTGCCTTGTTAGATATTGATGATGCGACTATGCAGAGCTTTTACGACAGTAATGTGAGTTTTACTGCGTTAAAGCAAGGAGATGAGCAAAGTCATGTGGCGAGTGTGATGGAGTTGCGTTCGTTGTTGGCGGAGTTGACGGCGGTTGCGCCGGATTAGGCTAAAGTTTCTCGTTCCCACGCGCCTTGAGGCTGTAAAAGAACTCCATTTTTGCACTGTTTGACAACGAAGAATCAATGACTTACAAGCGAAAAATGGACGTTTTTGCCAGTTCTTTTACAGCCTCGCTTTGCGTGGGAACCCGTAGCGGCGCGCCTGCGCCGAGTGTCGAATATGAGAATGAGCAGACTCGCGACGCAGGCGCGTCGAGACTTGCTCCCACGCAAAGCGCGTGGGAGCCAGAAACCCCCATGAGATTTTTTGATACATAAAAAGCAGCCTTGTGTACTTAACAGGCGGCTTTTTTTATTGTTTGAGGATAGTAAAACCCTATGAGTGATACTTTAACCCGTCTTGCGGAAGTATTAGAAGCCCGTAAGCAAGCAGACCCCAGTAGCTCTTATGTTGCGAGCTTATACCACAAAGGTTTAGACCAAATTCTAAAGAAACTGGGGGAAGAAGCGACTGAAACGGTGATTGCAGGCAAGGCGGGCGACAAAGAACAGATTGTCTACGAAACAGCAGATTTGTGGTTTCATAGTTTGGTATTATTAGCCCATTACGATCTCAGTCCAGAAGCCGTTTTGGCAGAATTAGATCGCCGTTTTGGTTTATCGGGTATAACTGAAAAAGCGCAACGTTCCCAATCTTAGGAAATTTCATGTCTACAGATTCAAATTGCATTTTTTGCAAAATCGCCGCTGGCGAACTACCCTCAACGCAAGTGTATAGCGATGAACACGTTGTTGTGTTTAAGGATATTAGTCCTAAAGCCCCTGTACATTTATTAGTGGTACCGAGAATCCACGTTGTCAGTTTGGCAGAGTTAACGTCAGAACATGATGCATTAATGGCTCACATGATGCGCTTATTACCTAAGTTAGCCGAAGAGCAAGGCTTAACCGACGGTTTCCGCACGGTGATTAATACAGGCGTTGGCGGCGGTCAAGTGGTGTTCCACTTACATATTCATTTATTAGGCGGCGGTGAATTACACGGCGCTGGTTTTGTTGGTTAAGCGAGGTTGTTGTTATGGGTATCAGTATTTGGCAATTGCTGATTGTGTTATTGATTATCGTGTTGTTGTTCGGCACTAAGAAATTACGCAATATCGGTGGTGACTTGGGGTCAGCCATTAAAAACTTCCGTTCTTCGATGAAAGACGGTGAAGCGGAAGAAAACGAAAAAGCGGATAGTAATGCGCCACGGGTAGGACGTGATAATAAAGAAGATGATGTGATTGAAGGTCAAGTGACTGCAAAACATCGAGACACCCATGTTTAAGCCTGTTTGGGCGGTTGTATGAGGCATTGTCATGTTTGACATGGGTTTTTTAGAATTAATGATGATTGGCGTAGTCGCCTTATTGGTATTTGGGCCGGAAAAATTGCCCTCGGTGGCACGCAGTGCAGGCTTGTGGGTCGGGCGTGCAAAACGCTTTATCGGCAGTGTAAAAGCGGATATTGATAACGAGTTGCGCTTGCATGAATTGCAAGAGCAAATGAAACAGACTGAAGTCACAGAAGCCTTAAATGCGTTAAACGAGACGCGCAAAGAGTTAAATCAGCCGGTTATCCAGCCAAGTAGCCAAACCAAGACTGATAGCAAAAACACATCGCCTGCCGCGACTGATGACAAGCCTGACTCAACATCCGCAGCAGTACGCCCTGTACCGGCTGTGCAATCTAAGCCTGCCACTGTGGAAAGTGATAGCCCATCGACCTCAGTCCCTGCTGCGGTGAGCACTGCACCTGCCGTACAAGCTAAGCCCGTCACTACGGAAAGCGAAAGCCCGTCCGCTGTGTCCTCAGAACCGCCTCAACCTTGATGTGTGCCCTCGCCTATGACTGATTCTTCACCTAATCCGTCTGCTGATGACGGTAACATGTCGTTTGTCGATCACCTGCTAGAAGTGCGAAATCGCTTATTGCAGGTGGTGTTAGTGGTTTTAGTGGTGTTATTAGTATTAATGCCCTTTGCCAATGTGTTGTTCTCTTGGCTCGCAGACCCCTTGCTGCGTTTTATGCCAGAAGGCACGCAGATGATTGCGATTGATGTCGCCTCGCCCTTTTTCACCCCCTTTAAGTTGACCTTAATGCTGGCGGTGTTTATCTGCATTCCTTATATTTTGTATCATTTCTGGGCGTTTATCGCACCGGGGCTATATACACACGAAAAGCAATTTATTTATCCCTTGTTAATTGCCAGCATTGGCTTATTTTATCTAGGAATGGCCTTTGCTTATTTTGTGGTATTTCCACTGGTGTTCAATTTTATGATCAGCATGACCCCCGACGGGGTGTCGATGATGACGGACATCAGTCGCTATTTAGATTTTGTGCTAAAAATCTTTTTTGCGTTTGGCATTGCGTTTGAAGTACCTATTGCCACCATTTTGCTAGTGCGCACCGGCATTGTGTCGCCGGATGAACTGGTGCAAAAACGCCCGCATGTGATTGTCGGCGCGTTTGTGGTGGGCATGTTGATGACACCGCCGGATGTGATTTCACAAACCTTGTTGGCAGTGCCGATTTGGTTATTGTTTGAAGCCGGTGTGTTTTTCTCGCGTGGCATTACAGCGCACCCCGTGAGCGAGACAGAAGAAAAGTAGCATTTATTCGGTAGGACGTAGGGTGGAATAGGCGCAAGCCGTATTCCACCATAATGCTTGTTGTCTGAAGCAGCAGTGTAGGATGGGCTGACGAAGGAAGCCCATCAATCGCGTCAACATCGCGGTAAAGGAGGGGCTTCGTGCCTCAGCCCATCCTACGACTCGCTCCCAAATAGCATTTCACTGCTGTTAAATTCTTGTAGGGCGGATAAGCGTAGCGTCATCCGCCGTAAGTGACGTGGTTCAAGCTTTAACCCGCGTGATGTCGGATGACGGCTAAAGCCTGATCCGACCTACAAACATGCTTAACTTAATGACAGTGAAATCCCTTTTGGGAACAAGTAATAAGTAAAATATGACAAACCACCCCCCCACCCTTATCGCCGTTGAGTTTTAGGAGACATAACGATGTCGACTAACATGCCTAAATTTCCGTTTTATCACGGTTTATCAAAATTGCCGTGGTTATATCATAGCTTTGCTCGAAAATTGCTGTTAGTGGTCAGTGTTGGCATGTTATTGCCGCCCTTGGGCTTACTCATCGGTTTTCCAGAATTACGCACAACTTCTGTCGTGTTGGTGCTAGCGATTTTAACGGTGTTCAGTATCGCAATGATCGCCTTATTCTTCCTCGCCTTACTTAGCCCCTTGCAAGTGACGGGGCACATGTTGCATCAGTTTTTAGAAGAACACGAACTGCCAGAATTGCCGATGCATTATCATGATACAGTCGGTCAATTAATGAGCAATGTGCAATATTTGGCTGAAAAACAGCAAATGCTAGAAAGCAATAGCACTAAGGACAACGACCGCGACCCGCTGACCGGTTTGCTAAACCGCCAAGGTGCAACCGAACGCCTACGCCAAGACATATCACGCGCCCGCCGCGAGAAAGTAAGCTTGCTGTTATTGATGTTAGATATAGAAGGTTTTGAAGGGGTAACGGGTGCGTTTGGCTATAAAATGGGCGAAGTGTGTTTAATTCGCACCTCAGATTTATTGTTGCACACCATTCGCAGCGGTGATTGGGCGGCACGTTGGGACGGTGATTGCTTTTTAGTGGCGTTGTGGAATTTCCATGACCAATCGCCGCAACCGATTATCAAACGCTTACATCATGTGACCGTGGAAACCTTAGAAGGGGAGCAATTAACCCTACCGCTGACAGTAGGGGCGTGGCGTTATCAAGGCGAAGGCGATTTAACCGTGATCTTAAACCGTATTCAAGAAGCCCTCGTTGAAGCACGCCGCAATTCATCCCCCTCAAACCATCCGCCAAGCGTTTAAATTTGCACTACAAAGCGCGAGCCTTGTTGCTGATTGGATTGCACAAAGATTTTGCCGCCGTGAGCATTGACCACCATTTTGCAAAAGGTTAAGCCTAAGCCAATTTGCGGCACACCTTTGCGCTTTAAATCCACTACTTCAAATTTCTCAAACACCCGTTCGCGGTATTCTTCAGGAATGCCCGGCCCTTGGTCGGTAACGGTTAACTGAAAATGCGCCCCGTTGTCATCGTTAGGTAACGCCGTTAAGCGCAACACTACAGTAGTGGCAGACGGTGAATATTGCAGCGCATTGGCCAGTAAATTACCAATCACACGGCGAAACAGATTACTGTCTAAGGTAAATTCAATTGCTGGTTCAGGTAATTCAAACTGTAACTGAATGCCTTTTGATTGTGCGATCACACTAAAATGTTTTTGTGCATCAAGGGCTAATTGATTAATGTCGGTGGGGGCTGCATTGAGTAAAAATTTGCTTTGCTCCATCTTTGCCGCCATCAGCAAATCATTGACAAAAGAATCTAAACGATCTGCACCGGCTTTAATCATTTCTAAATGTTTGATTGCTTCAGGATCAGAGACTTTTTCTTCCATTAAGGTGGCATGTAATAACACCGAGATAATCGGACTCGACATATCATGCACAATCATATTGGATAATTCTTCGCGCATCTTCAACGTGCTTTCTAATTCTTCATATTGTCGTTTAATACGCAACATCGATTGCACACGCGCTCTTAATTCTATTTTATTCAAAGGTTTATGTAAAAAGTCATCGGCTCCTGCTTCCACGCCTTCGGCTAATGCTTCTTTACCATCTAACGAAGTAATCAAAATAATCGGTACATGTTGATAACGGCTATCGTTTTTAATCTGGCGACATAATTCAAAACCGTTAATGTCCGGTAACATCACATCTAAAATGATTAAATCGGGTGCACCTTCCGTTAAGGCTTCTAGCAATGGTTGGCCTTGATCAAACATGCGGATGTCATATTGCACCGGTTTAAGTATTTCGGTTAAGTTGTGACGAATACTGGCATCATCATCCACAATCAGGATTTTAGGGCGTTTGATCATGTTGAGTTGTCCTTTCCTGCTTTTCATGTCTAGGATTCCATAGCTAACGTGAAGGCGATAACCCTACCTTTTTACTCGCAAAAAAGGCGGTGTGTCGCTGAGTTAAAAACAAACAATCTTATTCAGTTATAAAATCAGTTACAATTGCCATTCCAACCCATTCACACAGCAACAAAAAAGGTAGTTTATGGTGGCAAATGAATATGACGTCATCGTGATTGGCAGTGGGCCCGGCGGCGAGGGGGCTGCAATGAAAGCTGTCAAATCCGGTAAACGAGTCGCACTTGTTGAAAAATATATGAAAGTGGGTGGCGGTTGTAGCCACTGGGGAACGATACCAAGTAAAGCCCTCAGACATGCGGTACAACGCCTCGTAGATTTTAAAACCTACCCCATGTTTGAGCATTTAATTCAAGGGCTTAACATTAGTTATCCTGAGTTGCTCCGCTCCGCAGAAAGCGTGATTAAAAAGCAAGTTAAAATGCGCCAAGCTTTCTATGATCGGAACGACATTGATGTGATTCATGGTCATGCCCGCTTTATTGATCCGCACACTATTGAAGTCACTTCCGAGAATATGCCGCGCAAGCGCTATCACGCTGAAAGCTTCGTGATTGCCTCTGGCTCTCGTCCTTACCGTCCTCATGATGTTGATTTTAACCATCCCCGCGTTCACGACAGTGATACCATTTTACAATTAGATGATACGCCACACTCTGTGACCATTTATGGTGCAGGGGTAATCGGTTGTGAATATGCGTCATTCTTCCGTGGCTTTGATGTCAAAGTTAACTTAATCAACACCCGTGACAAGCTGTTAGCCTTCTTGGATGATGAAATCATTGATGCATTATCCTACCATTTACGCGATCAAGGTATTTTAATCCGACATAATGAAGATTATGAAGCGGTTGAACCGCGCGATGATTGCGTGATTCTACACATGAAGTCGGGCAAACAAATTAAAAGCGACATCTTGTTATGGGCCAACGGTCGTTCCGGTAACTCTCAAGACATGGGCTTGGAGACGATTGGCATCGAGATTAACAAACGTGGTCAGTTAGATGTCAACGAAAATTATCAGACCAGTGTGCCACATATTTACGCAGTAGGCGATATTGTTGGTTATCCAAGTCTTGCCAGCGCCGCGTATGACCAAGGTCGTTTCGCAGCCACTCATTTAATCAGTGGGCAATGTGATCACCACTTAGTGCAAGATATTCCAACCGGTATTTATACCAGCCCTGAAATTAGCTCCGTAGGCCGTACAGAAAAAGAATTAACGGAAGCTAAAATCCCTTATGAAGTCGGCCATGCGTTTTTCAAAAGCTTGGCGCGTGCGCAAATCACCAATCGCACAGTGGGGATGTTAAAACTGTTATTCCATCGCGACACCTTGGAAATTTTAGGCATTCATTGCTTTGGTAGTGAATCGTCAGAAATTGTCCACATTGGTCAAGCGATTATGTCACAAAAAGGCGAAGCCAATAACTTAATGTATTTTATTAATACCACCTTTAACTATCCAACGATGGCGGAAGCGTATCGTGTAGCTGCCTTAAACGGCTACAACCGGCTGTAATAGCCTCCATTCAGGTTTTGACCTAGCCGAGACAAAGAGATATAAGCTGCTGTGACTGACAGCGGCAGGCTAGGTCGCCTGCTTCTTTTTTCTTCTTCAACATCCTCTCTTCTTATGCGCGTTAAAACAGGATTAGGCCAAGATAGCCACCGTTTTGAATCAGACAATACGGACAAAAAATTAATGTTAGGCGGTGTTATCTTCGACAATGCCCCAGCTTTACAAGGCAATAGCGATGCTGATGTGATTTTGCATGCAGTGACCAATGCTATTTCAGGTATTACAGGGGTTAACATTTTAGGCAAAATCAGCGATGATTTATGCTTAAAGCAGGGTATTACAGATAGCAGTGTTTATTTAGTGGAAGCTTTAAAATACTTGGGTGACTGGCAGTTGTGCCATCTGTCTATGTCCATTGAATGCCTACGCCCAAAAATTACGCCGCACATTCCTGCCTTAAAAGCCAACTTAAGCCAATTATTAAATCTTACAGAAAGTGATATTGGCATTACTGCGACCACGGGTGAAGGTTTAACCGAGTTTGGACGTGGTGAAGGGATACAAGTTTTGTGTATTGTGACGGCAGTTCAAAACTAAGTCGGCGACTATTAGTTGCTTTAACAAACACATCGAGCAGCGTACTAGCCTCTTTTTGTGCATGATTCTAACCACAACAAGCACTCACATCCTCATACTGAAACTACATTTACAATAATTGTTATCGTTTAGCACCTAGTTAGGAGGAGTTGCGATGTCTCGCATTTTTATCGTATTTTTGATGTTGTTATGTTGTGCATCTCCCGTCGCAGCTCAGCAACAAAAAACACTGGTTTTCCATAGCAATCACTATCCATTGCTCAATAATCAAACCCAAACAGGTTTTTTAGATCGCTTAACACAGGAAGTGTTAAAGCAAAATGGCTTTGCAGTTGAAATCAGCTTTTTGCCGCCTGAACGTGCTTTTGTCAATCTCAATCGTTATTTAGCCAGTGGAAACTCCGCGAAAGTCGGTGGTTTAAGTGCAGAGTATCCGCATGTGCGACAAGTGCCAGAAAAAATGATTGAAATGTCTTTTGTTGCGTTTACTTTATCCTCAGAACCCAAAGTAAAGTCATGGCAAGATTTATATCAATATGACGTTGGCATTGTGACCGGCATGAAAATCGTGGAGAAACACTTAGCGCAGCATCCACATTTAACACGTGTTACCGTACCTCATCAGTTATTTCAACTGCTGGCGACCGGCAGGGTAGATTACATTGTTTTTACTTATTGGAATGGTCTCGCCTATGCGCACCGTTTACATTTACAAGATCGTTTAAAAGTTGCGCAACCGCCATTAGCCATTGCAGATATGTTTATGTATGTTAATGATCAATATGAATCATTAGTACCCGCACTGTCTCAGACTTTGGTAGAATTAAAAACAAATGGCACTTACCAACGCTTATTTGATGAAACTTTATTACCCTTACAACGTCAATTTAAATTAGAAGCAAACTAATACACTTAGTTACTTATTAATAGTCATTGAATTAAGGTCTTTCCCTCTGGGCAAAGGTATCTATACAAGTTATAAAATAGCTGATAAATCAAAACTATATTTTCGCGTAGGGCGGATAAGGCGGTAGCCGTCATCCGCCGCAAAAGCTAGAAACCAGTCTGAAATTAGCGAATATACCTTGTTTTCCAGACAGAAAACTGACCGATATACCGTATCCTAGCTATGTCGGATGACGGCTTGCGCCTTATCCGACCTACAAAGAGCATTTGGGAAAGAGAAAACGAGCAATATAAACTCAATCATGCATAATTTTTTTTCATTTCACATGCGTAGTATTGCTAACCGTTTAGCCATTTATGTGCTGTTATTAGGCATGTTGGCAATTAGTGGTTTAACGGGCTTACAACTTTTTTTTGATTATAAAAATGAACTAAATGATGTTAGCGAACGCTTTCATCAAGTTGAAAAAAGTTTTTTAGCAGGCTTAACCAATAGTCTATTGACATATGATGAAACACAATTACAGTTGCAATTAGTTGGCTTGCTTAATATCAAAGGTGTTGAGTATGTATCGATCATTGCTGAAGGACAATCTTCAATACAAGGTGAACAAAAATCGGCTGAAATTTTAACGCAATTCTATCCCTTAAAATATCAATACCATGAAGAATGGATTGAATTAGGTCAACTGCAAGTCATTATCGGTTTAGATAAAGTTTATCACAGCTTATTCATCACTGGTTTACGTTTATTAATTACTAACCTAATCGTTATTCTATTCATTATGGCTGGCATTTTATGGTTGTTCCGTTATTTAATCGGCAGGCCATTGAATAGCATCATACTGTATATGCATGATTTAGATGTCGGCAATTTAGATCAAGCTTTAGTCTTGCCCTCTCCCTGTCATATGGACATTGAAGCAGATAAGCAAAATGAATTAGAACAAGTTGCCAGTGCCATAAACCGTATGCGACTTACCTTATTAAATTCTTATCAAACTTTACAAGAAAGTGAAAATTATAACCGTACTTTAATTGAAGAATCGCCGATTGGTTTAGTATTAAGTGATATTGATGGCAATATTATTGATACTAATCTTGCATTTGCCTTAATCATTGGCCGTACTATTGCAGAAACGCTGAGAATTAAAATTATAGATGTCACTACCTCAGATTGTTTAAATGCTGATAAAGCACAATTAGAAAACTTAAAACAAAATGGTCGTTATGGCCCTTATGAAAAATGCTTAATTCGTAAAAATGGGGAGTCGGTACCCGTTCGTTCATCCGGTTTATTTATACAAAAAAATCAAAGAACTTACATTTGGTCTTGTGTAGAAGACATTACGGAACAAAAACAAGCTGAAGAAACTTTACAAAAAGCACGATTAGCCGCAGAAGAGGCTAGCCTTGCTAAAAGCCAATTTATGGCTAATATGAGCCATGAATTGCGCACGCCGTTAAATGCCATTATTGGCTATAGTGAAATCCTAAAAGATGAATTGCAAGAAACAAATCCACATTTGGTTTCTGATTTAGATAGAATTCTATTTGCGGGCACACACTTGCTTGGTTTAATTAGCGACATTTTAAATATTGCTAAAATCGAATCAGGACGTATGGAGTTGCATGTAGAAGAATTCATCTTGCCAGAACTGATTTGGGAAATCAGTGCCAATATCCAGCCTTTATTAAAAGAAAACCATAATCAATTATCTGTGCAAGCGGATAATGCACCTAGCATCATGAAAGCCGATGTAAATAAGGTGCGGCAAATTTTATTAAACCTATTAAATAACGCCAATAAATTTAGTGAATATAGCCATATCACTTTAAAAGTATGGCAACACACGACTGAGCAAGTGCGATGGGTGGTCTTTCAAGTCATTGACCAAGGCATCGGCATGAACACCGATCAATTAGAACAATTATTTGCAGCTTTTTCCCAAGCAGACAGCTCTATGACGCGACGTTATGGTGGTACGGGTTTGGGCTTAACTATTGCCCGTAGTTTTATCAATATGATGCACGGGCATATCAACATCGAAAGTGAGTTAAATCAAGGTAGCACTTTTACTGTCACCTTACCGCTAGAAGTCGGTGAAATCATATCCTCTCACGCATCAACACCAGTAAACATCAACACTCAAAGCCAATTGGTATTAGTGATTGATGATGACAACGCCACACAAAACCTATTAAGTAACCACTTACAGAAATTGGGCTATCAAGTTGCCACAGCAGGCAGTGGCGAAGAAGGTTTACGCCTCGCGCAGCAATTGCGCCCGCGAGTCATTACTTTAGATGTCATGATGCCCGATTTAGATGGCTGGGCGGTGTTATCGCGCTTAAAAGCGGACAGCGAGTTAAATAATATTCCGGTGATTATGCTCAGCATTGTTGAAGATAAAAATTATGGTTACGCGCTCGGTGCCTCTGAGTATTTGACGAAACCTGTCAATCGAGAGCAATTGCAAACAGTGTTAAAAAAATACCAATTAGAACATTGTTTACATATTATGGTGGTTGAGGATGATAAAACGGCATGTACGATATTAGTGCAAATCTTGCAGCGTGCAGGCTGGATTGTTACGGTGGCACGCAATGGTTTAGAAGCCTTACGCATTTTAGAACAGCGCACACAATTGCCGGACTTAATCGTACTTGATTTGATGATGCCAGAAATGGATGGTTTTGAATTGGTGCAGCGTTTACGCGATAATCACTTATGGCGTGCTATTCCACTGGTGGTTTTAACTGCCTATGATTTAAGCGCAGAAGATCGGGCGCAGTTACACGGTCAAGTCGAAGTGATTTTTCAAAAAGGCACGTATTCTCGTGAACAATTGTTAGCGCGTGTGCATGGCCTCGTCTGCGCTACCACAGAAATAAACTTACATTAAGCCGCTTTTTGTAGCGCATTTTAACTAAAGTGATTTAGCCTTGCCTAAGCGGACTTCAAAACCTCGCCCTCCTAAACTGCCCGCCTTAACAAAGGACGAGCGCGCCGAATTTCGAGCAGCCGTGCACGATGTCACGCCGCTACGTCATGAAGCGCACATAAACCTAAGACGGCCTAAACCTAAACCCATTCCACAACAACGCCAGCTTGATGAACAACGTGTTTTTCAAGATATGTTGTCTGAGCATTATGATCCGTCTTCTTGGGATACAGGTGAAGAATTACTCTTTGTCCGTGCAGGCATACAACATTCTGTCTTCCAAAAACTGCGGCGTGGTCAATACAGCGTACATGCAGAATTAGATTTGCATGGCATGACGGTACCCATTGCACGAGAATCAGTCAGCGAATTTTTACATGAATGCCGCACCAGAGGCGTGCGCTGTGCTCGCATTATTCATGGCAAAGGCCGTGGCTCCCGCCATCAAAAACCTATCTTAAAAGTCAAATTAGACAAATGGTTGCAACAACGAGATGAGGTGTTAGCCTTCTGCTCTGCCCGTCAGGTAGATGGTGGGACAGGAGCGGTGTATGTGTTGTTGAAGAATGGTTAAGCTGTGTAACTGTGTAGGATGGGTAGAGCAAAGCGAAACCCATCATATTGCAGAATGACATGATGGGTTTCGGCGCGAGATAATTTTGCGGCTAAAACAGAATTACGGGCGCGCCTCTACCCATCCTACACGCTGTTCAGATTTTTCCGCGTTCGCACCGCAAAAAGACGCGGCACAAACCCTACAACGACAATGCCTGCTTAACTTAATGGCTGTGACCCAGATGCTGCAATCTGCTCCCGCACCACCAAAACACTTTGCCGCGCATGACGTACCACCCGTTCCGCGTTTGGCCCTAAGGCATAAGCACTTTCATCATCTCCCCGCGCTGCCATCATGATCAAGTCAATATGTGCATAATCGGCATAACGGATGATCTCTTGATAAATTTTCCCTTCGCAGACGAAGCAACGCGGCTCTAACTCTGGTGGTATGCGCTCGGCGATAAAAGTTTGTAATTTTTGTTCGGCTTTTTTGCGGGCATTCGCTGCGAAGTCTTTGGGGAAAAGGTTGCCGACAACAGGCATACCAAAAGAAGGCAGCACAGCCATCACATGCAGTTGACTGCCGAATGCTTGGCAATAACTCACTGCGCGTTCTACCGTGTTATCCCATAACTCCGCTTGATTTAAGTCAATGGGCAGTAAAATATGTTGGTACATTTTTCCTGTCATAGCTGCTTGCGCACCTCCGTTGCTTAGCAAACAATGCCCGCCTTATACCTGCTGCTTATGGCATTGCCTGTTCTTCTAATTCCAGTTTTAATTCCGCCAAACCGTTGGCAAATGCAGCGCGAAAACGCTCGACTAAAACTTCGCCTGCTTCGGCTTGTGCAGGGGTTAACTCGACTTGCCATACCACTTGGCTGCTTTGATTATCGCCCGCTAATACTTGTAACTGGCCTTGATAACTGGTCAGCGGTAATGTTGCCACTTCTATCATTTGATATTGATATTGTTTATTAGCATCATCATGACTTTGCAATGCTTCGACCAAATAAGGCCCATTTTCCACTAAAATTAGGCGGCGATTTTGTCCTAGCGGGCTTTTTTCGCTAGGTTCTGTGGCTTCCGCTTCACAGCGCACAATCGCGGGAAACCATGCCAAATTGCCAAAATCACTGACAGCCGCCCATACCACTTCCGGTGGCTGTTCAATGGTGATTTTTTCCACTACCTGCAAAGACTCAGCCCAACTGAGTGCAGGCCAACACAAGCACAATAAGCAAAATAAGCGCAGTTTTAACATAAGAAACGCAACCTTTTAGCATCGTTGAAAAGAAGATGTGTTGAACACATAGAGAGGGGCTTAGCGCGTAAGTGCAAAGTGTCGTTTTTTAATTATTGAATATGTATTGCCCACGCTTTGCCTACCACAAAACGTGAGCGAAAGTCCGTTGTGGGATTATTGAATATTCGCTACGGTTAAACTGGGCAGATGTAATAAATCTTCACCTTGGGCGGCTGAGAAATGATAACGCACCCCCCGCATCGGGGCAGCTAAAATCAGCTCTGCATCAACACTGACAATATACAACACCAAAGGCTCAATTTCATTTTCAACATGAAGTTGAATTTTTTCCTTATCTTGATAAATATCATCTGCTTGCATTAACGAGACATTTAAGGCTTGTAAGCGTTGCCATGTTTGTGCAAAACGGCTTAGGGCGGTGGCATCAGTCTCGTATTGTTTAGCCCACTCAGGCGAAGGCGGCGCTTGTAATTGCCAATCGGCCTCTATATCAGCTTTGCTTAAACTAAACTCTGGCAATTCTAAGGCGGTTAAGTTCGGCAACTGTTCTAATGGAAACAAACTGACAAAATCAGCCGCAGAACGTCCTAGCAATTGGGCAAAATTATTATCTAGCAAATACACAGTTTGCCCAATCAAGGCATAACGCTGTTCATTATTAAGCGGCGCAATATCACCAACACCAATACTAAAACTATCAAACCATAAACGCACGATAGGTGGATTTAAACGCAAGGCGGCTAAATCGGGAATATCGTCTTCTAAGCGAATATAACTGGAGCGGTTTAAGATTTGTAATAAGCCATCCACACGAAACGGGCGGGCGGGTAAGGTCAACGGACTGACTAATTGCCAGTCGCCAGTATCAGTACGGGATAAGCGAATGTCTTCACTGTCACTGTCCGCACGTTGAATCCGAATCTCTTGCACAGATTCCGGTTTGATAGGGGTTAAAGCTTGTTGCAATACATTGGCTTGGGTGGCGTGGTGTCGGGTGTACAGTACGAGAAGCACTAACACCAACACGACAAACAACAACACCCCATTAGTCAACCAACGGTGAGACAACATAAAGTCAGGCCCTCCTTCGGTGTAAGCCAATTAACATGCCTATACCGAATAAGCTAACGGGTAACACCAATAAGAATAACACGCCTAAAACAATACTATGAGTAGGGGTTAAAGTTAAGGTTTTATCTAACACAGTACGCGCAGGGATTTGTAAAAATTGGTCGTCACGCACCAACCAATTGACTAAACGTAAGCCTAAATCCAAATTGCCGCTATTGCCTAAATAGGCATTGGCTAAGAAATCGCCATCACCCATCACCACCACACGTTGTTCTAACAATTGTGCGCTGCCGTCGGCTAACTCGGCAGTGTAGTCACGGCTAAAAGCAAGGCCAATGGCAATCGGGCCGCTGACATCCACACCACTGTCAAACTGTGGTGGTTGTTGCGCAGGTGTTTGTTCTAACCATGATTGTGCATGGCTATACAGTAGCGGCGATTGTTGCCAACCCTCCGGCGGCTCAGCCGATAAGCCTAGCACTTCTATAAACAAGGTGATATAGGGGAAATCCGCAACTAAAGGATGTTTAGTGTAATCGCTCACCGTAATCATGCGCGGATCGTTAATACCAAACACTTGGCTGGCCGGATCAATTAAAAGACCAGATTCCAGTGTTAACCCGAAATATTGTTGCAACACGGCTGGCTCGCCGTGACTATCAGGATCAACTAACCACAGCAAATTACCGCCGTCATCTAAATAGCGTCGAATCTCTGTTAATTCACCGTCTAGCAAAGCCACGCGCGGACTTGCCAACACCAGCAAACCGGTTTCTTTAGGTAACTCACCTTGCTCGCTAATATTATGCGTTTCGACATTAAAACCGCGTGAGCGCAAATGATCTGCCCAATCGGTTAAATCAAAGTTAGCAAATTGATCAGGGCTGCGTTCGCCGTGACCGGTTAAAAAGGTGATCAAGCGGTATTCGCCGCGTAATAGACGCTGAATCGCGTTAGTGACGTTTTCTTCGCTCCAATCGCGGATTTGTTCGCTACGCCCTTGATATTGTAGTAACAATTCGCCGTCGGTTTGTATACCTTGCTCGCGCACTTGGGTGGGCACGGTTAACGGGTTAACCATTTCTACGCTGATTAATTTATTCGCCCGCTGATAAGGGGTTAATAACTCACTGATAAAATCGCGTAATTCTTCTTGCTGGCTGGCATAGACTGTAATCGTCAGCGGGTCGGTCAGTTGTGACATGATGTCTAAACTGGCGGGGGATAAGGTGTGGCGCTGGGTGCGCGTCCAGTCGCCGTGCCAAGTGTAACGGGTGCTTAACCACGCCAACAAACTGGCAATTAACAAGACTAATACGATAAAAATCCAACTGTTTAAGCGGCTAAACCAACGGCTACGGGTGGAGACAAACATAAATTTTCAGTAAATCCGTTCTTGATCTAAACGATGGATGCTGAGGATTAAACAGACTGCCGTCAATAAGCCGTAATAAATCACATCCGTACTGCTGACAAAGCCTTGCACTAGCCGCTGGTAATGACTGAGCAAGGATAAATAGCCCAAGACATTAAACTGTGCATCGGCTTCAACTGTCCAGTCAATCATCCACAACAACAACAACACGCCGAAGGTGGTGATGGCTGCGACAAAAGGTTGCGCACTCAAGGTCGAAATATATAAGCCAATGGCGGTAAAACTGGCGGCTAATAGCAATGCCCCTATTGTGGCAATCGCCAGTTGCTGTAAGTCTAAGGCTGTGCCTAATAGCAATGACAGCGGCATCAATAACAACACGGCAAGCAATAAGCAGAGAAAACCAAACACGCCGAGAAATTTACCTAACATGATTTGCCAAATCGGCAAGGCGGCGGAGAGCAATAAATTTAAAGTGCGATTGCGGCGTTCTTCGCTGATTAAACGCATGGTTAACAGCGGCGTTATCATTAACAGCAACACACCGACCCAGTTAAACCACGGGTCTAAAATTAATTCGCTGACGCTAGGGGCTTCGTTATGACTGGCAAGTTGTGCTTGTATCTCTGGCGTGGTGAGCGCGTACAACAAAACCGCAAACACACACGCAAGGATAAATTGCACTACCGCTAACACACTCCAACCTAATGGACTGCTTAATAAACTGCGCAATTCTCGACCGGCAATAATCCACATTTAAGCCGCCTCCTCTGCTGCGTCTGGGTGTAAACGGGCGGCATGCGCTTCGTCTTGGCAGGTTAAATTGATAAATAATTGCTCTAAGCTAACGTGTTCGGGGATTAATTCAAATAAACCCCAACGCTCTGCCACAGCGGTTTCGACTAACTGTTCTGCAATATCCACCCCTTCCGCAACGTGTAAGCGGGCGTGCTGGCTGTCTAGCATCTCCACTTGCTCAACCTGCGCTAAGGCTTGTAAACGGTCTAGCTTAGGTGGGTGGCGTAGGCCAATGCGTAGCGAGGTGGTGGGCTGGGCGAGTAAGTCGGCGACGGGACTTTGTAACACTAATTGACCTAAATGCAGAATTTGCACATGGCTGCATAAGGCTTGCACTTCGGGCAGTAAATGGGTGGAGAGTATCACGCTGTGATGTTTGCCCAAGGCGCGGATTAAATCGCGAATTTCGCGGATTTGTACGGGGTCTAAGCCGACAGTCGGTTCATCTAAAATTACCACCGCTGGATTGTGAATAATGGCTTGCGCAATGCCGACCCGTTGTTGATAGCCTTTGGATAAATTGGCAATTAAGCGGCGGCGCACGTCGGCTAGACTGCACGCATTCAGCACATAATCTAAGGCGTGATTCGCTTCTGAACGAGAGAGACCATGTAAACGGGCGCAAAAGCGTAAATATTCATCTACCCGTAATTCAGGGTATAACGGCGGTTGTTCAGGTAAATAACCTAAATTCTTTTTCGCCAGCAGTGGCTGATCTAGTAAATCATAACCGGCAATGCTGATTTGCCCATGACTGGGGGCTAAGTTGCCGGTGAGCATTTGCATGGTCGTGGTTTTGCCCGCACCGTTAGTGCCGAGAAAACCGACGATTTGCCCACGCGCCACTTCAAAACTGAGATCATCTACCGCGCAGAAATCGCCGTAAAAACGCGATAAATGCTGCACGGAGATTAAATTCGTTGTGTCCATACTGACATTCCATTACAGAGATGTAATGACATTATTCTGTGTCGCTAACGGTGGAATACGCTACGCTATTCCACCCTACAACGCTTACACAGCGGCAAGTTGCTCAGCCGTGAGCAAACACACACCATCGCCACCATTAGCAAATTCTAGCCATAAAAACGGCAATTCGGGATAAGCGTCAATCAAAGCCGGTGCGCTGGCACCCACTTCCATGACTAGAATCCCGTGCGGGCTTAAGTGCTGTTTCGCCTGCGCTAAAATTTGGTGCGCAAAGCTTAAACCGTCTTGCCCTGCTTCTAAGCCTAATACTGGCTCATGATGATATTCAGGTGGCATGTTCGCCAACTCGTCAGCGTCCACATAGGGTGGATTAGTAACGATTAAATCATACTGCACGCCGCTTAAGTTGGTAAATAAGTCAGATTGCACCACATGCACGCGATCCGCGAGATCGTAATCATCTACGTTACGCTGCGCCACTGCTAAGGCATCGGCAGAAATATCGACTAAATCGACTTCGGCTTCAGGGAAAGATTTTAACGCAGTGGCGATGCCGATACAGCCGCTACCACAGCATAAATCTAACACGTGGCTGACGTTTTCAACTTCTAACCACGGTGCAAACGCCGCTTCGATTAATTCAGCAATCGGTGAGCGAGGAATTAATACCCGCGCATCGACAAAAAACGGTAATTGAGAAAACCACGCCTGATGGGTTAAATACGGCGTAGGCACTCGTTTTTCTAAGCGTTGTTGAAACAACTCTAAAATGTGCGTTTTTTCTTTATAGCTTAAGCGCGTTTGCCAAAATATTTCCGGCATACCGTGTTTTAAGTGCAGCGCGTGCAGCACTAAGGTCACCGCTTCGTCAATGGCATTATCGGTGCCGTGACCAAAAAATAAGTCTGCTTCATTAAAGCGACTGGCTCCCCAGCGCACAAAATCAGCGAGGCTGTGTAATTCATCAATAACAGAGTGATCCATTGACATTCCTAATAACGGCGTTTTTTCTCATCTTCTCGTTCCCATCGTCTTTCGATGGGAATGCATACCGCGTCGCTCCAGCGGCGCGTGTAGGTTTGCGGGTAAATTGATCTGTTGTAGGTCGGATAAGGCGCAAGCCGTCATCCGACATAACATTGTCAAAGCTTGTATTGAATTCAAGCCTCTGACGGCGGATGACGGCTATCGCCTTATCCGCCCTACAAGACTCGACTCGCGCCGCTGGAGCGACGCAGCATGCATTCCCACCGTGAGACGGTGGGAACGAGTACAGAGTTTTACGGCAAACTACGCAAAATCTCATTCAAATTCACTTTACCGCGCGTTTTCTCATCCACTTGTTTCACAATCACCGCGCAATATAAGCTGTATGTACCATCACTTGAAGGCAAATTACCCGCTACGACTACAGAACCCGGTGGGATGTAACCATAAGTAATTTCGCCCGTTTCGCGGTTAAAAATACGGGTGCTTTGACCTAAGAACACACCCATCGAAATCACAGAGCCTTCGCCCACGATCACGCCTTCTACCACTTCAGAACGTGCGCCGATAAAGCAATTATCTTCAATAATGGTCGGATTGGCTTGCAATGGCTCTAACACACCACCGATGCCTACACCGCCGGATAAATGCACATTTTTACCAATTTGCGCACAAGAACCCACGGTTGCCCATGTATCGACCATCGTGCCGCTATCGACATACGCGCCGATGTTGACATAAGAAGGCATTAACACCACGTTAGGCGCGATGTAAGAGCCTTTACGCGCAGTCGCAGGTGGCACAACACGCACACCGCGTTCTTGAAACTCGCGTGAGTTCATATCGGCGAATTTAGAATGCACTTTATCGTAATAGTTGGTGTAACCACCTTTGATGAAATAGTTATCTTCAATGCGGAAGGATAACAACACGGCTTTTTTTAACCATTCATTGACCACCCACTGGCCTTGCTTTTTCTCAGCAACGCGCAACGCACCGCTGTCCAGCAGATCCAAACTTTCATCTACTGCTTCTTTGATTTCACGGCTCACATAACGTGGGCTGAGTTCGTTCCGTTGTTCAAATGCCTGTTCAATAATCGTTTGTAATTCACTCATGATGGTTCTAGCTGTGTTGAAAAATAAAAGTGATGCGCCCAAGCACTGCTGCTGCTCAGGCGCGTTAAGCTTATGACTGCGTTGCCAAGCGATCTAATGCGCTGGCCTCTGCCTCAGCTTCTTGAGCATTTAACGCTTGCGCATCCACTGCGGCTAAAATGCTTAAATTCACTACGCCGCGCGTTGTCACCACACGACTTAACACATGGTAAGACTTCTTCATACCAAGCAAAATCGGGCCAACGGACACGCCATTGGCTAAGGCTTTTATCGCATTAAAGGTAATGCTGGCTGCGTCTTGGTTGGGCATAATGAGCAAATTCGCCGAGCCTTGCAAGGGGGATTTAGGATACAAGCGCATCCGAATCGACTCAATCAAGGCGGTATCCGTCTGCATTTCGCCGTCACATTCTAAATCCGGCATGCGTTGCTGGATCAAAGTTAACGCCTCACGCATTTTAATCGCTGACGGTGTATCGCTGCTACCAAAGTTAGAATGTGACACTAAGGCCGCTTTCGGCGTAATGCCCAAACGCATCACCTCTTGCGCCGCCATCACGGTGATTTCGGCTAACTGCTCAGCCGTTGGGTCATACGTTACCGAGGTATCAACGATAAAATACGTCCCTTCGTCTAACATCAGCATTTGCATCGCAGCGGCACAAGACACGTCATCGCGTAAGCCGATTAAATTCATCCCATTTTTTAAATGATCGCTGAAAGAACCGACAGGCCCTGCTAATAATGCATCGGCTTCGCCTAAATGCAGTAATAAAGACGCTAACACAGTGGTATTAGTGCGAACGACGACATCTGCTTCCGCAGGCCATACGCCGCGCCGTCCCATTAAATCATGATACAACTCTGCTAATTCACCTAAGCGGTCATAATTTTGTGGATCGATTAAGCGGAAATCGACATCAGGGCGAATGTGTAAACGCAATTGTTTAATGCGTTGGCTAATGATTTTATGTCGCCCGACTACAATCGGTTGCTCGGCACAGCCTTCGTCGATTAACACTTGCACTGCACGCAAAATGCGTGGGTCTTCACCCTCGGAGTAGATTAAGCGTTGTGGGTTTTCGCGTGCGCGGATAAATGCGCCTTTGGTCACGTTGGCGGAGCGGAACATATATTGCGCCAGCGTTTGGTTATACGCTTCAAAATCTTTGATTGGGCGCGTGGCGACACCGCTTTCCATCGCGGCTTTGGCAACGGCGGTCGGCACTACAGCAATCAAACGCGGATCAAACGGTTTCGGAATAATGTATTCAGGGCCAAATTCTAATTCTTGCCCTGCATAGGCATTAGCCAACACTTCTGGCGCATCAGCCGAGGCCATATTGGTTTTATCAGTCGTTACCAAATCCGCCAATGCACGCACACAGGCCAAACGCATTTCCCGATTAATCTGCGTCGCACCCACATCTAACGCACCACGGAAGATAAACGGAAAGCACAATACGTTATTCACTTGGTTCGGGTAATCAGAACGACCCGTTGCAATAATTGCTTTTGGTTTAATGGCGCGTGCGTCTTCCGGCATGATTTCCGGCACTGGGTTAGCTAAAGCTAAAATCAGTGGGTCATCGACCATGCGCTCTAACATTTCAGGTTTTAAAATGCCTGCCACCGATAAACCTAAGAAAATGTCTGCACCTTCTAAGGCTTCCGCTAAAGTGCGGTGTGGGGTGTCAACTGCATAAGAGCCTTTGTACTCATCCATATGTTGAGTACGGCCTTGATACACCACGCCTTTACTATCGGTAACGATAATATTGTGTTTAGGAATACCGAGGCTGACTAATAAGTCTAAACACGCCAAAGCGGCTGCACCTGCGCCAGAAGTGACTAATTTAACTTGATCCAGTGCTTTGCCTTGCAAGCGCAAGCCATTTAACACCGCCGCGCCGACACAGATTGCCGTGCCGTGTTGGTCGTCGTGGAATACCGGAATGTTCATGCGTTCTTTTAATTTTTGTTCGATGATGAAGCATTCTGGCGACTTAATGTCTTCTAAGTTAATCGCGCCGAAGGTGGGTTCTAAACTGGCAACGATGTCGATTAATTTTTCTGGGTCTTTTTCGTTAACTTCTAAGTCAAATACGTCGATTCCCGCGAATTTTTTAAATAAAACTGCTTTCCCTTCCATCACAGGTTTAGAGGCTAAAGGGCCAATATCGCCTAAGCCTAATACCGCAGTCCCGTTACTGATCACCGCGACAAGGTTTGCCCGTGCGGTCACAGTCGCCGCTTCACGCGGATCGCGCACGATTTCGCGGCATGCCGCCGCAACCCCTGGTGAGTACGCGAGCGCTAAGTCGCGTTGGTTCGCCATTGGTTTAGTGGCTTGGATTTCTAATTTACCCGGTTTTGGGTTGCGATGGTAATACAGTGCATCAGCACTCAAGTCGTCGGACATGGTAACTCCTAATTTTTTAAACTCTTTTTTAATGACGTTGTGCTAACGGGGTCATATTGTTAATGCTGTTGGAGCAAATGCTTAGCACACCTTTTTTATTTACTAGCTGTTCCGGACTTGTGATCGGATTGCGGGTGGCGAGGCTTAGGAGGCCACCTGTTGTTTATCGAGGGATAACGCCTAAAGATGCGCTTGTACAGGCGGGTATGCCGTGTCGCAGTGTCTAGGGGTTTATGTGTAGATAACAGGTTAGTTTACAAGATTTTGTGGGGGTTTGAGTGATGGAAAAGTTAATGCTTTTTTGGGGAAGGTTTGGGATTGTTAATGATTTTAAAAAGTTAATTTTTTAAAACTATTGCTAAATTTATACAGTTAAAATATCATTCATTTT
>QKBZ01000310.1 GCA_003245895.1 Beggiatoa sp.
GTATTCGTCGATAAAGAGATATAATTTATAAGGTGTTTGGCGAATTAAGCTTAACAACTCGTTAAACGTAACGACTGCATCAGCGTGTATTGTGATCGATGTGTTTGGCAAAAACTTAGCATTATCTTGAAGAAAGCCGCGAATTCTTGAGTTTACATATTCATATAATGTTTTCCTTAATTCGTCTGTACTCCCCATCGGCAACACCGCCGAAAAATCCCATGTCATGACAAAATACTGATTATGTTTCGCTGTAGGACTCTGCCCAATTTTTAACCCGCCAAATAACTGTTCAAACTTATCTGTATTCTTTAAGTCATAGTAATTAGACAACATATTCAGCAATAAGCTTTTACCGAAACGGCGCGGACGTAAAAAGATGAGTTGATAACCCGCTTGCTCAAGCAATGGGATTCTATCGGTGCGGTCGCAGTAATAGAAACCTTCACGTCTTAATAATTCAAAATCGCTAATACCATAGGGGAATTTCATAAGCCGTTTTTACGTCACTATGCGTTATTAAAAATGATTGCTGGCGCAGGTTTAGGTTGGTAACAACAATAGCTTACCAACCCAAATATTGATTACGGTTTATTAATATGAATCGGTGCGGGTTTAAAATCCATTACTGTAATTTGATCTAATAAATTAACGGTTTGTCCATCGACTGTGCCACTGGCAACGGTGATGTTAAACGCGATGTTATCTGAACAAACTTCTTCACTGTCTAAAATCACATCTTGGCTCTCAACAACTGGACTGCCGCCCAGAATATCTAACGTCAGCTCACGGCTTTCCAATGTTGCGCCACCAGCATCTTGAACCTCAACCGTTAAACTCAGGTTGCTAATTTCTTGATCTTGAGAGGTCAGCATAAAAGTCGCTACGCATAAGCCCATATTGGCAAACACCGTGTTGGTGTGTTGAATGATTAAGGCATGCGCTTGTGTGCTGGCTAAAAGCAATACGCTAAAGAACAATGGTTTTAACATACAGGATGAATTCCTAAAAAGGTTAATAGGTAGTCAATAGCGTATCACAAAATAGTTTACGTTCGAGACTGTGAAAGCATCGTATCCTCAATTTTTGGCAGTTGTTTCGCCCATTTCAGATAATCAGATAAGTGACTGATTTCTTCAATATTAGACACTTTCCATTCGCTGCCTTCTAAGACAAATGACCAAAGGTGATAAGCTTCTTTATAACGCTTGTCTTCCTCAATCACTTTGCCAGTTGCTTTTTCTTGTAAGTAATCCTGCATCGTGGCGTGGATGGATACGACCAGTAAAGATTGCTCATGTGCTTGCTCAACATTGCGATGCACGAATAACAACGGCTGTACGCTTTTCAACTTTTTCACATGGCAAACATTTTCTAAACCTTTGCGCTCCCAATCATCCAAATAAACCAATTGCTGATTTTGCCAATACCAATCCGTCATCCAGTCTGAAGTATCTGATAAATCGGATTTTGACCAGCCAGAATGCACACGGTAAAAACAATCAGTCACACGGTTACGGATAGTTAACCAATCAAATTGCGCATCGTGCTTCATCATAAAGCGCAAATCTTGTAAGGCGCGGCGTTTAGCAAATTGTTCTCGCACTTCATTGTAAATAATCAGTGGCAAAAAGAAGATCACTAAGCCGACTAAGATAATGCGTCCCCAAAAGGTGTTAAACGCAGCGCTGGCAATCTTGCCTCCTGGGGAAGCCATCGCGGGTTCAATAAAAAACAATAGTGTGGTTGCTAAAACGGCGATAGCGAATAAGAACGAATACTTCATCTTATAACCTCCTTGATAAAGCGTGAGTTAAGCCAATGCTTGCAAAATATAGGACAAAAATATGCTGCTCAACTTAAATCATAGACTGATTTTGTCTGTGGGTTTGTCTTTTACTGGCTTTTAAAACCCACAAACCTGCCCCAATGTCTCGTCAATAACTTAAGTTTCGCTTTGCGTTTTAATCACAGAAGTACCACACACCAAAGGAGTTGGCATGTTTAGACCACTCATCTTTACGGTTGCCTTGTGCAGCCCCTTGCTCGCCTATGGCAAGATTGACTTAGTTACCTTGCCCATTCGAGATCAAGTACAACTCACGATTTATAACCCCGCTGATTTAACTTTCGTCAAAGAACAACGCACCTTAACGCTGAAAAAAGGGCTGAACCGGCTAGAGTTTAGCTGGGAAAATACCTTGATTGATCCCACCTCGGTGCAGCTAGAAGCTCCGCAACACCGTGCGCAAGTGACCTTGTTAGAAGTCGCTTATCCGCCGAATACCAAAGGCAGTGCTGTATGGTCGATTCAGTCTGAAGTTGAGGGCGAAATTCCGGTGGAAATCACTTTTTTCACTTCGGGTATTCACTGGCAATCCAGTTACATGGGTACTTTATCCAGCGACGAACAACAATTGCAATTGACCCATGATGTGCGCGTGGATAACCAAAGCGGTGAAGATTATGGCAATGCGCAAACTCGTCTCGTGTTGGGACAAGTGCAGTTGTTAGATGAAATCGCTGCTTTAGCGCGTCGCCAATATCCATATGGCTCACCTTATCCAGTTGCGCGTCCGATGAGTACGCAAGTCATGCGTGGCGCGATGGTAAAAGAAGAAAGCGAAGCCTTGAGCGATATAGCGTGGGCGGCTGCTCCAGCAGCAATGGAATTAAAAGCCATTTTTAAAGAACAATTGTCTGAATATGTGTTGTATAGCATTGAAGGCACAGAAAATATTGTTAACACTTGGGCAAAACGCTTACAGGCGTTTGATGTTAAAGAAATTCCAGTTAAAGCTTTATATCGCTATGACGAACGACGTTATGGCTATCAAGTACAACGCTTGTTGAGCTTTGTTAACGATGATGAACATCAGTTAGGACAAAATCCCTTGCCAGAAGGTGCGGTGACGCTGTTCCGGCAAAATGCGGATCAAAGTTTAAGTTTTGTCGCGCAAACTGATACCCGTTATATCCCGATTGAGCAAAAAGCGGAGTTTGATTTAGGCGCAGCGCGAGAAGTCAGCATTGAGCCTAAGTTAATGGGTTATCAAACTGCCAACTATATGTTTGATTATAAAGGCAATATCAGTGGTTATGATGAAGTTGAGCAATGGCAGATTAAGTTGCAAAATGCGCGTGATTTGCCGGTGAGCGTGGAATTAGTGCGTTATGCCGATCATGGCTATTGGCAGATTCAGCAAGATTTACCAGCAGACGTGAACTATGAAAAACTGGATATGTCTCGTTTTCAATATCAACTTACACTTGCCCCACACAGTGAAGTGACACTGGATTACAGCCTGACTTTGAATCAAGGTCAGCGGCAGCAAAAACGCTAAAGAGGTTTAGAAGATGAAGTTAACACGCAATTTAGTGATCTCCTCGGCGTTGCTGTTGTTGCTGAGTCAACCAGCATGGGCACGTTTGAAATTAGTCACCTTGCCAGATCGGCAGGCGACGCAAGTGCAGTTAGAAAATGATAACGATACTTTGCTATCAGAAGAGCGCGAATTGAATTTAC
This sequence comes from Beggiatoa sp., assembly GCA_003245895.1. GTDB lineage: Bacteria > Pseudomonadota > Gammaproteobacteria > Beggiatoales > Beggiatoaceae > SZUA-411. The sequence goes on from QKBZ01000310.1 coordinate 3,527, forward strand.
AAGCCGGTGTGACACAAGTTGATTTTGCATGGCAAAACGTGCAGATTCAGCCGCAATCAATTCGTTTATCCGTGTTAGAACAGCAAGAACCTGTGCAATTGCTGAACGTCAGTTATCCACCTTCGGCACAAGCCTTAGTGTGGGAAATTGCTAGCCCGAAAGCACAGACGGTGCGAGTGCGCATCAGCTATTTATTGCAAAACATTGATCGCTTAGTGACGTATCAAGGCAATGTGAATAAAGCGGAAACGGAATTGAATCTGCTCGGTTTTGTCGTGTTGCGTAATTTCTCCGGCGAAGATTTATCCGAGACACAATTTCAGTTTGGGCAAGATCAAAGCTTTACCGGCAGCGTGCGCGATAAAGAGACTAAGCGCGTACAGTTTTCCAAAGTCGATAAAATCCTGATTCAAAAACGCTTTATTTTTGATGCGCGTATTTTGCCGTGGGAGCCTGAGTTAGCCGCCGAAAGTGTGGGTATTCCAGTGTTGTATGAGTTTAAAAACACACCGGAAAATGCTTTAGGTTTACATCCATTATTGGCTGGTAAAGCGCGTTTGTTTATCGATGATGGTAAAGGCGGACAGATTTTCTTAGGTGAAGATCAAGCGGCATTTACGCCAGTCGGAGAAAAAATCCGTTTAAATATCGGCAACAGCCGTGATGTGGTGGTGACACAGCGCAAGTTATCAGAAACGCGAGTCAGTGAACGCCGCAACAATAAGAATCAAGTGGTGTTGTACGATATGGAAACTGTGATGCAAGTCACGTTGGAAAATTTCCGCGAGCAACCGGCCTTAGTCACGGTGAAAGAAAGTATGCCTGATGAGTGGACAATGCAAAGCAGTTCGTTACCTTTTGAAAAGCAACAACATGATTTAATTGAATTTGATGTGACGATTCCAGCGAAGGATAAGTTGGTGTTGGATTATAGTTATGTGCAGCAGAATGTGAGACCGTAGGGTAAAAGGGGCGTGGGCGGTGGCTCGCGCCTTTTTTATGAGATAGCACTTAAGTTAAAATAACAAGTCGGCTTATTTTAAATTCGGGATGAACTTAAAATAAGGAAGAGGGCTTATTTTAAACTCAGGCTCAAGTTAAAATAAGGCGGTGTGTTATTTTAGGTTTGAGCTTTAACAAGGAATTATGCAGTGCAACGAGGGTTAACAGGGCATTATGTCAGTAGTATTGCTGGTGGGGTTTCCTGTCAGGCTTTTGTGCCAAAGACATTACCACCAGAGCCTGCCTTGCAGATAGACAGTAAATTACAGGTGCGTTTAAGTCGAGCGATGTTAGCACTAGGTCGTTTAGATGCGATCAGTACTTTATTGCCTGATGCTTCCTTGTTTTTATATAGCTATGTGCGTAAAGAAGCCGTAATGTCCTCACAAATTGAGGGAACACAGTCTTCTTTACATGATTTGATGTTATTTGAAATGGACGGTTTGCCTGCTGTACCGATGGAAGATGTGCAAGAAGTTTCTTGCTATGTCAAAGCCTTATCATTAGGTGTGCAACGTATTCAGGAACAGCGTCCAATTAGTTTTCGTTTAATTACCGAGTTACATGAAGCGTTAATGACTTCTGGTCGCGGTGTGAGTCGAGGGCCGGGGGAGTTTCGCAAAAATCAGGTATGGATTGGTGGACATCGTGCAGATGAAGCGGCTTTTGTGCCTCCGCCTGCAAACTTATTAGCAGAGTGTTGGCGAGATTTAGAAAAATTTATTAATGATGTACCAGAAGCTACTGATCCATTAATTAAAGCCGCATTGGTGCATGTGCAGTTTGAAACTATTCATCCTTTTATGGATGGCAATGGACGTTTAGGGCGTTTATTAATCCCTTTGATTTTAGTAGAAGCGAGTGTTTTATCTCAGCCCTTACTCTATTTGTCGTTGTTTTTTAAGAAACATCGACAAGTGTATTATGAAAAATTACAACAAGTACGAACACAAGGGGATTGGGAATCATGGTTATTGTTTTTCATTGATGCTGTCATAGATACAGCTACTCAGGCTGTGCAGACCGCAACGCAATTAAATGCGCTGCGTGATAAACATAAAACCTTATTACCCTCTTTGGGACGTATGAGTCGTTCTGCTGATTTAGTATTAGATGCGTTGTTTAGTCATCCAATTGTTAATATTAATACTTTAGTTGAACAAACGCAGTTAGCACCTGCAACAATTAGCAATGTTATGAAGATATTAACAGCACCAGACTTAGGATTAGTGGTTGAACTAACAGGTGGCAAACGTGGGCGGATTTATGCCTATAAACAATATCTTGAGATTTTGAATCAAGAATAGATGTTTTTACTTTAAGTCAGAATCAGAATTGACATTATTCTTCATATCCTGATTCTGACGCAGAATATTAATAGCTATATTTATTCAGCAGCTTTTTCTATTTCCGGCACCACCACCAAACTCACCTTAAACAAATCCGCCTCACGTAACCGTCCCATTAACTGCATCACATCGCCGTAAGCCACCGCTTTATCTGCTTTTAAATACACCACTGGCGCGGTTTGATTAGCTTCTCTAAACGGTTGGGTAAATTCTGTTAAACGTGTAATCAGTTCTTCAACAGACAGCGGTTGTTCTTCATTTTGAAAATACACCGCTTTATTAACATCCATACTGACTAACAATAACTCGCCTTCTTCCGCCACAGCGATAGATTCGCCCGCAAAATCTGTTTTCGGCAAATCGACGTTAACCCCTTCTACTAATAACGGCGAAGTGATCATAAAAATGATCAACAGCACTAACATCACGTCGATGTAAGGCACTACATTCATGTCCGCCATACGGTGTTTCCGACGGCGACGAGGTGTCACGCTAGCCATGCTTATTCTCCGAATTCTGGACTGTTGTCAAAATCGCTGGGGGTGAGTAAACCGGCGTGGGTGACGTGTGGTGTGTTGGCGGCGCGATGGGCTTGGCGTTGTAATAAGTTGGTGAATTCGTCTAAGAAAGCATCGTAACGGGTGGTTAAGCGATCCACGTCATCCGCGTAATGGTTATACGCCATCACCGCAGGAATGGCGGCGAATAAACCCATTGCTGTGGCAATCAAGGCTTCTGAAATGCCGGGGGCGACCATGGCTAAGGTTACTTGCTGCATACCGCCTAAAGCATGGAATGAACTCATAATCCCCCACACAGTACCGAATAAGCCGACGTAAGGACTGACCGAGCCAATGGTGGCTAAGGTGGTTAAATCGCGGTCTAACACATCGATTTCTCGGTTAAACGCAACACGCATTACCCGTTGGCAGCCTTCGACTAAGCTGTCAGGGTGTAAATTTTGTCGCCGTAAACGGGCATATTCGGTGTAACCCACGACGAAA
>QKBZ01000175.1 GCA_003245895.1 Beggiatoa sp.
ATTGCATTACAATCTCAATGGGCACAAGATATAGGGGTAACACTTGATGATTATCAACGTGTACTCAGTCAATGGACTAACTTATGGAAACAACACCCATTATTTACAGAACAAATTATTTTCCCAGCCATTACACATATAGCACGACAGCTTTTAGCATGTGAACATATTCAATTATTTCATGATCATTTAATTTCTAAACCACCACAATATTCTCACCGAGTACCTTGGCATCAAGATTATGCTTATTGGCCAGTAAATAAACCTCATGCCTTGTCAGCTTGGCTAGCTTTGGATGATATAAATATTAATTCTGGTGCTTTACAGTTTATACCTGGAGCACATAAAGAAGGAGAACAAACGCGGCAAGACTTTATGGGAGAAGATAAGGATTGGGGAGAACGCATTAATGATTTACAAACCGTGCCTATCAAAGCCGGTGGGGTAATTTTCCATAGTTGCTTATCTTGGCATACTTCTCCACCAAACTATACAAATAACCAACGTCGTGCTTTTATTTGCATTTATATGGATGCTGATTGTCGTTGGCAACCTGAACATTCAAATTGGCATCCCACCAATGAATTTGTAAATGTATCGTCTGGGGAAAAATTTAATACAGATGAATTTCCTATAGTATTATAAATTTAAGTAGCTTTTTATATGACTTTCTCTATTAGCATGTTTACAGGCAGCGAGGATTTAAATCATGCCTTGCAAATTCTAGCGTGTACTTGTTTTGCATTAGCTCGTGATGCGAAACCTTTGACTTTGAGGCAATTTCACCAACACTTTTGTAGTGCTGAGGGTTATCAGGCTTTGCTCAATACAGCGGAACGGTTTGAAATTGCACTGCATAAATTGCCTACACGTACTGAGCTAGAGCAATATTTCCGTGATGAACTTTTATCTCGACACGCTTTGCAGCACCATGCAGCTCGTAATGTTTATAACACAGGTAAAGCAATTTTATGGCAGCGTTTATGGTTACCTTTTAAGCCTTTGTTAGTACCCGATGATGCCTATTTACAAGACTTACAGACTTTATGTTCCTTTGACAGTTCTGCAAATGGCAATGGAAAACTAGATTGTGTCGAATGGTTAGCAAAATATTTGGAAAACTTAGGATTTGACATACATTGGTATTATCACCCTAAACATGCACCGATTTTATACGCACGTCGTACTGCACAGGGTTTACGCGGGCGTATTATTTTGTATGGACATTACGATGTGGTGAATGCCAATTTTGATGATTGGGATACGTCTCCATGGGAGTTGAATATTAAAGCTAACCGTTTTTATGCCTGCGGTATTGGTGATAATAAAGCAGCTTTATTGAGCCGTTTACAGGCATTGAAAACATTATCTAAATCACCTGAATTAGTATGGTTAATTCAAGGTGAAGAAGAAATAGGATCGCCTTTTGCTCATCAACAATTTCCTGATTTGTTGCGTGGACAAACAGCAACATTATGGCTAGAAGAAAATGGATATCATGATCTTGATGGTACACAACGTATTCTAGCACGTACTATTTCTGAACATGAGAAAAACAGTTTGCCACCAGATCGTGAATTATGGTCTTTAGTTGATGCACTCTCAAGCAATGCTCAAGTTTGGGGAATTAGACATCGCATTGAAAGTCGAAGTTTGAATAAAGATTTCTTTCCTGAAGGGTGTCCATTTGATAAACAACTACCTGTAAAAGCACGTTATTTAGCTATAGGTATTAATGACCCAGCTTCAAATATTCATCATTCAAATGAATCTGTACCAGTGTGGACAATTCCACTTCATCAATATCAGTTACAAACCATCTTTAATTGGATCGATGCTGTAGCGTAGTATGACTCATTTTCTTACAAAGTCATGGCAAGATGATTTGCCCATATTAACGACTGTACAAACTCAGCTTTTATTACAGCGTTTAGCATTGCCAGATGATTTAGAACCCAGTTTAACCCACTTAAATTTACTGCAATGGCGTTATTTATGCCATTCAGTATTTCACAATCTTTATTTGTTAGCTGGTTTCCAAGGCTATCCAGCACCCTTATCTGTTTCTGACTCTCTGCAAAATGTTCTTGATGGACATGGCGGTCCTTGCCATGTACAAGCAGTTGGTTTTTTGTGTTTATTACGTAGCCTTCATTATTCTGCCCATTTCGCTGCTGCCGAGATTAATGCGCCTTTAGATCATGTGGTGATTATTGTACATTTAGCGGAAGGGTCGTTTGTATGTGATGTAGGCAATGGACATCCTTATCGTCAAGTGTTTCCTCTTGAAACACCGCTGGAACAAAATTGGATGGGCTGGCATTTCCGCAGCACACCCACAAAAAGTGGTGGTTTATGTTTACAAAGACGAATAGCACATGGAAATCAACACCGCTGGAAAACGGTTTATCAGCTTGATCCCACTCCATGCACATTTCAAGATTTTATACCTAGTTTACAAAAACACCATCAACAACTCGGCTTTGGGCCTTTTCTGCAACATTTGCGTGCTGTGCGTATTTTTGAACAAGGGGTGTTAAGCCTGCGTAATGCGTGCTATGAACGTTATACCATATGTGGTAAGCAAACCCGTTTGGTACCATCGTTAACTGCTGCAAGTAAACTGTTACAAGAAGTTTTTGGTATCTCACAAGCCCCCATACAACAAGCTTTACATGTATACCAATCTCACCAAGCATATCCTTGGGCTTGTATTCCCCAAAAGCCAACCATACACCTTCAAGTCAGTTTAAGTGCTACCGGTATAGCTCAACATTTAAATGATCTTGTTCAAGTATTAATACAAACCCAAGGCTTAATCAGTACTTTATTAGTACTAGAAAATAGTATCAATCCAGTAGATCGTCTTGCTAATTGCCAATGTATTGAATATTTGCGCCAATATACATTGTCTATTCATTATATCGATGATGGACAATATGGGAGTTCAATTGCTGTTAGTCGTCGTAAGCAAGTGCGTTGGCTGGCGCAATATTATGCACAGAAAAAGAAGCCTGATTTGGTATGGATGATTGATGACGATCTTGCTTGGCAACACCTAAGTGTAGTCAATGGATATGTGTCTTATCATAGTGCAGATAGATTAGTAACAGAGTTATTAACCTATTATTATACTTACCCTCACATTAGCGTATTACTTGGTGGTGTGACGGGTGATCCGCCTATTCGCCCAGATGCAGTATTGCGTACTCAATTATTTGATTTATTAGCAAACTTAGAATGGTTTGCAGCACTAAAACCAGATCAAACTTATCCTGTACTTAAACAATCTACGCATTTTTGTTTACCCGATTATTATTATGACCACAGTGAAATGGGAGAAATGCATTACCATGTTCCCTTTCGCTGGCAAGCACGCCGTGATGTAGGTGCAACAGTACGTGAACAATGTTTAGCTTATCTCAAAGCTGCAACAAACATCACTATTGGTAAAGCGGTGACTCGTCCCTTATTGTACAACTCAAATATGCCATTAAAACCTTCTGTACTGCGAGGGGGGAACACGATTTTTTTTGATTTTGATGTGTTATTAGCACATGCTTATCCAAATGCTTGCATTGATGGTATTGAAACAAGGCGTGCAGATATGATTGGTGCCAGTTTATTACAGACACATTATCCTGCTCGTATTTACCAAGCTGTTTTGCCTTTATTACATGAACGAACACAACGAGCCTTAGTAGAGACTGATCAACAAGCGACTTGGGACAGTTTACGAAGTGAGTTTTTTGGTGTGATATTAGCACGTGCTGTTAATGCCAATGTAGACGATGCGTTTGATTTTAAACATGCTACACAGCAACGTGCAATGCGTATTATTAGTAATTTGCAACAAGCAAAACACTATTTGGATACACTTAAACAGCAACATGATATAGAAACTGAGGCATGGTGGAAGCATGATGTTGAAACCAACATTGCCTTACAACAGTTGTTAGCACACTTAACATCGAGTTTAGATATTTATTTTTCCTTCAACAAAAATAATCAAACGCTATTGGATGAACTATTGGCATTAGCCACTGATCCATCTACTATCAACGCCTTGCAACATGCTTATACTCAATTGAAACCACAATTCACACAATGGCAACACGACATAACAGCATTAGTTCAAAAACATATTTAATATGACTCAGCTATCACAACGTCGTCCGTTATTAGCAGTGATTGGTGCTGCTAGCATTGAACAAACGCAGCAACAATTAGGGGTATCATTAGGAAAAGCAGTAATTGAGGCCGGATTTCGTTTAGTAACTGGTGGAATGGGTGGCATGATGGCGGCTGTTAGCCAAGGCGCGCACCAAGCACATTGTTACTGCGAAGGTGATGTTTTGGGTATTATTCCAAGCTATGACACCACGCAAGCTAATCCTTGGGTGGATATTGTAATTCCCAGTGGTATGCAATTAGCACGTAATGTCTTAGTGGTTGCTAGTGCGGATGTGGTGATTGGTATTGGTGGTGGCTCTGGTACATTGAGCGAATTGGCTTTAGCTTGGCAATTAGGGAAACCGGTGATTGTATTTAATGAAATTACAGGATGGGCACAGCGAGTCAGTGGTGAACAACTGGATCAACGTCATGCACAGCCTATTATCGGTGTAGATACTGTTGAAGCTGCGATTCAAGCAGCACTTACAGCGATACAAAGTGTACCTGTAAAACTGGGTGATATTGGTAGCGGTTGGCGACCCTAAAACACATGAAAGTCTTAGTAAGTGCGGGAGATTTTTCAGAGGCGTATGGACGCTTGTTATTGCTTGACCCCACACAACAGCATGTTGAAATTTTACTGGAATATATGCCTCCATCTAATTTAAGCGTGATGGGGAAAGGATTTACTGGAGCAGCGTGGTTTAACCAAGAAAAAACTTCATCAAAACCATACGATTTATTCGTTTGTGGTTTTTCTGCGTTATATCAGATTTGTGCTAAGACTTGGCAAGTTAAAGCCATACTTCATCAAGCCTGTATGAATGATCTGCACCACGTTTATATTGAACAAAATAGACTGTATTTAGTTAATACAGGTTTAGACCGTATTGATTGTTTTGATTCACAACAAGGTCACTTTTTAGGTTCTTATAGTCTAGTGCCAGCTTGGGTTACAGGACATACTTTGCGGAGTAACAGTGCACAACGTCCCATCAATACTCGTTGGCAAACCACCCATGCTTTTTCTGTAAGGCATAACTCTGATAATGAAACTACTATTAATTTAGGGAGTTATTATCAAACAACTGACCATCTTCCTTTTCACCAAAGAAAAGTACAAGACTGTGTACATCCTAATCATATAACCAGAGTTTACAATCATTTATTAGTTACTCGGTTTCGTGATCGGGCACTGCAAGATATATATACATGGGAATATATACTGCGTGATTTACCGGGTTACCCACATGATGGCTGTGTATTTGAAAATCAGTTTTGGTTAACTACAACAAACGGTATGTTATTAAGTTACACCTTCAATCATGACCATAGTTTACATCTAATACCCTACAAAAAAATTGCATTATTTGAGCGTTATCCTTATACAGGTTGGTGCCGAGGTTTATTGGTAACGCAAGATTTTGTTGTGGTCGGTTTGACCCGAATCGCAGAAACAAATCCTGTGCGTTGGTGCTCATTAAACCCTGCTAAAACCACAACAGCTATATTATGGCTTAATCGTCATTCTTTAGCACTTGAAGCAATTATTGAGCTTAATAACCTAAGTGCACATCCCAAAGTTTTTTCCATTTTGCCTATTTTTGAATAAAAAGCACTGTGCCCCCCTTATATATTTTAATGTATCACCGCGTTTGCGCATATACACCAGACACGGCTTGTTATTTTGAGCGTGGTACGGCTGTTACACCTGAAGTATTTTTGCGTCAAATTGAATGGTTTGGACGGCGTATGAAGTTCGTCACCTTGACAGATGCATTGCAAAAAATACAGCTAGGTGACAATAAATACCCTTTATGCGTTTTGACTTTTGATGATGGGTATCAAGATAGCTTATTGTATGCAACACAGTATCCATTGACATTATTCCCAATTGCAAATCATCTCGCAGATCATCAAACATTAATGTTTATCGATCATTATTACGCGCTATTGCATCATGCACAGCGTAGAAAAGATATCAATTTATCGCACTTATTACCTAATATAATAGAATATCCAAGTATTGATAAAAACCTGTGTTGGTGGGTTAAAGGACCTGTTAAACAATATCTACAAACTTTACCTATTAAACAAAAAATTGGGTTCTTAACACAACTTGGTGAATATTTAATAGTACAAAAAACACCTCGCAATCAAGAACTTTATTTGAGCCAACAAACATTGCAACAACTTGCTTGCTCAGGGCATCAAATAGGTGGACATGGACAAACCCATCAACGTTTAACTACCCTCAACTTAAATGAACTATGTGCAGAACTAACAGCAGCGTACCATTTAGTCAAGGTATGTCATTCTAAAAGCCCTATTGCTTTTTGTTATCCTGATGGCGCATATAATAAACAAGTAATTGAGGCTGTTAAACAAGTTGGCTTTAACTATGCCTGTTCTGTTGAATCTGGTTTTTGGTCTGCTGATATGAAGACATTATTTAATTTACCAAGATTTTTTATGCGTAATGAGTGGGATGAAAAAAATTATTTATAATCTTAATCAAAAATTAATAATAACGGCATTTGCGGCTCACAAATTACTAACCAAATTTAAAATATTAAGCAGCAATAAAATAAAAAATTGTTTTTTTTAGTTAATAGCATGTATAAAATATACGAACAAGCATTTCATGAAGTTGATTTAAGAAAATATAA
>QKBZ01000224.1 GCA_003245895.1 Beggiatoa sp.
AACCCCTCTCCAATATCATCAATCAATATAGTAGAATGTTCAGTTAAATTAAACTCTAGGTAAGTAAGCTGAATTATAAGAGAAAGTACTCTAAACATTCCTTGAGAAATATCGCTTTGTGAAATTTTATCAGAAACATTTTGCTCTACAATATAGAGGATATTTGGTATAGGAATACCATGAATATCAGAGTTATAAATTTCATAAGGAGCGACATATATGTCCTCTATTTTATATCCAATGCTATTAAAGTCTTCAATTACTTTCTTTTTAAACTTATCGCCAAAAGCATTTACACCAAGTTCAAACTTAGGAACCACACCATCATCATCTTTACTTAGTTTTTCTAGATCGCTATTGTGAGTGCTTAACTTGTCTAATGCTGCAATAGAAAATAATGTGTCTCTTCCAAGAAGACCTCCGAAATTATACAAAAAAACATGTTTAGACCAATCAAAAAGAACTTCTAAAAATGGATGCTGCTTTTTATCTCTCTTAGAAGTAACAACAATTTTATTTTTTTCTACCTCGAACTCAACTTCTTTATTATCCAAAGCTGCATATATAATAGTTCCTTTTCCTTCAAAATCTCTATTTAAATAGAGCTTCCCATTTATTCGTAATTCTTCTTTTAATATCTGGTTGTTTTCAGACGAAAATTCATATACAACAATGTCGTCTTTATAGTTTTGTAAGGTAATAGTCCAGTGTAAAAAGATATTGTCTTTTGTTTTAATCTGATCGTGAGATAATAAATTTGAAAAGCTATTTATTGCTTTTAATAATCTAGTCTTTCCAGATGAGTTTTTTCCTGAAATCAAATTGATAAAATTAAACTCACATTCCTTAATATGCCAGCCATTACCACCAAGAGGTTTATGGTAAAAGTCTATTGATTTAATATACATATCATCCCTTTTAAATTAAAAAAATAATATTAAACATGCTTAACAGTACTTCATACATTATCTCATATATGAAGCTGTAAAAGTATATTATGTTTATGAAAAAGTCTACTTGAGCAAGATACAATACTAATTAACTTTCATTAACAATCCCTCACCCCACCACCCTAGACGGCAACTCCCCAAACAAATCCCGATAATCCTTAGCAAACTGACTCATATGCCAGAACCCCCACTGGCTCGCAATATCCGCCACACACGCGCCATAAGACGCTTGCACCAAAGCGCGGCGCACGCCGTTCAAGCGTGACACCCGTAAATACCGAATCGGGCTAACCCCCAAAATACTCTCAAAACTGTATTGCAACGTGCGGCGGCTCACATTCGCCATTTTGCACAAATCTGTTACCGTCAACGGCGTATCAGGATGCACATCAATATAAGCCCGCACAATATCCACCACCTGCTTACGATGGTGATAACTCTGAATATCCGGCGGGGCGGGGGTCTCAACTTTCAACAACTCTAATAACGCCATCATCAACACATCATGCGCCATACGCGGACACACCTGCTGTGCCTGCTCATTTAACAAACGCGCCAACACAAAACGCACATTATTTAAAGTCTGACTCGGCACGCTCAAACGTCCAAATTGGTGCAACTCCTGCCAATTTAGCTTTAAACCGTGAATTTGTGCGGTTTTTAGCAAAGTCGCATAATCAATCACCATGCCATACAAGCTGTAATCGCTAGGCGTGGACAAATCAAAATCATAATTACCCAGCCGACACATCACCGTGTTATCGCTCACGCCTAACCCATTAATCCGGCATTCCTGCTGCTGCGCCAATGGAATGCCCAACCACACAGAATCAGGCCACACCACGCATTTTTGCTGCAAGGCTTGGTTGGTATCCTCCCGAAAAACCTGCAAATCTTTAAACGGCAACTCTATGATACTGCCGGAAAAACTGCCGCGACTGATTTGATCATATTCCTGTTGCCAGCCAGTCAGATTGTTAGCGTGCAAATCGGCATCCTCTGCATCACGACGTTGTAACACCACGCTTTTTTTTAGTGCATTGTTATCTGTGACCTGCATCATTCTGCACCCCTTAATATCAAAATTGTGCAAAATCAATTTTTATTCAAAAATAAATCACTGTTTTTCAAAAAGTTTTAAAAGTTTGCCGAAATTCGATAACCACTTTTACCTGTTTATTACAACAATATGAGCCACACTACTTACATCCCAGTAAAACCGTCGAGAATAGACTTATGTCCCAACACCAGCAGAGCAACGGCTTTCGCTATAGCGTTGGCCAGCGCACGTTCCGTTTTCGTAACTTAGCAGACTTACTTGCTAAAGCGACACCCGCCCGCTCAGGAGATCGCCTCGCAGGCATCGCCGCACACAATGCCGAGGAGCGCGTGGTGGCGCAAATGGCTTTGGCTGATTTGCCGCTTAAGCACTTTCTGCAAGACCCCGTCGTGCCTTATGAAGACGACGAGATTACCCGTTTAATTATAGATGAGCATGACCTACAAGCCTTTGCGCCGATTTCTCATCTAACGGTAGGCGGTTTCCGCGATTGGCTGCTCAGCGATTTAGCCTCGCCAGAGGTGTTGACCAGCATCCGCGCAGGCGTTACGCCAGAAATGGCGGCGGCGGTAAGCAAAATCATGCGCAATCAGGACTTAATTCTGGTTGCAAAAAAATGCCAAGTCACGACCGCATTTCGCAACACCATTGGCCTTGCGGGGCATTTATCCACCCGCTTACAGCCCAACCACCCAACCGACGACATTACCGGCATTGCCGCTAGCATTTTAGACGGCTTGCTATACGCCAACGGCGATGCGGTGATCGGCATTAACCCCGCCACCGATAACGTCGCGCAAGCCTGCCGCTTAATCAAAATGATGAGCGAAGTGATCGAGCATTATCAAATCCCCACCCAATCTTGCGTATTAACCCACGTCACCAACACCATCGAAGCGATTGAACAAGGCGCGCCCGTCGATTTAGTGTTTCAGTCCATCGGCGGCACACAGGCGACCAATGACGGTTTCGGCTTCAACTTAGCGACCTTGGCAGAAGCGCAAGACGCGGCCTTGTCGTTAAAACGCGGCACGGTGGGCGACAACGTGATGTATTTTGAAACAGGGCAAGGCAGTGCTTTATCTGCCGATGCACATCACGGCGTGGATCAGCAGACCTGTGAGGCACGCGCCTACGCCGTCGCCCGCAAATTCAAGCCCTTGTTAGTCAATACCGTAGTCGGTTTTATCGGCCCTGAATATTTATATGACGGCAAAGAAATTACCCGCGCCGGATTAGAAGACCATTTTTGCGGCAAGTTATTAGGGCTGCCGATGGGCTGCGATGTCTGCTACACCAACCACGCCAACGCCGACCAAAACGACATGGACAACTTGTTGACCTTATTAGGCGTGGCGGGCTGCACTTTTATCATGGGCATCCCCGGTTCTGACGACATCATGCTGAATTATCAAACCACCTCGTTTCACGATGCCTTATACGCCCGCCGCGTGCTGGGCTTAAAACCTGCGCCAGAGTTCGCCGTGTGGTTAGAGAAAATGGAGATTTTCCGCAACGGGCAGAACTTCACCCTGAATCACCAAGTACCAGACCGCTTTAACCCCTCGTTAAGCCGTGTGTTAGGAGGCAACGCATGAGCAAGGATTTCCCCACCCATCCGATTAATGACCCCGTGATTGAAAATCCTTGGGAAGTGTTGCGCGGTTTCACTGATGCGCGTATCGGCTTAGGCCGTGCCGGTGTCAGTGTGCCGACGCGCCACTTATTAGACTTTCAATTAGCCCATGCCAAAGCCCAAGACGCAGTGCATACGCCTTTAGACAGCCAAGGTTTAATCGACAATTTAAAGCAACAGGCATGGTGTACCGAGTCCGTGCTATTGCTGCACAGCCAAGCTGAAGATCGCGCGATGTATTTGCAGCGGCCTGATTATGGGCGGCGTTTAAACGAGGTTTCGCAACAACAGTTAAACAGCTTATCGCAACCGAAAACGCCTTATGACTTAGCGGTGGTGATCGTCGATGGCTTGTCCGCGTTGGCGATTGAAGAAAACGCGATCCCGTTTCTACATGCCTTATTACCCGCGCTGACGCAGCAAACTAACCCTTGGACACTGGCGCCCTTATGCGTGGTTGAGCAAGGTCGGGTAGCGATTGGCGATCACATTGGCGAGTTATTAAAAGCGCGTTGCGTGTTGATTTTAGTCGGTGAACGGCCGGGGCTAAGTTCGCCGGACAGCATGGGCTTGTACTTAACATGGTCGCCGAAATTGGGGCGAGCGGACTCGCAACGCAACTGCATTTCTAACGTGCGTTTAGCGGGGCTGCAACATCAAGATGCCAGTCGCAAAGCGCAGTATTTACTTAATGAAGCGCGGACTAAAAATTTATCGGGCGTGCAGTTAAAAGACCGCGCCGATGACACTGTGTTGGAGCAAGACAGCAGCCATCACAGCTTTTTAAGCGCACATGCTTAACCCTTATCTGTAACAGAGGACTCCACAATGTCTACACACTTAGATCAAGAATACTTGGCAAAACGTCAGCTCAAACGCGGCACGGCAGGCTGGTTATTACTCGCCGGTTTAGGCGTGTCTTATGTGATTTCCGGTGATTTTGCCGGTTGGAATTTCGGCATCGCGGAAGCCGGTTGGGGCGGCTTTGTCGTCGCGGCGGTATTGATGGGGCTGATGTATTTTACCTTGGTGTTGTCGTTGGCAGAGATGTCGGCAGCAATTCCGGCAGCGGGAGGCGGTTACAGTTTTGCACGCCAAGCAATGGGGCCCGCCGGAGGCTTTTTAACAGGGCTTGCGGTGTTGATTGAGTACGCGCTTGCGCCCGCCGCGATTGTGATTTTTATCGGTGCGGCGGTAGAGGAGTTGCTGGGCTTCAATGGCCCTGTGGTGTACGCGCTGTTTTACATCGTATTTATCGGCATTCACCTTGCAGGGGTGGGCGAAGCGTTAAAAGTGATGATGGTAATCAGTGGTTTAGCGGTGGTCGCTATCATCGGCACAGCGGTGGCCTTAGTCGGCGATTTCGATGCCTCTTTGCTGTTTAACATCGCACCAACGGAAGCGGCGGGCGCATCTGAGTTCATGCCTTTTGGCTGGTATGGTATCTGGGCTGCGTTGCCGTTTGCCATGTGGTTATTCTTAGCGGTAGAAGGCGTGCCGTTGGCGGCTGAGGAAGCAAAAGACCCCGCGAAAGATGTCCCGAAAGGCATTATCGCTGCCATGATTTTCTTGTTATTCACTGCGGCGTTAATGGTGATTTTATTAGCCGGTGTTGCGGGTTCTGAAACCTTGGGCGCGAGTGCCGTGCCGTTAGTTGACGCGCTGAATGCGGCGAATAAACCGATGTTAGCCACCATCGTGAACGTGTTAGCTTTAGCGGGTTTAATCGCCTCGTTCTTCTCCATCATTTACGGTTACAGCCGCTTAGTGTTCGCCTTGTCACGCACGGGCTACTTGCCACAAAGTTTGTCTTTAACTAATGAGCGCAAAGTCCCTGCCCGCGCCTTAATCATCCCTGGTATTTTAGGTTTCTTAGCCTCTTTAACCGGCAAAGGCGATTTAATGCTGGCAATGGCAGTGGTCGGCGCCACGGTGTCTTATGCACTGATGTCCTTAAGCCATATCTTATTGCGCATCAATCACCCAGACATGCCACGCCCTTATAAAACCCCAGGCGGCGTGTTTACTTCTGGCTTGTCTTTGGTGTTGTCGTTGGTGGCGTTGACTGGCGTGTATGCGTATGACGCTCAGGCGTTTATGTATACGCTGGTGTTGTTCGCGGTGGGTGCGGCTTATTTCTTTGGGTATAGTCGGAATCATTTGGTGGCGAAAACACCGGAGGAGGAGTTTGGGATGTTGGCGCAGGTGGAGGGGGTACAATAATTGATGAGAAGCCCTTATACTTTGTGTGGGGGCTTCTTAACATTATAACGAGGAAAAACTACATTGAGTTTATGTTCAAATGTTCTTCAAGTTTTTTAAAAGCTTCATGATCAGTTAACATAACACCTGATTTCCTCGCCAAGAATTTTAATCGTTCAGAAGCCTGCCCAAAATAAACTATCCATGCTTTAGCATTTATAATCCTACTTTTCCTTCGTGTATTAAACACTAAATCTGGTTCAGAAAAGCGTTGTACAGCACTTTTTACTTCCACGACCCAAGATTGAGAACCATTTTTGTCTGTTGCTAGAATATCAATTTCAAGGCGACGTATTTGATGTATTTCTTTATTACGCTCGATTCTTAAAATAGAAGGTAAAATTATAATCTTTTCATCAATGTTAAAAATATTACCGTCTATACTTTGACTATCAAACTCGCTTACTAACCTGAAAACTCTTTTCTCATCATTGTTTTTCTTATTTAAAATGGCAATGTCTCTAGTATAACTATTTTCTTCACCACACAAAAATAATTTAAGCTCTTTTTCAAAGAAAATTTTCATTTTAAAAATAAGGCCTTTTATAAATTCAATATCAATATCAACATTTAATTCATTATGAGCCAAAAGATTTCTGTATTTATTTAGCCTTTTTAGGTCGTTCTCCAACGGAACTTCTATCAATTTTTTTGATTTTAATGCATTAATAGTTTGTTCAAACTCTATAACTTTTCCGTTTTCTTTATATATTTCTCCTCCTTTTTCAAAGAGAAGCTGTTTTGATAAAAGTTCTATCCCATGATGCAATGACATCGCTGAATATTGAAGATAACAATAGTCTCCTAAAGGACGCCGAAGATTTGAGGAGCGAGACATGATGATGCGATGGTTCACGCGTGCTGCCGTCGCCGGCGGCCTTATTACGGCATTCGTTCTGCAGTTCGGACTCCAGGTCCAGGT
>QKBZ01000331.1 GCA_003245895.1 Beggiatoa sp.
TGTCCATGATTGTGTTCAACGTTATATCTGGTTTTACAACTACCGCAGATTACACTCTGCTATTGATTACATGACTCCACATCAGAAAACTTTATCGTTTCTAAATGTGGCTTAACTTTTCTACAAAAAAACTTGACCATTACACCTCTTGTAGGTCGGATAAGGCGATAGCCGTCATCCGACATAGCTAGGATACGGTATCCTAGCTATGTCACTGCCATTAAGTTAAGCGTGTTTGTAGAATGGAATAGGCGTAAACTGTATTCCACCATGCGGTTTATAACCTGTTTTTGCTCAGCTTTTTTGCAGAAGTCTATGGTGGAATACGCTGCGCTATTCCACCCTACAACGACAACGTTTGCTTAACTTAATGGCAGTGACACGCTGTGTGGGAATGCAGTCACGACGCGCTGCGTCGAGGGTTTGTTCCAAGATAAAGCTAAACATCTGTTATTGAACTCACTCGTGACGTAGCACGTCACGACTGCATTTCCAAATGGCATTTGGGAACGAGAAGTATAACTTTGTTTTCAACGATAATTTTCGTCGAACTCTAGGTATTCGCTAATTTCAGACCGATTTCTAGCATTTACGGCGGATGACGGCTGCCGCCTTATCCGCCCTACGCAGCAAGTTCAGGCTTTCTAAACAAACCACCGTCGAATCAACTCCACCTGAAACCGATACCCACTGCCTAACGGTTCGATTAATTCTCGATGTAATAAATTCTCAATAGTCGTTTCAAATGCAGCTTCAGCAGGGCATTGTTCGCGTAATTTGTCTTCGCTGGTCACTTTGCCTTCGCCCGCCGTCGCCATATATTTCAACAACACTACACCGGCTTCAGAGACCTGATTATTCGCTATATCGGCAAAGAAAAAGCGCCCATGTTGTAACGCACCAGGGATGGCGGCTTCGACATCGCTTAAGTGGGCTTGGCGGCGTTCGCTGACGTGTTGGCGATTTTTCAGCGTCACCATTTCCGCGCAGATCAATTGGATCAAGGCCGGATGACAGCGAGTGATTTCCATAATGCGTTGGCTGGCTTCGTATTCATAACGCAAGGGGAAATCTTTAACCGGTTGCTCAATGAGTTGCAAGGCTTCATTGGCTTGTAAATAACTGAGGTGAACGGTTTGCACGTTGATTAAATAACTCGCCCAGCGTTCAAATTCATCCAAGGTATGCGAACCGGCGAGCAAAATTTTAAAACGCGGGCGATGTTGGATTAAATGGCGGAACATGCCTAACACGGCAACTTCGTCTAAGCGGCCTTGTGCTAACACATGCTCTAAAGCACTGAATTCGTCAAAGGCCAGTAATAACATCTGCTCAAGGTCTAAACTGTCTTCTACTTCGTCTAACCATTCATCAAAGCGGGTAAACGGGTCAGCGTTTAGGCTTTCACGGGTCAGCGGCGGCAATTTTAAGTCGCGGTGGCGTTTTGCCGAGGTGTTCATGGCGCGGGCGATATTGTATAAAAAACCTTCGTAATCGCGTGCTAGCGAGGCAGGGCCTTGAAAATCAACAAATAAGGGAACGATGGTGCTGGGCAGTAACTTGCCTAAGTTATTGAGTAAGGAAGTTTTACCGGTTCTGCGTTGTCCGTAAAGTAGTAACGGTGGACAACGGCGATCTAACAATAAACGCTCGATTTTTTCACTGACATCACTGCGACCGACGAAGATTTCTTGATGCTCTGTCAGCGGAATCCCGATCACATACGGATTATTCAATTCTTGGCGGCTTTCCATCGCCTCGCTGAGATAGCGCACATAATCGGCTAAGGTCTGCCGCCAATGTGCCGCAATTGGGCGAAAACGCAGCGCATACGGTTCTGAAGAGCGGGTGAGTTCGCGCAATAAACCGTCTAGGCGTTCTTCTACCGCATCTAAGGCTAGCCGTTGATTATAACTGCTTTCTTGTGCTAACGCGGCCTCAACATCTCGGCTGGCGCGGCTAAAGCTGCGCAATAAGGCACTGGCAGGGCCGCTTAATTCTCCGGCTGCTAATTGACGATAGGATTGGCCGATAGCTTCTGCGGTGTCACAGCGTTGCAGGCGGCGGGCATCGATTTCAATTTGGGCTTCTTGAGCTGCCCAGCTTTGTCGGCTGCTGGTTAAATATTCGATGGCATAATTGCCTAATTCGGCATCTCGCTCCGCCACTAATACTAAAAAGCTTTCTAAACCAAATAAAGGTAAAGGCTGATGTTCGTCCCAGAAGGCGGAATGCTTGAATAAACGGCTGGCGCGATCTGGTGCGCGGCGTTCTTCAGAGCGGTATAACAGCAGGTTCCATGCGCTGAGCAAAGGGTAAAACAATAACGGGCGCCACCAGTTAAAGGTCATACCTAAGCCAAAGGCGACTAAGGTCAGCGGTAAAATAAAGCTGAGTTGGTAGCGTTCTAATAACACCATGAACACCACATACACGCCCGCGCTGCCGAAAATGCCCGCGATAATGCCTGCCAGCGGGTTGGCAATGCGTTTTGCCAGCACATAAGGAAAGGCGAATAGCAACACATATAACAGCGCGTTTTCAATGCCGCCGTGTAAACCGAGTAACACCACGCTTAACAAGGTGTCACCATTGGCAAACACGTTGACTAATAAGGTGAAGCCACCTAATAACAAGCCGCTGGCAATACCCAGCAATAAGCCTTCGCTCCAGCGCCATGTGTACCAGCCCCAAATTAGCGCAAATGAGGAGGCGAACACCACCCCGATCAATCCGTCATAAACCAAGCTGAATAAAATGCCGCTTTCGGTTAAATCGGCAGCGGTGCGGGCTAACATGGTGGTTAAAAAACCAAAGAGAAAGGCAGCGATGGCACTGATAAACACGCCGATGACAACGCTGCCTAATTGGCGGTGTTGTGAGTGACGGGCACCAGTATTGGCGGTGGCGTGCATCACACTGCCAGCAGTACCTGCGATAAAAATCACGCTTAAAATGGTGAGTAACGCTTCTGGGGCAACAGGTTGCGGGTCGGCAACAATACCAGAGATGCTTAATACCACTGCAATAGCGATATTTTTTGCCATGCTGAAGACAATGTCGCCTTCCATACCTACCGGAATGCTGAGCAGCAAGCCGCCGAGCAAACTGACTACTGTGCCAAAGGCAACGGAAATTAATAAGCTGCCTAAGACACCTCCAATCACACTAAAAATGAAGGCGTAACATAAAGCGAGTGCGGCATCTAGCCCTTGCGTGCCGAGTAAGCGCAACACTACAGCGGCCATTAACACGCCCCACAGTGGCACAATGCCATGTGCTAACCACAGCACACGGCGAATGGCGGGTTGCCACCATTGCGGGCGTTGCACATCGGCAAGGGCAAAATCAGGGGAAACGTGTGGCAGGTGTTGTTGAATATAACGCCGCCAAAAAGAGGGGGTAAGCAGTAACCACTGTAGCAGTTTTAAACTGGCTAGCAGTGGATTTGCGGGTAAGGTAAGCGAGGAATCAGGCGACATGCAGTATCACTAGGTGCAAACTTAACGGGGCAGTGGCTGTACATTCGGCACAGCCACCACAAGCCGCATTAGGCTTGCCAGTCCTCTTGTTGTTCTAACAAATAACGGTAAGGAGTCATGCGACGTAAGGCTTCTTTTTTCCAGTTTTCACCGTCACGGCCTTCTTCCAAGGCAATCAAACGGGCATGGCTTAAAATCTGGATTAAGGCAGGCCAGCCACCGCTTTGCTCTAAAATCCATGCTACATCAGATTCCGCAAAAGGCATTGGCGAGCTTGCAATCAAGTCTAATGCTTCCGCTTCCTCTAAAGGCCCTAAGGACAACACATGGCCAAAAATATTGAAGAAAGGCGAGGGCTTGTTGTCATCTAACATGATTTCTTCAGGGGCTTGGTGTGCGGTGAGCACAAAGCCAATTTTACCACCGGCGTGATTGCTGCCTAAAGAACGTAAACCCCACCAGAATTGTTCGTCTAAATCGGGTGCAGCCAGTCCGGCGCTGATTTCATCTAGCAGGATTAAAGTCGGAATTTCCAAATATTGATCGGTAATTTCCATAAACCCAATTAAGTCGCAGGGTTCAGGAATCGGTAAATCTAATTCGATCAAGATGTGGCGTAATAAACTCTCTTGATAACACATGCGCGGGTCTTGGAAATCAACGAAAACCCATTGATAACCAGGGATTAACCAGTCATTACGCTGGCCTTCGCGCAATTGATCTTTTGGCGTGTCGATGATGCGGCGCAGGTAATGCAGCAATGAGGTTTTACCGCTGCGTTTAGCACCAACAATGGCAATGTGTTGCAGGGGTAGGTATTTCCAAATATCGAAAATACGCCGCAGTAAATAATCGCGACCAAAAAATTGGCGCGGTTCCGTAATCGGCGGTCCGACGACAAAGGGACTACGGTGCATCCCACCTAAAGAAATAGGCAAACGTGGTGGCGTTGATGGCATAGCAGGCATGGAGGGGGTTGGGCGGCGCATAGTCGTAAAACCGGCGGCTTTTAATAAGGCTTCCCGTTCAGTTACAGTCAAGCTTAAATAAGTCGCACAGCGCAACACATCTTCACGTTGACGCGGACGACTCACTTCACCTTTTAGCCAACGCTGTACGGTTTCACGTCGGACATTGATTCGTTGTGCCAATTCATGATCAGCAACTTCATTGCGTTGCATAAAACTGCCTAGCAACTGCGCAAAAGAAGTTGTCGTTTGTTTCTGGTTGATATTCAACATAGAGAGTGGGTTCGACATAAGTGTTCTCAGACCAGAAGTCAAGGGGAATTTATTTTAATAAGAGAGACGACCAAAACTGCGTTAAGTATCGATAATTTGCTAAAATTAAAGTAATCAATTGATTTTGGCCTAATTGCGCTAGTTGTTAAGAGCACAAATGCTCGGATGCTGAAGCAGCGCAGTGTTCATCCCTATCTTGTAATGGAGGACACACGCGACAGGTGGAATCAAATTCTTTTTCAGGAGTCATTATATGATAACTAAACTCACTTTTCTGCTATTAACTTTTTGTCTAAGTGCGACCAGTTGGGCTGCTGATATGGTCGTGATACGTGCCAATGCTCAGGCTAGCCCTTTGACTACAGGGCAAATTTTGCCACAAAACCAAGTTTTACAATTGACTTCAGGGGCAGAAGTCACCCTTGTATTTGCTAATGGTGATGTACAAACCGTGCAAGGCCCTTTGCATCAAGTTATCAACAATAGCTCTAAACGTGCAGATGATCCGCAATTGGTTGCCACATTAAGCGATTTTTTACACAGTGGACAGTTCAACCAATCTAGTGTGCGTGCACGTCAACAAGAGATGCCTAGCGATATTTGGTTAGTCGATATTAGCACGAATAAACGACATTATTGTGTCGCGGACACCAATCAAGTGATGTTGTGGCGACCCCAATCTGAGAGCCACAGTGCCAGCACTTTAATCATCAAACATAAAAGCACGGGGCATGAAGTGTTAGTCATGTGGCCTGCCAATCAAGCAACTTTAGCATGGCCTGCGAGTTTACCCGTAGTTTATGGCGATACTTATACTATGGAGTTAACCTCACGCCGTGGCAGTTCTAGTTTCAAAAAACTGGTATTGTATCAGTTACCTGACAGTTTACCTACCCAATCCCATAAAGTGGTTTGGATGGTTGGACGTGGTTGCATTCCACAAGCCAATATGTTGTTAGCCCGTCTGCGTTAAGTCTGTTTAACGACTAAGTATACTGGGTAATGCCGAGAATTGCGCTGTCATTATCCAGATTATTTTGCATCTTACGTGATATAAGCTCACCCGCCTAAAAGCAGGTGAGCTTTTTTTTTGCTCAACATAAATTTGAACTTGTATCGTATAACAATAATCATTTTGTTCTCAAGTCATTAAAAATAGATTTAGCTTTTATGTTATACGCAATAGCAACGCTGTTTTGCAGAATGTTAGGCGTTGTGCAGGTGAAAACTAATCAATAGATGGCTTATTAACTCACCTTACACATCATACGAGGCTCGGTGGGAAAACGCCGATTGAGAACAGAGACAAATTTGATTACCAGCGGCGTTTCGTACGCCCTACATCATCCTTTTGCGTAAGGTGAGTTATCAATTTTTGTTAGATAATAATACATATGCTTAACAACTAGTTAAGAAAAGTTTAATATTTAATAGAACAAGTAACAAGTTTTTTAGCAACTTATCGCTTTTTCTTAAATATTACAAGTAATTGCTTCGCACATAACGAATATAATACTTTAATAGTTAAAATAAATTTTTACTATAAGTATTTTCTAGCCATTAATACTTGTCATCATCAAGACATCTTTCTCCGTTATAAACGTGAGCCTCGCACCTTATATGAGCTAACAAATGATGTCATTGTTGAACAAGCTTCCTTTTAAAATAAAGGCCAATTTCTCTGTATTCTTTGTTATGACTACAGTGGTCGTTATTTTTAATTTATCACTGACTATTGGTATGTTTATTTTCTATCAAGTCAAAGCTAACGATTTGAAAGTAGATGCAATTAATCATCAGCAAAGCCACGCTAAAGAAATAGCAGGGCAGATTGAGCATTATATTATTCGCGCCCAACAACTCTCTGATTCTGCCGTTAGCTTATTATCTGATGTACGCCAAGACCATAAAATTATTGAAGATACTTTGTTTAAACTGTTGCAGTCAGCAACAGATGACAGTATTCATGGCTTAGGTGTTTGGTTTGAACCATACATATTTGATGCCGATCAGCGTTATGTAGGCCCTTATGTGCATAAAACAAATGTGCCCAATAAACCTA